>CP128857.1:2459011-2766387 GCA_030388725.1 Prodigiosinella aquatilis
TGCAGCGTTTGGTCGTAATAGCCCATATCGACCCGCGGATGCAGGCGAATGGCATCGTCACCAACCGGTTGCTGATACTGTCGCCATAACAGACGCAATAATGAAGACTTGCCACAGCCGTTACGACCGATAACGGCCACCCGATCACCACTTTTTACGCGCTGTAAAGGCAAGGTAAAAAGCGTTGAACTGCCAGGCGATGGACTCACTTGTAGGTTTTTCATTTCCAACAAACGATCTGCTGGCAGGGCTTCACCATGCAGCGTCAGTTGCCACTGGCTGCCAGCCGTCACGTCTGTTTGTTCCTGCTTTAGGCGTCCAATCTGCTTTTCCATTTGCTTGGCTTTGCGTGCCAAATCTTCGTTATCGTAGACTTGGCCCCATATCGCCAGCCGTTTAGCGCTGGCGGTGATGCGATCGATCTCTTTTTGCTCCGCTTTTTGCCGCAACGCGTCGCTGCGGTCACGTTCGGCCAGAGCGTTACGCGCGGCGGTACAAGGCAGTGCGAAAAAGTGCAAGGTCTGATCACGCAGGATATAACTGCCGTTCGTGACGTTATCCAGCAGTTGACTGTCATGAGAAACCAGCACAAAGCTGCCGTTCCATTGTTGCAGGAACTGTTCAAGCCACAATAATGTTGGTAAATCCAGATGATTGCTCGGTTCATCAAGCAACAACAAATCCGGTGTGCTGATTAACGCCCTGGCCAGCAACAAACGGGTATGTTGCCCACCACTTAAGGTTCCAGCGGCGAGACGCCAGTCCCGATCGCTAAAACCCATGCTGGCGAGTAAAGCTTCTGCCCGCCAGCGTTCGCTGGCTCGCTCAGCCCCAGCGAGCTGTATCAGAACCGCATCCAGCATGGTCAGGGAATGCAACGCCATCGGAAGATGTTGTTCACCGCGGGCCAACAGACAGTGGTTTGCCTTGGTCACGCGGCCACTGGCCGGCGAGAGCGTGCCGTCAAGCAGTTTCAACAGTGTGCTTTTACCACAACCGTTATGACCGATAAGTCCCAGGCGGTCGCCTTTACTTAAGGTGAGGGAGATATCAGTCAACAGTGGACCGGAAGGTGTGTCAACACAGAGAGATTGTGCAGTTAGTAAAGTGCTCATTGCTTACCCAAGAGTTATAGGTACAACAGTACCTCGTCAAACATCGCTGACGATAACCCGGTAAGCCCGAGGGAAGGAGATTAGTGGTTTGCTTCGCTCAAGCCGGAGTTATCGCAGCACGATACCGATAACGCTTGAGCTATGGCAATTACCCAAAGGATGTGAAGTGTTAAACAATTCACAGCGCGGCATAGTGATCCTCCTTGTATTCCGTTAGTTAATGGACAAAGGGATTGTAGCGACAATATTTGCTTCTTGCCACTATGCCCTGCTCCCGCCAAATGATGGACATAACCACAACTACGCTCAGACTGGATGGCAAAATGGGGGCCAGTCTATTTCGCAATCAATACCTCAACCTTAGCGACATCAAGCGCCGTCGCCAGCGCTGGCGGTGGTGCAATATCCGTGATCAGCATATCTATATCCTGCAACGAAGCGATATGTACTAGCGACATATGCTGAAACTTGGCTGAATCGCACAGCACGACTTTGTAACCTGAACGCCGCAGGTAAACGCGCTTCATTTCCGTTTCTTCAAAAGAACTGTCGTACAATCCCGCACCGGTCAACCCCGCAACGCTGGTAAACGATACATCGAACCAGAGCTGTTCGAACTGTGCCAGTGCTGAAGGGCCCACAATGGCCATTTCATCCTGCCGTACCAGGCCACCAGCCAGATAGACATCAGGCAATGCATCTCGCTGACCCAGAATATGGGCCGCCCGGATGCTGTTGGTGAAGATTTTCATTCTGCCGCAATGAAGAAGGCGTTCCGCCAACATCAGAGTCGTGGTGCCAATATCCAGCGCGATGGTTAGGTGTCGGCTGGCAATTGTCGCCGCTGCCGTCGCAATCCTCGACTTGGCGTCAGCACGCAGTTGCAGTCGCGCCTCAAAGTTGGCAGGCTCATTATCCATAACTGTCTGACTTTCCGTTGCGGGCAGCACCGCGCCACCATGAACGCGCAACAGTCGGCCTTCAGCTTCCAGCTCTATCAGGTCACGTCGCACTGTCATTTCTGATACGTTCAGTGTTTTGGAAACATCGCTAACCGTAACGCTACCCTTTCCAATCAACGCTTCCAAAATATGATTTTTTCTCTCCTGAGAAAGATAGCGCGGGCGGGCAGCGCCGCCATTTTCCTTAAATTCATCACCTGCCACTGCGATACGCCTCTCGGTCATTCATCAAATCCGTTAGAAATGAGCGGCGACGTTATTTGAATGCCGCTCTCCGGGCATTTAATTCTATGGTAGATTACCATTTTTTAAAACCAAAAAATGTTCGTTTTTGTTTGATTTATGGCGAGAGATGGAAGATTCTGGTGCGGAAATTGCCCCGTCCTGATGCATACAACTCGGAATGGGGCAAATAGATCATTCTGATAAAACGAGCGCAGTGATGTTACTCAGGTCCTTGACGGCAATGCTGCCGGGATGCAAAGGCGCGCCTTGAGTATAACTGACTACAGTCAGCCCGGCGGCACAAGCCCCCAAAACGCCGGTTACACTGTCTTCCACCGCCAGCACATCGCCCGGAGTTAAATCAAGAAGCGTCGTCGCCAGGCGGTAAGGTTCGGGATCGGGTTTGCCCGCGCTGACATCATCCAGCGTCACTAAAAATTCCATCATCTCCAGCACCCCGATGGTGCGCAGATTAGCCTCCACAATACGTCGAGATGAATTGGAGACACTGGCCTGCCGAATACCGTTATTTCTGAGTGCGACAATAGCGTCCTTTCCATGTGCTATCGGCACCAATTCATCGCTGTGAGCGATGTAATAATCTTCAATAGCGGCCAACCACTCCTGTTGAGCCAAATCCTCAGGCAGGCGCGTGCGTAATGTGTGCCAAACATCGTTGATGTGCACACCGCAAAAGCGGGACTCTGTAATATCACTGAGATCGACCCCATAGCTCGAGCACACGGCCAGTAACGCACGATGATGCAGCGGTTCACTATCAACCAGCGTACCGTCCACATCCCAGGCAACAGCTTTAAATTTCATTAAACCCTCGATGCGTGAGTGGTTTGCAACCTTCATACAGCGCTCTGAACAGCCGATACCCCTCACGATAGCAGGCCTCATTGTCAGGATTCGGCATAATAACCTCACTGAAGTGAACAAATTCACTGGCACCGTTCCAGTCTTCGCTGACCCCGACACCCATCGCCGCAGTCCAGGCCGCTCCAAGACAAGAGCCGGGATGTCCACTAAGGCGCTGGAGCGGAACCATCAACACATCAGCGACAATTTGCATCCATAGCCGACTGTGGGAACCTCCATCCGAGACGATAAAACGCGTGACCGGATAGCCGATATCACGCAGCGTCTCTATATGATGGTAGATCGCATAAGCATATGCCTCAAGCAGTGCGCGCCAGAAATGACCACCATGGTGTGATAGCGTCAGCCCGAAAAACACCCCGCGAGCCAGCGGATCGTGTAACGGGGTTTTTTCTCCCAGGAAATAGGGCAAGCACAGCAATCCGTCCGAACCTGCCGGTTGGGCGGCGGCCAGAGTGTCGAGATACTGATGGAGGGACAGCCCTTGCGCCGTTGCAGTGGCCAGATGCTGACCTGCAAAATTATCCACGAACCAGTTCAGGGCAGATCCACCGGTAGACATACAACCATTGGGCATATAAAGCCCCGGAATAAGATGGTAATCAAGATACAGCCGCGGGTCGGGCCGAATCGTTGATGATGCGGTCAATACATCAACCGAGCCGCCAAATTTCAGCAAAATATCGCCAGGATGTGTCACACCCGCGCCTAATGCCGACGCTATCATATCGGCCGCGCCGCCAACAACCGGCGTACCGGCCATCAGTCCGGTCCAACGTGCCGCGTCCTCTGTCACCGCACCGATGATCTGATCAGATTTGACCAATCGAGGCACTGCATCGCGGTGTAAATGTGCGAAGCTCACCAGTTGATCGTCAATCTCATCTGTGACGACATTAACCAGACCGGCTTCCAGCGCCCAGTTTTGCTCAATGCATCGCTCACCGGTCAACTTCCAGTTAATGAAATCATAGGAGCCGAACACGGTGGCGATACGCGCAAACACATCGGGTTCATATTGCTCCAGCCAACGAATTTTGGCACCGACCAGTTGCTGATTGATACCATTCCCCGCCTGACGGATAAACGCATCAGCATCCACTTCCCCACGCATCTGATCCACCTGCTCGCCACAACGCCCGTCACTTTGCTGAATACTGGGGCGCAGCAACTGGCCGCTATTATCAAGCAAAACAATTGCTGGCAGCATGCCGGTAACACCAATTCCGACAATGTCTGCGGGTACAACGTCATTTTTTTGCAGCAGCTCCCGAGTGATTTCCCCCAGATTTTTCCACCATTCGTCAGGAGACTCTTCCGTCCACCCCGGTTTCGGGGAGGACAACGTCACCGGACGGGAGACAATGCCCAGCACGTGATCCGGTAAACGAATCAATATGCCGATAGTCGATGTCGTTCCGATATCAATACCCAGTAAACAGCTCATACAACCTCCTGTATTTGCTGGCTATTAACGTTGACGTTCAACCACATCCATAAACCGTTTCACACGATCACCGTCTACGGTGTTCCACGTACATCCATCAACTTTAAAGTGCGTGCCGATAATCACGCCAGCGGCCATTTTCAGGATATCACTGACGTTATCAATGTTAGTGCCGGTGTTGGCAAATACCGGTACATCCTGCACCGTTTCACACACTTTACGCAGGTTGGATTGATCCGCCGGTTCGCCGGTAATCGGACCGGAAACCAGAATAGCATCAGCCATTGAGGAGAATACGGCACTGCGTGCGCGTAACTCGATGGGACGGCTATCGAGCGAGTGCGCGAACTCCGCGTTAATATTGAAAAGCAGCTTCATGTCATCACGCCCCAGGTTGTGACGCAGCCGGGATGCGGCGGCGCAATCTGGAGCCCAGACCCCCATATCAGAGGCGAACACACCAGTGAAAATTTCACGCACGAAGCTGGCCCCGGTGGTGGCGCCAATAGCGACACTGGCTTTCGGGTCCCACAGATAGTTAACACCAAATGGCACTTTCAACACCGGTTTTACCGCCTGAACAATGGCTGACATCGCCGCGACACCTTCCAACGCGGCGTTAAATACGTACGGACGATCGTTCTCATTGCCAAACATAATGGCGTCGACCCCGCCCTCTTGTAACTTCTCCACATCGCTTAGCACATCGTCGATAAGCCGGTTAATGCCCCCATCAGCGTTATAAAGCGGCGTTCCAGGCAGCGCACCAATGTGAGCCATAGCGATAACTGCTTTTTTCTTGCTACCGAAAAAATCGAAAATCATGACGTACTCCAGATAGTTAACAGGGGACTGGTCAGTCCCTTAAGGAATTAGTCGATACTGATCGCATACGCCATACCGTGCGACCACGTTCAATGTAAACAAATACAAACATAATTAACACATAATATGAAGATAAATGTTTTAATCAAGTTAATTTTGTTTTGATTTGTCCGTTTTAATAGTGTAATAAATAATCATTACCGGAGGAAAAAACGATGAACAACGTATTAGCAGTGCCTGGATATTACCCAGGATTGAAGGGGAAAACGGCGATTGTCACTGGCGGTGCCACCGGTATCGGACTGGCGATTGCCCGCACGTTACTGGCTCAAGGCATGACTGTCGCCATCGGCGATATCAACGAGATGGCGGCCAAAAATGCGGCGGCATCATTAGGTGAACACTGTTTCTCTTTCGGCATTGATGTCCGTTCCCGTCAGTCGGTTATTGAGGGATTTTCCCAGGTAACGGCCATGCTTGGTGGTTATCAACTGTTAATAGCCAATGCGGGCGTTTCCACCATGCAGCGTGCACTGGATATCACCGATGAAGAGTGGGACTTCAACTTTGATGTCAATATTCGCGGTATTTTTCTTACCAATCAGATAGCCGCCCGTCAGTTCGTACAGCAAAAACAGGGCGTTATCGTGAATACCGCGTCACTGGCCGCGAAAGTTGGCGCACCACTGCTGGCACATTACTCCGCCAGCAAATTCGCGGTATTGGGCTGGACTCAGGCTTTAGCTCGTGAGCTGGCGGTTGAGGGCATCCGCGTAAACGCCGTTTGCCCGGGATTTGTTAAAACCAGCATGCAAACACGAGAAGTCGAATGGGAAGCGACACTGCGTGATATATCACCCGAACAGGTTGTTCAGGATTATATCAGTCAGACGCCGCTCGGCCGGCTTCAGAGGCCGGAAGATGTCGCCGATGTGGTGGCATTTCTGAGTTCAGATGCCGCCCGCTTTATGACGGGTCAGGGTGTTAACGTGACCGGTGGTGTATACACCGGTTAAACGCACAAATACAAACAACATGTTGACAGCCATGTCTGACATCAAACTGGATTCATCAACGTTATCAGGCAGGATCGGAAGCCCGGCTGACCTGAACATCACGGGTATGACAGAGGTATAAGAGCATGGCATCCATTGAGTTGCAGAGCGTTTCAAAAGCCTATAACAACAGTCAGTACAGTGTTCGTGATGTGAATTTAAAAATTCGAGATGGGGAGTTTGTCATTTTCCTCGGCCCTTCTGGTTGTGGGAAATCGACTACGTTGCGAATGATTGCTGGTCTGGAAAGCATCAGTGAAGGCGCTTTACTGATCGATGGGCAAAATATGAACAATGTGGCGCCACGCGACCGCAATATTGCGGTCGTTTTTCAGAGCTACGCGCTCTACCCCCATATGACGGTGGCGGAGAATATGGCTTTTGGCCTGAAGATGCGTGGAACGCCAAAAGACGTCATCGCATCGAAAATCGCTGAAAGTGCGGCATTACTGGGTCTGGATAAGTTGCTTCACCGCAAACCGGCAGCGCTGTCCGGCGGCCAGCGCCAACGTGTCGCTTTGGGACGCGCCATTGTGCGTGAACCGCAGGCTTTCTTACTGGACGAACCACTCTCCAATCTGGATGCCCAATTACGTGCGGAAATGCGCCGTGAGCTGATTAAACTACATCGGCGGCTCGGCAAAACCATGATTTATGTCACCCATGATCAGGTTGAAGCCATGACGATGGCGGATCGTATCTGCATTATGCGTGATGGCTATCTGATACAGATCGGCGCGCCACTGGAGGTTTATGAAAATCCGGTTAACACCTTCGTGGCCAGGTTTCTTTCCTCCCCGCCCATCAATCTGCTGGCCTGCACCGTTACCGAAATCGACAGCACATTATGGTTACAACTCAAAGACGGTCCAATGCTGAAAGTGGCTGATCACATGTATGCCGATTATGCACACCTTCGGGGGAGGAAAATGATTATGGGTATTCGCCCGGAAGATTTTCATGCGCATCAGCGTCAACCCTACTGGCAACCGGTGAACCTGAACGTTACCTCGGTCGAGTCCCTTGGGGCCGATAATATCGTCAGCGGCATGATAGATGACATACAGGTCATCGTCCGACTGGATCAACATAGCCGACCACGAATCGATGACGCTATTACCGTCTATATGGATCCCAATCCGCTGCACCTTTTTGATCCGGATTCAGGGAATGTGGTGCCACGTCACCCTATTTCTCATCCGCAGAACTGAGGGCTCCCGACATGTTACGTAAATTTGGATTGCACCTTGGCCTGATCTTCGCCTGCCTTCTGGTGGTCGCCCCTATTATCTGGATCGTCCGCACCAGCCTGGTGCCGGAATCAATGTCTTACAGTAGCGATATCTTTCCGGGTTTCTCTGCTGAAAATTATGTAGGTTTGATAGGAAGCAACCATTTTCTCACCCATTACGGCAACAGCCTGATAGTTTCCTTTTGTTCTGTTTTGCTGGCAATGCCATTTGCCGCAGCGACTGGTTATGCCTTTGCCCGCTTCAAGACTGGCGGTAAGTCGGCCCGATTTATCATGCTGGCCACACAAATGCTGCCAGCCGTGGCGTTGGTTCTACCGGCCTTTGCGGTGCTGCGCTCACTGGGTCTGACCAATTCGCTGGTCGGTCTGACCCTGGTCTATACCGCACTCAACCTGCCCTTCCTGACCTGGATTTTAATGGGGTTCTTCGAGGGGATACCAGTCGATCTTGAATGGGCGGCGATGACCGATGGCGCCACCGCCTGGGGGGCATTCTGGCATATTGTACTGCCGGTCTCACTGCCGGGTCTGGCCGCCGCGGGTGTGCTTGGTTTTATCCTGTCCTGGAACGAGTTTCTCTTTGCCTTGGTGCTAAGCGGCCCGCAAACCGCCACCATCCCGGTGGCCCTTGCCGCCTTACAAACCTCGAATGGCATACAGATAGGTAAAGTCTCGGCCGGCATAGTATTGGCCATTCTACCGCTGATTATCGCTTCACATTTTATCCAGCGCTACATCGTCAAAGGGTTGACTTTTGGTGGTGTGAAATAACCAGACGCGCTTTTGTAACCACAGCCGTTAGCATCCCGGCATTCATATACCAGGAGTTATTTATGTTTAACAAGACAAAGACAGCATTGTTATCCGGTTTGATTTTGTCAGGGCTTTGCTCAACGGCGCAGGCAAAAGAGATCGTATTACGGGCCCTGATGGAAGATGTTCCCGAAACCACTATTATCGAAAAAATGTTGCCTGAATTCGAGAACAAATATCACATCAAAGTGGAGTTTGAAAAAATCGGTTACGGCGATATGCACGACAAACTGGTTCCACAGCTTATCTCGCCACAGAGCTACTATAACCTGCTTGAAGTGGATTTTCTGTGGGCCGGGGAGTTCTCTCGCGCCAACTGGCTGACCGATCTGACGCCCAGGGTGAAAAAATCGGGCTTTGATATATCGGCATTCATTCCATCAACGGTAAAACTGCTCAATACCGACCCGAAAAAGATCGAACTTATCCCGATGTATAACTACTCCATGGGGATGATTTACCGTACCGATATGCTTAAAGATAAGCACTTGCAGGACAAATACCAGGCCACCTTCAACAAACCGCTGGAACTGCCAAAAACGCTTGATGACTATGTCACCCTGGTGAAATTCATCAAACAGCAAACGGGCAACCCTGGCGCAGCCATGCAGGGACAGCGCGGCGATCCAAACAGTATGGAATTCTCCAATTACCTGTTTAGCGCAGGCGGCGACTATCTGAACGCCGATAACAAAGTAGTGCTCGACAACGCCGCGGGTAAAAAAGCCATGGGCCTTTACGTCGATGCCATCAAAAACGGAGCACAAACCGGCGCCTTGTCCGCCACCCTGGACGATACCATTCGACTGATGTGCAGCGGCAAAGCCTTCAGCATGGTCTCTTACTGGTGGATGCTGCCGACACTCGACAATCCGAAAACCTGTCCGGCGGTAGCAGGTAAACTGGCGCTAAGCACCATGCCGGGTGGACACGGCGAAAGCGGCGGCTGGGGATGGGGCATACCCAAGAACACCACGGATAAAGAAAAAGCCGCCGCCTGGACTTTTATTCAGTGGGTACAAAGCAAAGACATCAGTACCGCCCGGGCACTTGAAGGACATGCCCCAGTACGTGCGGATGTCTATAAAGATGCCAGCGTATTGGCAAAATACCCTTACTATGCTGATGCGGAAAAAGTGGTGGCTTCCGGCAAATCATTCCCGATTTTTACTTATTCAGCTAAATATGAAGACGTATTGGGCACGGCGTTATCCCAGGTCGCTGGCGGTAACAGCACGATCGATGACGCACTGACGCAATCCGCCGATCAACTTAAAAAACTGATGAAGAAATAAGTGATGATGCCGATCAGAACCTCTTATTCAACGGCGAATACCATCAAGCCCGGTCAGCTTTCCCGCATTGACCGTTTTCGTCTGACAGGATGGGCATTCGCCGCGCCGGGCATGGCGACACTGGCTATTGTGCTTGGTTTTCCGGTGGTATATGCCATCATGCTGGCCTTTTCATCCTACACGTTGCTGGCTCCGCATATGGCGCCCTTTACCGGGTTGGAAAACATCGTCTCTGTCCTCAGTGATGAGGCGTTCTGGTCTGCGGCCTGGCTGACGATACGGTATTCGGTGTTAACCGTATCCGGCGAGTTTATCATTGGTCTGGGCATAGCATTGATGCTCAACCGGGTAGTGAAAATGCGCCCGGTCTATTTTGCCCTTCTGACTATCCCGATGGCGATGTCGCCAGTCAGTGTGGCGCTGATATGGCGCATGCTGCTGCAACCGAACCTCGGGATCGTTAACCACATGCTGCAAAGCGCCGGTCTACCCGCTCTGGATTGGCTGGGCAACCCAACGCTGGCGTTCTGGACCATGGCCGGTATTGACATCTGGCAACAGGTCTCATTTGTCGTGCTGATCCTGGCCGCCGGTCTGGCAGCCTTACCCAAGGATCCCTACGAGGCGGCGGAAATTGACGGCGCACGTCGATGGCAGCAGTTTTGGTATATCACGCTGCCGATGTTACGTCCTGTCTCCGCCATCGCCGTGGTTATCCAGTTGATTAATGAACTAAGAACCTACGATCTTCCTTATATCTTGACGCGAGGCGGTCCGGGGTCGGCAACCGAAGTGCTGAGTTTCTTTGCCTATCGTCGCGCTTTCCTCGGGCTGACAATTAACGAAGGTGCCGCCGCCGCGCTAATGCTTTTACTGATCGTTTTAATCATGTCGGTTATCTTTTTCGCCATGCTTGAACGACGTCGTCAGTGAAAGCACCAACGCTGAACGCACCAGAACATTATGGAGATAAACCCTTGCAAGAAGAGGTTGGATTTCATCACGGGAACATCATCCGGTGACGAAATCCAACAATACTATTCGCCAGGTATCGAGTGATATGAGACCTGATGGCGATTCTCAGGCTGCGCGTGTTTTTTCCAATAATGAAGCGATAAAACTCTTCGTCTCTTTCACCTGCTGAATAAAACCGGACAAGATAGCGCTAAACCTGGCTTCATCCAGGGTTGCCAGTGAATGCTGGGCGCAAAGACGTAGATTGTAATATTCATCCAGTGCCAGCCAGCAACCGCGCATCGCCGCCATTTCAAAGTTCAGTTGCAGCATCAATTTATAAACAACCGGGTTCTCTTCCCCTTGCAGGTTCAGTATCTGGCAATGGACCAGTAGACTATCGCTATGTTCCGGTACTTCAATGACTGCGGCTTCCTGACCATCATCGCCAAGCAGAACACAAATACCCTCATTAAGCGTGATTTCCGTCCGGCAGGAACGGCCAAAGTAATGCAGCAAATGAGCCGCTCTCTGTTGTGCTGATGTCATCATTTCTCTCCTGTTGATAGTCCCTGAAGCCACTTAGTTTTTAGCAAGTTCAATGCTTTCTTTTTCAGACAAGGTAAATGTCAGCCCATTCTGTGATACGGAACCTGCACTGGCAGCAACGCTGGCACCTGCGCGCAGATCGAACGTGAGGTTATGTTCCTTATCCAATGCGACAGTTTTTTGGGTATCAATGGGTTGATAACCGGTCCCCACCGAAGCTTTGGCGGTCACTCCGCCATTCCGACCAAAGTTGACATCGATTCCATTATCACTGCGGGTAAAGCTCAGGTTATAGGTTCTGTCCCCCGTCAACCCACCTCCTGGGACGATGGGAACGGGAAGACTTTTCAGTGCCGGCACATAGAGCGTACTTAACCCACCGTTATAGTTACGGCTAAAGCTCAGATTCTCTCCATTATCCAGCGACAAAATGGTGTCTTTCATTTTTTGCAGCAATTCTTTTTGGGAGCCAGCCTGCAATGCGGTGCGTGACGTCACACTAACGGCGTGGTTTTCATTCTGGAATGCTTTGGCAAAGGATCTGATCGCACCATAATCAGCTTCTAATGTTTTGAAGTTAGTAAAGCCCATGTCAGTCACTTTTTTCACTTCATTGCCGCCATATTGCTGATCACGCAGTTGAGTCAACGCGTCTTTCATCGGTTGCAAATCCGCAGCAGTGGGATTTTTCCCTGACAATGTTGCCAGTTGGTCAGTAACCTTATGCAGATCGCCCACGGTGAGGGTATCCAGTACCAGACGGGATTTGGTCAACGCCATCGGGTCATGAATATCACGATGCGAGCTGGTCGCCACTTTGTCACTTTGGTAGCTCATATCCACATTTTTCATCACAAACGTTCTCCTTCGTGAAAAGTGACAGTGAAGGTCTGAATGTCGATGTGAGCCATGCCACCCTTAACAACGTGAAAAATCACTACAAGGTTCCTGAATCAACCCATCTACAGGTGAAATAATATGCATAGAGGTGTAAGTAAACACGATGTGGCATCACCATCCCGTTGGGTCGAGCTTGTTCATCGCGGGGGATACATTACTCCGGCACAACGTCAGGCTTTTGAGCAAGCCATCCAAATGGTTAGTGGTCGATTAAATCTGGTACTCAGTAAGCAAGATCAGCCACGAACAGGTCAGTTTAACTTTGATGCTTTTGTTGATTCGCTGGAGAATGATTTTCTGAAAAATGCGGATAATGATGTTTCACCTGGTTTAAGCAGTGATATCGGACAAACAGCTTTCTGGGTTATCCGTTCTATTGCCGACCAGCTAATAACCTTACAGAAGCAGCGACAAGTGCTGTGACATGAGCGCCATTTACACACCAAAGCCAGCAATCATTTGCTGGCTTTTCTCATTGTGTAACACGCGATGAGCAGGTTGCCGATGTTCGGGAAACGGCCAGATAAATGGCGATAATACCGAAGCTACAACCGACTGAGACAATCCATCGCGACCGCTTTAAAACTGATAAAGTCGGGACTTTCGCGCAAACGCGTCATCGCCCGCTCCCGCATAAAGGTTACAAATAGATCGTAGATCGCCATGGCTTCTTCGTACTCGGTTTTGCTGATCGCCAACAGGAAAATCACATAGGCGGTTTCATCGCCCCAGGCAATGCCTTGCGGAGCCAATACGGTAAACACCACGGTTTTTTTTGCTAACAATCCCAGCGAGTGCGGTAATGCAATCCCTTCACCCAGCATGGTACTGACGATAGCTTCTCGTTCTTCCACCGAAGGATAAAATGCCGCGTCGACATACCCTTCCCGCTCAAGCTGATCACACAGCAAGCGGAACAATTGCGATTGATCCATCGGCGTATTGATGATGTGAAAGTGCTGTGCGTCAAAAAACCGCTCCAGCATGTACGGCCTGGTGCGATCCACCAGTACCAGCTTACCGATCTGTTCCAGTTGGTAGCCGGTAGGAAATGGCGATATCACCACCACCGGTTTATCTTTTTCGTTCAGCCGCGAGGTTGAAATAACAAAATCAGCTTCAATACTCGGCATCGCCTGATATTCTCGCGGCGAGCTAACGGTGTTCACCTCAATTTGCGGATACTTGCGCATCAACACTGCCTGAATCATGCGGATGGTAGAATTTCCGGTGTCACAAACCAATAACACCTGAGGATGGCGCTGATAACCGACGTTGTAGTGGCGCTCCAAACCAACGCCAATATGTAAGACCAGAAAACCGATTTCATTTTCACTGATGACATAAGGCGTATATTTGCCCCAACTGGAAACCGCCGCCAGCGTCACATCGTAAGCCATAGGATAGTGCTGCTTGATGTTGGCCAGCAGTGGGTTGGGGATATGAATCTGATAGCGCACGCGGGTAATCATGGTTTTGACATGGGTAAGCAGGTCAGCGCGCAGTTGCGGATCATTTTGCAGGTTGAAATTGTAGTGTTTGTTGATGTAACTGAGGATGTAATCCACCAGGGAGTTACTGTCGTCGGCACTGATGGCGCTCGGTGTAATCTCTTGCACACGGCGTGCAGCAATGTTCACCCGCAGATAAGCCTCTTCCGACAGAGAAATCGGTTTACTGGTCAACGACCGCATGACCTGAATGATATGTTGCGCCGCATGGCACACATCCTCATCAACCCCTTCAGCAACGAAATCGGAAAGCGGATACCCCTCGTTGATGCGCCGTATCGTCACCGCGCAGTAAAGTTGCAGATAACGCTCCCCGTCGTCCGTCATGCGAATCGAACTGCGAGAAAGGCATTGATGTAGCAACGGCTGTAACATCGACACCATACCACGGTCGAGCACATCAGCACTGAGCAGTGGGTTATCGTTGTCATTTTGCTCAATCTGGTACAGCAGATCGGTCAGACAGGTACGAATTGAGACTTCGCCGCCAAACAGTTTCATGCCGTAGCGAGGTCTGGCCTCAAGTGACAGACTATAACGATTCAACCATTCCCGCACTTCAGCCATATCATTTTGCAGAGTCGCCCGGCTGACAAACCATTCGTCCGCCACATCTTCCAGTTTGAGCGAGAAAGCGGAGGTTAAAAAACGCATTAGCAGATAATGTACGCGCTCTGTCGAGGTTCGCGGCACATTCAACCGAGATGGCGACGCTTGCAACCAGTCATCGTAACGGGCTGAATCAATAATTTTTAGCTGGTAACCCTCACCACGATTGAGCACGAAACTCGCGCCGTGATCTGCCAGCAACTCGTTGAGCGACGTGATATCAGTACGTACAGTACGTGTCGACACGGCAAAACGCCGCGCCAACTCTCCCTGCGGCAGAGGTTCATTTCTCAGGGCATCAAACAACTGCGCTAATCGTTGGTTGGGAAATCTCACGTGATTTGATCCCATGTTACGAATTTACACATATGATCGGCAGCGGCCATCTTTATTCCCGGCAAACCAGAGAATTGCCCGTTATCCATCTTTTCCTCCGAACCATAAAGTTGGCCGCCCAGGGTTATACAACACGTTTGTTATGGCGGAACGTTTATTATGCCAGCAGCTGTTGAGTCATCGTCAATAGCGCTCGAACATCATCAGGCCGTGTGTTACCAGACGCTGGGTCAATAATTGAGCTGTAAATATGCGGAATGATTTTGCTCACACCGGCATCCAATGCCACCTTAAGAATCTCGGCATAATTATCCAGACTGATACCACCTGTCGGTTCCAGCCAGAAATCATGCCTGGCGCAGGCTTGTGCCACCGCGGTGAACTCGTCAATCGATTTTAGCCCGCCCATCGGGAAATATTTGATTGAACTGCCGCCCATATCTTTCAGTAACGCAATGGCAGTCTCTATTGGAACAACACCGTCAGGCGCCAGAGAGCTCAACGGACCAGTGGAAATTTTCACCATTCCAACCGTACCGGTTGGTGATACCAGTCCATTCACCACCGTCTGCGATTGCCCCAGCAATGCCCGGCTGGTACCCACGCCGGTGAATACCTGATTAACATGCTGTGGCTGAATCTGGCGAGCAATTTCACTCACCATCAACGACTGATTCGGATCACCCGCCCCCAACCCAACAGAAATTGCATTATCGATCAGTTGAGCATAGTCGAGCATATCCGCCACGGCGTCGTCGACGCTGCCATAATTTTTCGACAATACCCCTACCAGCACATACCCATCAGCAGCCAGCCATATGTCGCGAGCGTTTTGTTTAGAGCCCGCCAGCACATTCAGGCAAACACGATCATTATAGAATTTGGGTGTCAACGTCATGCGCTTTTATCTCCTGTTAATAAAGCCTTCATGCAAACAAAAATGGTATCTAGCTGATCTGGAGTAACACTGCGCACATCGACTTCGATAATGCTTTCATTGGCTTTGTAGCCGCGGAAATAGATGGCGATATCACCGGTTTTCAACGCCAGCACCACCTCGCCAGTGGTACGGCCAATCACCGCTTCGTCGAAATGAATTTCAGTACGGGCGATATCGCGCCCAGCGGCATCCCATACCACGCGGGCACAGACACCTTGCAGACTATTGAGATCAGCGATAAAGGGGGTCATTTTTTCCACCATCTGCGCACCGGTCACTTTCTGCTGGGTCAGGTAGTTTTCAATCGCCTGCGTCAGGCCCAGAATGCCTTCTTTACCCACTTTCATCGCACGACCAATCCCGGTTGATTGGCGTTTCACCCACTCAACATAGTGATGCTTACCGATCACCAGTCCGCTGGTTGGCCCTTCGATGGCTTTCGCCCCGCTGTAAATAACCAAATCGGCACCGGCACGGTAATAACCCTGCAAATCTTCTTCCGCCGCCGCATCAACAATTAACGGTACACCGTGTTCAGCCGCCACGACGGCCGCCTGCGCCACGCTGAGGTGGCTTTTCTGCACACAGTGGTGAGATTTGATATAGAGGATTGCTGCGGTTTGTGAGGTAATTGCCGCAGAAAGTTGTTCCGGCGAACACTCATTGGCATAACCCGCCTCCACTAGCCGACCACCGCCCAGCGCCACCATGGTGCCGACTGGCGCACCGAAGTTCACGTTGTGACCTTTCGGCAGCACAATGTCATGTGGCACGGTCAGTGGTGCTG
This sequence comes from Prodigiosinella aquatilis, assembly GCA_030388725.1. Taxonomy (NCBI): domain Bacteria; kingdom Pseudomonadati; phylum Pseudomonadota; class Gammaproteobacteria; order Enterobacterales; family Pectobacteriaceae; genus Prodigiosinella; species Prodigiosinella aquatilis. The sequence goes on from CP128857.1 coordinate 2,475,472, forward strand.
CGTGCAGGTTATCCAGTAGCCAATCGTTATCTTTGACGATCACCGCCGCCACCGACTGGGCAATGCCCGCAGAAGCACAGGACACCACCACCGCGTTTTCCACATTCAACAACCCGGCGATATAAACGCCAGTCTTATTCACCAGATCTTTCATTTCAAAATAGTGATTAAGACCGTACCGCACAGTATCCACCACGTCGGCGGACGGTGTGGAAACACCGAGAATAGTCATCCGCCCGGAGGCGTTGATAACTTGTTTTAAACCATATTTTTCATACACCGAACACATCGTTTATTTTCCCTTCATCGGTCACTATCCACTGACCGGCCACAACCACCGCCAGCGGCATCAGATATTTTTCGCCCTGCACATGTTCCCCTTCGGAATCAATGAACGGACAAGCATCTTCTTTGACAGTAAAAATGGTCAGGTCCGCATCAAGCCCCACATCGAGACGGCCCTTGGTTTGCAGGCGCAGACCATCGGCGGCCCGCCAGGTAACTCGGTCGATAACCTGCGGCAACGTCATGCCGATGCTAAAGAATTTCGACATCACATGTGCAAGGTTACGCACCGGACCGTGGATGCGATTACGGCAATAAATATCCGAACTGATGGTGTCAGGCAGAACGCCCTGTGCGATGGCGATACGCGCCACTTCAAAACTGAAACTGGCGTTACCGTGGCCGACATCCAGCCGGACACCACGCTCAATTGCCTGTTTAACCGCCGCCCGCAATGTGCCTGCCGGGGTAAGAATGCGGTTCGGTTTGCCGTTATAGCAATGAGTGATAATGTCACCGGCAGTCAGCAACCCGGCTATTTCATCAAGATCAGGAGGGTTGTTGCCGACATGAACCATCAACGGCAGACCACCGATCTCCTGCTGGATAGCCTTCGCGCACTGCAACGGTTTAATGCCGTTTTCACCCACCACACTGCTGCTCATCCGCGCTTTGATACCGACGATAAAATCCGGTAGACGCTGTACAGCATCGCGCACCGCCAGTGGATCAATCTGCTGCATGTCCGCCAGTTCGTTTTGCGTCACAATGCCGGTACGGGCAATATTCAGCAGCGCATACACCTGCGTGGTGGCACTGCGGGTAATGGCATAAAAATCATCAATATCGTTCGCGCCAGTGCTACCCGCATCAATCACCGTCGTCACACCGGTACTGACGCCAATGCGATCCGCCTCATCATGATAAATCGGTGATTTGGGGTAACAATGTACGTGGGAATCAATCCAGCCGGCACTCAGATAGTAACGTCCCGCCAGATCCCGCTCACATTTCGCCGTTCCCGCTACCTGTCCGACGGCGGCAATTTTGCCGTCATGGATAGCGATATCGACCTGTTGTTCATCGGTCAGACGCGCACGCCGGATAATGAGATCGAACATGATCTATAACTCCTTGAACGGTGGTTTGCCCACTAAGGGCAAACCACCAGGACAGCTTAGCTAATGGTAATCGGGAAGATGGCACCCAGGATCATGGCACCGAGGATCGCGCCACCGGTGATAGGCTTACTCCACAGATAGAACACCAACGCCCCCGCCAGCGCCCCCAGACCAATGGGAATAGAGGCGGTCATGGCAGAAAGGATGATCAACGGCCCGAGGAAACGGCCCGAAGCATTACCTGCCCCCATCATCACATCAGCACCGTAGGTGGAATCACTCTGATTGATGGTGAATTTACGCGCCAAAATGATGATGTAACCGATTGCCAACCCCAGCAACAGACCCGTCACCAGCGACGCAGCAAAGTTGGCCACCGGAAATACGATACCTGCGCCAAGCAAGAGCGCTGGAACGCCCAGACCGACACCGGTCTGGATAGCGCCACCAATATCGAGAATCCCCACCAATGAACCTTCAATGATGCGAGCAAACAGGAAACTGGCACCGAAGGCCGCCACCGCGCCATACACCCCGGTTGAGATACCGGAACGCAGCATGGAGACAAAAGCCACTTCATTAAAAGCACCGATGCCATACAGGTAATACATGTGTGTACCGGCAAACACGCCAGAGGAGATCAAGCCGACAAAGATGGGAAAAGACCAGTCGGCATACCAAAAACCGCTTTTTGTTTCGTCCATTGTCATTGTCCTCGTTATTTACCGCTCAGGGAGTGGTGAATCAGATCCAGCCAGCCCGGAATGCCCAAATGGAAAGATTGCAGCAGTTTCATATCAAAGCCGCGGAAGAAGCCGCTCAAGACAAACAGCAGAATGATGGCGCACATCATCACCTGAGTGACCTTATGCCAACCGCTCTCTTCTACCCCTTTGCCGATCAGGATACCCAGCACCAGACCCGGCACGGCATTCCCCATGATCATCTGCGCCAGACCACCGAAAATCGTGGCCCAGAAACCCGATTTTTTACCTGCATCGATCGCCGCCAACCAGAAAATTACCGGCATAACGGTATTCACCAGCAGGTTAGCCGCAGGCACCAGCACTTTCACCGCCGTAACCTGTAACGCAGCCGGTACGGCAGAAGCCGTAGTGTTAAGAAAGGCCACCACAACCATGCCGATAATGCCGCAGGCAATGGCCATTTTTTTCGGATCGTACAGGGTTTCAGCTACGTTACGGTTTTTCACCATCAAGGCCGCCACACCCCAATGGGGGATAATGCGATGATCAACATCCTGCGTAAAGGCACCGGCCGCCACCGAGGACGCCCAGGCATTGAAGAAAAAACCCAGTCCAAAAGAGAAGTGAGAAGCCGGATCGCCCTCACAGGAATTTAATTCACCTAGTGTACGAAATGCGCCCATCCCCTGCGTGGTCGGTGCGTGAAACATGCGTGCGGCCCCTGCGCCGACACCGACACCCACTAACCCGCCGATGATTAACGACTTGAACAAAATTATTAAAAACATCAGTTTTTCCTTTCGTCTTATCGCCCAACGTTTTTATTTCGCCGCCGTAAATATCACCTTATCAGTATCAATTACGGTAACGTTGACGGTAATCTCCAGCTCCACGCTGTAGCTCCGCCGCTCACGCGCCAGAAAGAAGAACAGAAAGCGCTCCTTTCTCACACTCTCCTGCGCACGAATCACCTTCACGTCCTGTGGTTCAATACGCAGCAGAATCTTATTGGTGTTTCGAAGCACCTGGTTCTGTACCTGGCTGAGTGCATCGGCAAAGGCTTTCGCTTTACTGTCGCCTTTACCGCTGACCTTTACCATGGTCGTGAATTGTTCTTTCATAGTTAGCTGCCGTATTTCTTGTTCCAGGTCTGTACCAGCCTTTCGCCCAATTCTTCTTTATCCATGAAGCCAAACCCCAACACCGTGGCACCTTCATTAATCGCGGTGACACCCTCATCAATAGAGCGCATGCCGTGTTTCGCTTTGTAGCCATATTTGTTCTGTGCAGTAATCGCGCCGGCACCACCGCTACCGCAGAAGGAGATGCCAAAATCGGCGTTTTCCGCCTTCATGACATCACCAAGCTTCATGTCTGCAGCGACACCTGGAACGACCACTGCCCGACCGCCGGCTTTTTCTACGCCGATGGCAACTTTTTGACCTTTACCTAAACGATCACCAATAACTACGGTTACCATGTTGTGTTCCTTATTATGTTGGTTCAAAAATCGGGGATTACGCGGCCATGTTGCCCACGTTATTTATTTTCCCTGGCGACTTCAAAATGCACCGAAAGCAGCCACGACTCTTCAACAGGAAGATTACCAAACAGCGCCACGACTTCGGCTGCCAGTTGCATGGAGTCGGTAGAGATCTCCTCAAACAGATCCGCATCAACATCAGGCAGGGACTCACCGGTTAGCGAACGTCGCGCCATCGCCAAAACATGGGAAGCCAACATCTGTTGCTGTACGGCGTTTGGATGAATCGCTTTAGCGGTAAACAGATCACCAATCTGCACCATCACATGGTCTGCCAATATCTGAATACTTTCGGGACTCACTACGTTATTTACCGTTACCGCTCCATTACTCACCGCAATACTCCTGTTCCCGTGACGAACAATATTAATAATTAGCGTTGAAAATAAACTACCCCCGACGCGGTAAGGTTTGTAGACACACTTTTTCCACTTCAAAGTGGAAATTGAACAATAATAAGAATAAGTTATCTCCCCCAACAGTCGGAACATTACAGAGAAAATCCATTTATCTTAAACGGTTATGACACTCTACCTATTTTTATGATAATAAATCCCTGGTGGGAAAACGGAGTAAAAAACCAGTAAATCGAATAAAGAAATATGCTAAAAAAGCATCACTGACATTCGTCTTCACCGAAGACTTTTACCCACACCCCCTCTCAAATGAGAGTATCTGATAACTATTTTGACCACGTTTTTAGCGTGATACATGGCCTTATCAGTGCTATTTAGTACATTTTTAAAGTTTTCCGAAAATAATATTAAGTTCCCCCTATACTCACCGTCTTATATCCTACGATGGGGATCAAATGGGTATTTATAGCGTCATGTATTTTCTACGATAATAGTAGCCTCAGACAGGTTAGTATTGGTTAGTAAAATACAGAACGCTTCTCCTCCAATTCGTAAGGCGTAGTCATTTCGACAAATATGATTCTTATTAACGAGCTAAAATATATTAATACGTTATCTCCTATGGCATAACCATGTTCGTCATAACTGGTTTGAAATAGCCAATATCGAGCCAGTCCACCATAAATCAAGGAACAATAAACCTGGCGCCATATGGCTCATGAATGCCATGAAAAAGAGATATATCAGTGTCATAGAAGCAGCAAGTAATCCATCGCTTAACGACAGTCCTGGTATGGCAAAATCCAAATAATACTGAGGTAAATCTCAGAGGAGAAATATGGAAAAAATTCAGCGTTCGTATTCAGATAAAGGTTAGCAACAGTTGCCAATACTGGCGAGAAACCAAAAACATGGCAGATGAAAACCCATGTTTTTATGCATGTGGAAAATCACAAATCACAATGAAACCAAAATGAATGTTAGTTTTATAAATAGCACCCATTCTGTCTTTCCACCGCTTCTAGTGTCGATTCCAACACCACCGCAGCGATAAAGTGGATATCCAGCGTGCCGCGCCCTTCTCCTTTCAGCCAACGCTGATAAGCAGCGGATATTTTCTCTTTTTTGACCAGTCCAGCTTTCTCCAGTCGATCCAAAGGAAAACCCATACAAACCTGCTGGCAGGTAGACAACGCCTGTTGAGAAAGCGTAACAAAATTCTCCGTCCGTTCAGGATAAGCCACTTGCTCATCTACGCCCCAATCCAGTAAAAGCGTGCGCATCAGAGTCCGTTTTTCGCGCCATTCATGAGGCAGACTGTGACAATAGCGAACAATCTCCGGTGTGGTTAACAGATGAATCGGCCACAGGCCGTTGCGCAAACACTGCGCCGCTACGCCGCTGATCGCTTCCACAACGCTGCATTGCGCATAGATGGCGGGCGTATCCATCAACATATTCAGGCGGTCGTGCTGCTGTTGATGTACACCCTCACTCAGGAAATCCGGCAATGTTCTCTCCGCGGTCAAGGCATTGATCGCGGCTGCGCTATCCGCTTTCTCATCCCAATATTCGGCAAGCAACTCATCCCCGCCAAAACCGGTCAGAAATACGTTGCAGTTATCCTCTCGCGCCTGCTGATAGATCTCATCAAAATAACCATAATGCAGCTCTTCCCACGGTACCATAGGTTGGTGACGTCCATGTCCATAACTTCCCGTCGGTGCTCCTTGGCGAGTATCCACGGTATAGTCATGGAACCCATATTGCTGCATTACCACATTGCGTCTCGTTTCCTGATGAACCCGCCCTTCATCCGGCATTAACAGCCCGTAGGTATGAACGCGATAACCGCATCGGGCCGCTGTCGCCGCGACAATACTTGAATCCAGACCGCCGCTGAATCCCGCGGCGACAGAAAGAGAACGCTCCGGCAATAACCGTTGCAAAGCCGCACGCAAAAGCTGCGCAAAAGAGTGGCAGGGATCAACGTGATTTTTGAGCACTTTGGGATAAGTGTGCACACGGGCGACTTGCTGCTCGGTTTCCCATCCCTCGCCAGGCTGCCAGCGGGCATAATACCCTGAACAGAGCTGTTTCAACTCCGCCAGTAGCGTATCAACTCCATAGGGTTGTTCAAAATGGCTAAGATAAAGCATCGCCCGCGGCTGATCCAGAATAGGCTGAATCAGGGGAAAGAGCGTCAGCGGGTCCCAACTCATATCCAACAGAGTCTTATTGTTGGCAAAAAACACCGGCACCGTCGATAAACGGCTGGAAAACACGGCAACGTGAGAAGACGAAATATCAAGGAAAAACCAGTGCAGCGGCCAGATTTCGGCTCTCCGTTTGAGTTCGACGATGGCGTTATATTCCGATGAGTACTCAAGATAGATCCGTGGCGAAATTTCACAATAAGGGCGTTCGAAAATAAAAACGCCTAATTGCCCGGACGGCACGGTGACCGCCCGGACTTCCACCATAGGATGAGAGAAAGGCGTGAACACACCACTACGACTGACCAGTACATCGTTTTCAATATGCCAATCCATATCAGATGACAGGTTATCAATATGCAGCGTGAACATACCCTCTCCTACTCGTTACTGATTAAGATTCTCTTTTTTGTTTGGCATCAGCCGTATTTGAAGTTTTCTTACTCATATATTCACCAAACACTTCGGTCGCGCCGATAAGAAGACGCTCACGGTGCAGGTCTGCCTCAAAATCTCCCGAACAATCAGGTAATGCCATCACTTTGGGATAAGCTTGATCGATAGCACGCTTACGTTTAGCTAACATTAATGCGCTCATATGCTGTCCTCATTATGTCTACATAAAATCGATCTCCGCATGCGAGGATCGTCCTACCGACTGGTTACATCACTACTTACTTCACACTACTTACGAGATTGACTTCTTGTCACTCACTCTTTGGCCTACTTACCGGAAAGCGCCGGAACGATGTACTGCACCGGTAATACCAGATTAGACAGGCCAAGCAATGGCATCGGGTTCACTGTCAGGTTAGACATGATGGTGACTTCAAACACCAATTGCGCACCTAAGTCAGAAGGGTTATAAATTTGCGCCCAAGTGGTGATCGCATCGGTTAAGGTCGCTACCATCTCACTCAACGTGATCCCATTACCATCCATCTCATTAATACTCACGGAAAGCGGCGGCATCACAGCTATCGGCAACGGAACCGACATCGCGGTCAACGCCGACGATAGGGTATATACATAAGTCATATTCACCTGGATCGTGCTATCGCCGCTGAAGCTCGATTCAAATAACGCATTGAACAGCGCGGTTAAATGCTGACCCAGCGACCGGTATTCCGGTTTTCCGCTCGACACTCCCAGCGTTGCGATATTCACTGGCTGATTAGAACGGATAGTAGGATGTAACGGGTTGCCAAACGAAACATCTGGCGTCGTGAAGACAAATGGGTCATTGATCTTGCCGTCGATATCCTCATTGCGAGTCAAATGAACCGTCGAGATTGCGTCCTGCCGTTCCAGAATCTGCATACCCGGCAATTCCACCGTACGCTCGGCCAGACTCTGTGCCACCTTGCCGGTCAGCGGCTGCTCATTGCTGTCTATATAGTAGTAGGCGTAGCGTCCAGTGAGTGGATCGCTTAGCTCAGGTATAAAGACCGCCCGACAGTCTTCAATCTGCACTGAAGGATAACCGAGCAGTCCAGTCGGCGGCGTGCCATCAGTAGACGTCAATGTCACGACCCATACTGCCTGTTCCGTCGTATCAGCTTGCACCGTTTCAGTTTCCTCGGTGATATAAAAGCGATAGGTTTCCCCTATCAGGCCGAGGCTTTCGCCTGGTCCAGATGCAATCCGCAAGCTACCTGCGTTGCTTGCTTGATTGGCAATATCCGTGACCATCTTCAGATAAGCGCCGAGCGCCAGTGAAGCGTCATTGATCTTGCTTTGGTCGGTGGTCTGCGCATCAATTTGTGGCACTGTCTGCCCCACCAGTTGTGTGACCGATTTTTGGCTGGCTATGAACTGGGCCAATCCCTGGAAAGCGTCCATGTATCCAGCCATCAGCATGGCCTCGCTATCCTGGATGTTATAGGTAACCACGTTATAGATGCGATCCTGCTCAAAGTGGAAATCCACGCTATAAGTATAGCGATAGGTCCACTGGGTCAGCTGATTCAATTCGGTTGCCTGCACATTGGTCGCCGTGCCGTTTTGCGTCGTCATCCGTGGCGTGGCAGGGAAGTCGCGGAGAATCAGCGGGACGGTAAACGTGCCCAAACTTTCCGTCAGCATGGCATTGCCGTCACTCCAGATGGGCGACAACCAGCTTGAAGCCAGATAACCATTAATGCCAGGTATCGCCGACACCTGGTGTTCAACCGCCGCACCAACGTAGGAGAGATCCAGCGTCACGCTTTCTACTATTTCTCCATCCACCTTGATGTTACCGGGAGACTCCATCAGGAAGGTAATCGGCTGATTGTTGCCATCCACTAGCGGCATCTTGGGCGATGTCAGGGTCACCAGGCTTTCCAGACCAGCGTTATCCATGTCCCAGGTAAGATTGCCGAACAATTGCGGATCCTGTTCACCCGGCAATTGTGGAATATCCGCTTCGACTGTCGCCCCAAAAGAAATAGCGGCCCGCACGGTATAGAGATTAGAGAGCTTCACTAGCAGATTCTGACGCAATGCTTCTTTAGCAGAATCCAGGCGGGTGCTGCTCTGACCGGCATAGATAGGCGCCATTAACTCTGATGCCACTTGTGCCAATATCTCTTTCTGTTCGGCCAACGCCGTCAGGAAACTGTCCACACCCGCGGGCTTATTGGTGGCTTTGGCGTCAGTCACCAGAATCGACGAAGTAAACTCCGGCGAAAACAAAGAATCAAAGAAGTTAAAGAAACTGCCCAGCCAGGTATCCATCTCTATACCGGAATAGGTGTTGTTGACCGCCGCAGTGGTAAAGCTGTTACTGGCAGGATCGAAATCAGCCAGCTTGCCATACGGATAGACCTGAGCATCACGGGTGACCAACGTATTCGATACCGGCTCCGGTGCAAACAGTTCAGGCACTCCCACATCGTTAACTCGATAAGCAATGCCTTTACCTGAACTATTAATACTCATCCGCATTGCCCACACCGACGACTGACTGACACCGGCGGCAGGGAGATAGCGGTTGGTTCCCTGCGCAATCACCAATGTAAATATGCCCGGCTGCGACAGCACATTGTCGATATCCTGGGCAAAACCCAACAGGATATTCTGATTGCTGCCCGGTGATGAGGACTGTATTCCGGCATCGGTTTTCGCCGCAATAATTGTGGAGATAGAGATCACCGCAGTCACAGAGGCAAAATCGCCCTCCGCGATGCCACCAGTCCGTTTAATTGTAAGGCTGAGAGTCAGCAGGAAAATACTCGCCTGATTAATCGCCTGTTTATCCGCCGTAACGGACAAAACAAAGCTCAGTTGTGCGGGTTCAGGGAAAGTGCTATCCCCTTTGGCCCGGGCCGTCAGGAAGTCTTGAATGGCAACCAGCCATCCGGTTAGCGTGCCCACCGCGCCATACTGATCGCCGGTGCCAATCTGCACAGGATCGATCTGCATGCTGTCACTCAGTAGTGTGGTGTCTACGTACAGCGCGATACCGTTAGGATCATCAAGCTGTGCCAGAATGGCGTTCAATGTTTGCAGAGACGAATTGGCCCGCGAGATCCAGGCGTCGGAACTATCGCCTTCCGCCGGGTTGAACGCGTTGGGATCAAAGGCGCTGGTGATCTGAATCAAGAATTTCGAACCGGCCGGATTGGTATCAGCCACCGACCAACTGGTGGAAATCGAAGGCCACTGCGCGATCGTCATCAGATTATCGGTGTATCCCGTCAGGCTGGGCGCGTTATTGCCGGCCCCTACCAGATTGTGAATATCATCCAACGTCGAGACAATCCGGTTGCCATAAAGGTCATTCCAGGTGTAACCAATCTGCAAGATTCGGCCATTAGCCGTATAGGGGTTATCAGGATTCACGCTGTCCACCGCAAACTGGGTATACGGGATTGACGTTGAGTAAGTCAGAGCGTCATCGTTGGTCAACTCCCGAACAAAGCGTGCTTTTCCGTCACCATCAGACGAATTGTCAGATTGCTGGCCCAGCGGTAGCCCCACATTACTGGCGCTGAAATCGGCGTTTGCCTCCACCTGATAGGCCAAGAGCGTATAGTCGTTCAGCAAGAAATCCACCGCAAACATCGGATCACTCGGATCAGATGGAATCACCGGCAAGCCGTCGCGTGTCGCCAGAATCGGCTGCACGCCAGGCACTTGCGATCCCGATTGAGACAGTGGCCCGGTCATCAGGGTCAACGTCTGGCCCACATTCAGCAGCGACGATACCATCGCGTTGTGCCCTACTAGCACCATCACACTGGTGCCATAGTAGGCGGCCATCGATCCCAGCGTTGTGCCTCCGGGATCTGTGCCGACAGTACGAGTGACCGCAGGCAGTCGGATGGCGGTGCCATTGAGCAGACCGCTATTCCACTCGGCATCGGTGATACGCGGGTTCGCCGCTTTAATCGCCGCCGGATCCATATTGAAGTAGGTGGCGATATCGCTTAATTTTCCACCAGGTGCACCGCCATTGACCGGAACACGGTACAGCCCGTTGTTCACCGCCAATGACGCACCGGTTAACAAGGCGATATCCATATCTGTCGCCGTGGTATTTTCCACCAGCGAAACCAGGTTGCTCAGATAACGTGACGCGATAGAAGCCAGGCTTTCGTCCGCCTGCACCGTATGGGTAGCTTTTTGCGAATGCGTCTTCGCCACCAACGTTGAATCGGAGGTATCAAGCGGATCGCCGGTGACTACCGCATTCATGTAAGGCTGTAGACGCGGCTGAGGCGCATACATGATAACCAGGTTGATTGTCGCTTCACCTTTATCGTTAAAGGCGGCGTCTGGCAACCCTGCACCACTGTCTGCGTCGAAATAGTAGAGGAAGAATCCGCCCGAGCGGGTAATGCTGGCTTCCCACAACAAGCGCACCAGTTCCGTCGGTTTGTTCAGAATATTGCTGTTAGTGTCTTCTTCCGCCAACATCGTAGCGAACCGTAACATGCTGGGCGGCCGCGTTACAGTGGAGAGATTGGTTTGCGAAATGCCGAAGGTGACATCCGAGCCAGTGTCAGCGGAGAAGGTGGTTCCAGCGCTGCTGCTGGCGGACTGATAACCCACCACCATGGAAGCGAAATCAGCATCATTATGGGCATACTGAACGATACGCTCCAGGATTAGTGCGTCGTTCGCGCTAGCTCCCATGATTTCATAAGTATCGTGATAGGCATTGCCCGCGGTGCTATCGGCAGCCAGTCTCTTGACCGTGAACTCGATAGACGAGGCCCAGGCCACGCGTTCAACCGAGGTATCCTCCGCCTCACCAGTCGCCACATTCATCCGTACTGATTCAAGATCGAAGATCGGACAGGACATCGCCAACAGATCGGCCTGATCGACACCGCCCAGGCTGGCGAGAGCCAACATGGAAGATGGCAGAGGCCAGATTCTAGACTGGTCGCCGGTTTCTCCTGATGGGAACACAATCGCCTGACGGCTTTGCCAGCGAATGCCATTAGACAATGGATAACGTGCTGGTTCATCTTCGACGCGGATCTTGGCATCAATGGAGGCCGGACCAGCGGGAAGAATGGTGGTAACCGCATAACTGTTCAACGCGGCGATACGTTGATAGTTAATATCGCCTGATTTCTGCTGATCATTCGGCGGCACTACCGTAAAGGTCAACGATGACACGCCGCTGTCAAAGGAGAGCCAGTCAAGCGAGTCGCCCTTACTCAAGGTGATAGAAAGCGGTTCAGTCGGCAAGGTGTTCAACGGCAACAGCTGGCCGGTCAGCGCGAACAACCCAGCGTAAGCTGGCAGACTCAACGCGCCAGTCTGTGGATCTGTCGTCACCCACATGCCTGCTTTATTCGGCATAATCTTACTGGTTGGCAAACGTAGGCCATGGAAGTAGTAGCGCGACGCCATACCGCTCAGATGATTAATGGCATTCACCCGCTGGGCTTCCGCCAACAGCGCGGCCACCTGGAATTGCGGCAATGCCACCACATCCAGGAACAGCGGATTTTGATTCTCATCGACCGCCGTGAACAGATCGGCAATATCACCATTCGCCGTGCCAATCGGGTTGATCTCGGTTTCACGATCTACGCCGGCCACGTCTTCCATGGTGATGCCATAAGCGGTCGAGACACTCTGTAGCGTATCACGCTGTACCGTCGTATGGCCGAATGGCGGTACAGTCAACATACCATTGGACTGTAAGATTGTTGTCAGCGTCAGAATATCGCTGTTGGCAAGCAGTTGTGCCAGCGTTATCCCATCGCCAATACGCGCAGCCAGCGTGGTAAGCGTTTCAGAACCGGAGATGATATACAGCGTACCGGAATAGGTTACCGTCGCCCCTGTAACCAGAATACCGGCGATATTGGCGTTGTTGGTTGCCAACGCCGCAGCGTCAAACGCCCCGCCGTATTGGCTCAACGCGGCAATAGAAGTGAAACTGTCTGAAGCCGACAATACGTAAGAAACAAACGGCAACGTCAGCGTCTGACCCGCAGTCAATGGATGGGATTCATTGCCTTTGAACAGATCATACAAAGTAAAGGGGGTGCCCACCGCATCCAACTGACCCGTGGTGTTTACCCAGGTGACGATGGTATTCCCGGTATCGCCCGCCGCTGGCGCGTAGTTGAAATCTCGTAAACCGTCGCGCATCGCCTGCAACATCTGGCGCATCACCAGCACGAAATAGTCGCTGAAGATAAAGGAGGCTACCGATATCGCATTGTTACGATAGACCGTAAACGCCCGTAACTGATCTTCGCTGCTCTCCTGCTGAACCTGTACCGCTAATTGGTTGAAATACTCCCGCAGGAAGGTGACGAAATCGTCGCTGACGGTATTGTAATCGGCAAAGGTGTAATCAATATCCGGCTGTCCACCGTAACCAGGCATCTTGATATTGAGATCAACCGCCATCGGGAAGTACGTCGCTTCGGCCGTTCCCGCACTGGTGGGCAGGCTTACCGAAAGGTTGAATTGATTACTCATGAACTGTTCGATGTCGCTCACACTGAGCGGCATAGGGACATTTTCACCATCGCTCAAATAGTCGATCAGCGCCGCCAGAGAATCATCCGTGACGATCACTGCGTCGATCTGTTCCGGCGTCATCGCCGAGGGCTGAAGGGAGGAAACCGCCCAGCGCGCCACCATTTTCGCCAGTTTTTCAAACGAGGTGTCCTGCCCGCTACCGGCGGCGCGCAGCAGATTGACGCTGCTGTCTTGCGTTGCCGCACCGGGTGCATCAATAAACAAGCTGGCCACATAGCAGGAGAACTGCTTACTGAGATCAGGTGTTGGGGTGTTGAACGCGTTATCCCCCGCGATGCTCGGCGCGAATCCCAGATACCCGTTTAGGGTTTTATCGCCACTGGTACGTGCCAGCAGATGGTCCCATTGCGGCATCATATTCATCGACGCCAGTGAGAAGGAACGCAACCTGAAAGGGTTGGCTTTGCGCGTCAACAAACGGCCACCATCGGATTTCGATATCACTTTCCAGGGTGCATCATTGGGATTTTGCAGATATCCCAGCGTGAACGATTCCTGAATATGCGTTGAGAAGCTGAAGCTTACCGAAATCTTGAACAGCCCCAGATTAATCTCAGCTTTGGCGCTCACACTCACCGAGACGGAGACGGTAATCGGAATCGGCGAATAGGAAGCCAGCGTAATCTGGGCATATAACTTGAGATTGATATCCACCGACGCTTTGATGATGACAAAATCTACCGATCCATAGAGATGGCCGATGATGCCGAAGGTACCCTGTAGCCAGAAATAGTATTCGCCCTGCAACGTCAGTGCATTGCTGCTGCCGGTGTTATCGGCATCATAAGGGTTCCATTTGGCAAGTATCCCCTCGATAATGCCAAATACCGTCAGGCTGAAGCCAGCTTTCAGTATCCCCACATCCAGCGATTTACCTAGCCCAATTTGGGCACCAAAACCAAACACCAGGTTGGGGTTGAAGAATCCATTCGTCGCGACCGGCAGTTGCGACACCACCACCGCGGGCAGTTTACCAAAATAGAAGCCGCCGGAACCCAACGCCGGAATGCCAGGAGGAATAATAGCTTCGACCGAGAAGGAGCAAGAGAAATCTTCGTTCCATGGGAAACCGATATCAAACTTGAAGTCGCCATTGGTGTAAATTTCCACACCAAAGGTTGGCAGAGTGATGGTATATGCGCCCACATCAATACGGCGCATCAGGGTCGGCAAGGTAATCTGCGCCTGGAATACGCCCAATCCTTCGCTGATTTTACGATAGATAATCTGGAAATCCAGTCCAGCGAACACCTTGGCCGCCTCACCTTCCAGCGCGATACGCAACGCGTACAGGGTGGGATCGGTGAACACCACCTGTAACGTGAAGACATAACCACTGCCTTTGCTATCGGCGGCATCGGTCGTGACAAGTTCGGTGCTTTTCGCCGTGCCACTCTTCTTTTCTTCAATCTTCAAAATGCCGAAATCGGTGGCGAACAGCCAGTTGTTTCCCGCGTCAAAGCCAATCGCTGGGACGCTGTCACCATCCGGTACCGGCAGATCGGCCAACAGTTTTATCGCCTCCTGCACCGAGGTGATGTTTTGTAATCCCGTCACCTGAACATGCTGCCCCGCCGCCAACAGGCGCAGATCCAGATATTTGTTTCCTCCGCCGGGAGGCGCGGGCGTCGAGGCAGGATCAGCCGCATTCCAGGCCAGCCCTTTGTCGTCCTCCAACCACAGGAAATCGCCATCTAGCGACACATGTACGCCCTGATTTTTTCCCTTAGGCTGATAATCGATAGAAAATCCAGTGATCTTGGCGAAAATCAGATCAATAGGACCGATGTCGACGCTAAATTTGACCGAGTTGTCGCTAAAGTTCCAGATCAGGGAGAAATTGGAGAGCGTGATGTCATTCAGTACGCTCCAGGGTGCAGCCAACCCAAACTTGGTGCCGGTAAGCCAGGATATAAAGGTTTCCACCATCGAGCCCAGCGAGGTGGAATCGGTGAATTTTAGCGTTGCGGTATTGGTTTTGCTGTCAATTTTGGCGGACAGTGGTCCCCAGAAGAAGCCATATGAGTTATAGCCCTGATCGTAGTTATAGAAAATGGTGAGATCGATATTGTTCCAGATGATCTGCGCGGAAACATTACCATAGCTGGTGTTCTCACCCTCGCTGGCCGCCAGCAGCATCGGTTTTGGCTGCATCGGCACGACAGCACCTTTCTCGTTGAGCACTGGCACTTCCGCTGTTCCCAACAAGGCTGCATGGACCAGCGCTTTTTCTTCCGCCGAGCCGGTGCCGAATTTACCGGTGATAATCGACTGGAAGTCGTCGCCAAGCGGTGTATCCCAAACGGTGATGGTTCCCCCCACCATATAGGATGTCGCCTGGTCCTCGTCGTCAGATTCTTTCGAGGACTCCACTTTAAAGGCCAGTTCGGAAATATCCAGATTAGGCATGCCGTCCACCCACCAGCCGCTGCCCAGATAAGTCTGAATAATCTGTTTCACCTTAATGGCGTTGTCGCCCTGTATGCCTTCGAATGACCAGGCACCTTCGCCGGAATAGGTCGCGGTGACGTTCATGGTGACCGCAATATCCGGCTGTTCGGAGAACAGTACCGTGGTGGCTGACAGCGTTCCGGTCGGTATGCTGGTGCCGGTGCCTTCAATATTTATAAAGAGGTTGGTCAGACTGAACGTGGCGACACCCAGCGACAGATTCCAGTCGATCAGGTCGATGCCCGCGCTGATGTTATAGACGGATTCGGCCCCTTTCTCTCCGGGGATAACCGTCATATCGAAGTTGCCGAGATCGGCGCTCAGATTGATTCTATAATTGGGCGGCAGGAAGAACGTGATCAGATCTCCCAGCGGGATTGGCAAGCTGTCATCCGCCAGACTGGCCGATATTGTCAGAGTAGGATAACTGGCTGAGACTTCAATACGGCCATATTTCGTGGGATCGCCGCCTGACGGCCCAATCATTACCTGGGTTTTTGCCTGCCAACTATAGGTGCGATCACCCGTTGGTTCGAGAATGCCGATATTGAACTCAAGATTTTCCAGTTGCAGTTGAGGAAAAAGCTGCCACTCTTTATCGTTCAGTAACGAAAGCTCAAACGAATCGATGGCTGGCGTCGCGTAGTCGTAACCAAATTTAATCTGTTGCAGGGTGATATTGCCTACGCTGTTAATTTGCGCTGGCAAGGTATTCATAAAGTTCATCCCGCCCAACAGTGTAAACAGATCATTGAGGGACGGCGGTTCTGCTGACAGATCACCCGCGATGACGATCTTACCGTCCTCAGAGGTGGGATACTCCATGGTAAACGCGATGGGATAATCGCCCACCATGATAGTCGTGACGATCGAACCGGTGATGCGCTCGTTATTGCCGGGAATAGTAGCGTTGATGATCACGTCATCCAGAGCAAACCAGGCTACGGCGTCTAAATTAAGGTCTCCGACCACCAGCGCAAAAGTAGTATCAATGGATTTCCCATCGTCGTTCATCGTGAATTCGATGGTGGTTTGCAACGGAATACCGAGAAAATTGAGCGTCTGGCCGGTAACGGTAATGCTATCTTTCGTGTCGGGATAGTCGACGTTAACCGGATCGGTAGCTGATCCAATAGTGAAGGTGTTGCCGAGGATGATCCCGGTAATGAAATCATAAAATGGGCCATCGGAAATCACCGTGGGAATGAGCGTCAGCGTCCCTTTGGAAATAGCGTTTTCGATTTTCGTATAGAGTTGATCGAGCGGTGTTTCTTCATCGCCCTCCGCGTTAAGCGCTATCAGGCGTAGTGAGTGGTTATACGCTGTATCGCCCAGATCAAAATTCATCACCAGAAAAACCAACGCCTGCAACAACTTATCATTGGCGTTGTTGGTAAAATACGCTTTCAGTCCATCAAAATATTTACGGTATGGGCCATTACTGGCGTAATCCTGCGCCTGTATCAGCAGTAACTCCGCCAGCTTGTCCGGTGGCATCAGCTTATCGACGGCATAACCGTTTTTAAACGCATATGCCCCAATCTGAATATATTGATAGGTGGCATTACATAGCTCTTCAGAGAGCGTGCTGATCGTACTGGGCTGGAGCGGTGAAAAGGATTGCCCGATGGTGGGACTTCCCAGGGTACTGGGATAGGGATTAAAGCCCGTTTTCACCAGTTTAAAGAAGGGCTTCGCCAAATTAAGCACTAGATTGGCCGTTCCCTGCCCTTCGAAAACCGAGGGCAGCGCGGCAATCTCGTAGAAATAGTTAAACAGATCCTGCGGCAGATTAGGCAAATTGATGACAATCACACCGTGATCGTCGAGCTGAGCAACCAGCGTGTTGAGAGCCTCTACGGTGATATCAGGTTCAATGTAGATCTTCCCCGGTAAACTGCCGTCCGCATTAGGCTGGAATAGCCCTCTATTGTAGCACCAGCGCTGGGTGTAGTAGGCAATCCGCTCTTCCTGTTCCATATCGGTGGGATCGCCTTGCATCAGCGGTTGGCCTTTGACCGGAAAGTAAGTTTTTATCCGCTCAAAGGTGGTCGAATCCAATTTATTCAGCAGACACATGATGATGGGCTTATTAAAGGGTTTGCCCGTGTTTTGCACCTGCGCACAGGCGGCAGCCAGCTCAAAAGGCATCTCCGATGCCCCACCGATCACCGGTTTACGCACCATGGGCGAGTCATACAAACCATAGACCGGGAAGCTCATCACTTTATTGGCAGAGACAAGATCAACAACAGCTTTGGAAAGGTTGATGGTTTCAACATTAATCTTGGGGATCTGCAACAACTGCGCCCAATTGGGTACTGTTGGGATCGGCATGGCGAACGCGCGATAGGAAAATTCCTTGCCCTGTAAGCTACCCTGTTTGGCCAGATCGATAATGGAGCTGGTGTTTGCAGGCAAAATCAAACTGAGCGGACGATCCGAGGTATTGACGATCTCCCACATATAAGGCTGGAGCTGAATATAGAAATCTACCTGGAGCGCATTAGCCAGATTCTCATTGGTGATGGAATCAATCTCGGCCCCACCGTTAATACAGATAGGCGCTTGTCCAACCAAGCCTGTTACTGTCCGGATCTCTTTGCCGCCAGAACCTGTCTTCTCTTTATAAGGAAAAAAGGTGATCGTTACGCCATTGAGCAGATAAGGCTGTGGATTGCTGGGGTTCAACCCCGGCAACAACACTGCCAGTTTATCGATAACCTCACTGCCACTGGTAGCGTCATAAATCATTTCAACATCGTTGGTGAATCCCAGCGCAATCATGCGCTTAAGTAGATTCACCGTATTAGCCTGGTTGCCGAATCCCGATGAGCGATAGACGAAATAGCGCAGCGTTTTATCAGACAGATAATGCTGTAACCGGGTCAGTCCTTCTGTAGTAATAATGCCATTGGTTGACTGGGCTGATGTGGAAAACGCTTTGATCAGAGAAGCGAGATCTCCTGCGCTGCCGGCTTTCAAGACGGTGTTAACAGGATACAAAGGCAGAATCTGTTCACTCATTACCGGCACTCCCCTTTCTTATTAATGTGGTACGCACACTACTGTCGCCGCCGTCCTCTTCCGGCTCATTGTTGTAGACGGCATACCAGGCCAACCCGGTTTTCGTTCCTGTGTCGTTTGCAGATTTATCTGCGCTGCCAAACAGATAAAATGCGGTGCTGCCGTTAGGCGGTATTTTGAGAACGCCCAGGAACTTAATGGCGATCTCATTGAGCACCAGCATGAATTGTTTGCCTCCCTCGCCGACATTTGTTTTCATACCCGGCGTCAGCGCACGGCGTGTCCTGCGCGCAGTGCCGCCCGCCCGATAGGTTATCGGCTTCAGTGAGATAGGATGGAGCATCTCTCCCGGCGTATCGGTATAAAGCAATTGGATAGTGCCGTAAGAGAGGGCGATGACGTTTTGCAAGCTGATCAGCGGCGCGCCGTTGTTTGAACCCGGCATTTTGAGACCAGTGGTGGTTTTGTATTTGTTGCCTTGACTCTCCGGCGACCAGGCTAGCAACAGATAAGCGTTCAGTCCTGCCTTGCCAGCCAGCTCACCGACGGTGCCCAGGTTTAGCTTGAATTTCAACGCATTCCACTCGTCGGTCACGCCCCCCATCCGGATATTGGTGACCACATCCAGATAGCCCAGTGAACTGGGTGTAACCTCATCGTCACTGGAGCTGACCAGCCCCTCCAGCTCCAGAGAAAGAGAGCTATACAAACTACCAGGCCGCGCGACGCTGGCCGCCATATTGAAGCTGATCTGGCTGCTGTCGAATGTTAATACGCGAGTGTTGAGAGGATCGGCCGTGGCAAAAATCATATCGAGTCCCAGAGCGCTGTAGTTCAACCCGGTGCGAGACGCGTAGTTGTCGCCCTCCGGACCGAAGGAGTAGAAGTCGACCTCTTCATCATCCCCGCTCTCCAACTTCAGGAAGCTCATATAGCCGGTCAGGTCAAAGCGGATCTGCGACTTATCAATATCAGCCCGAAGGGTATTCATGGAGGCCGATAGGGTTTCCACGGCGTAGAGCACATTATTGTTGAACAAGAAGCTGTAGTCGGAAAGCGTCTTCATGCCGTAAGTCGGCTTCCCATTATTATTCTGGAAGGTTCCCGACATAATGATCGAGTTGTATTGATTCCCGCCATCCCCCATCGCACTCACTGCGCTGCCGAAAACCTTGTTCAGGGTGAGCTGGGTATAGCTGGAGAACTGTTTAACCGACGTGTTCTCGAACAGGACTTTCAGCGTCAGGGTAATAAAGTCGTAATCTTTCCCGTAAGCCGGCGTCACCGGGCTGCCCTCGGTGTCCGTGTCATAGCTACTGTCGATATAGTAGACCAGTCCATATACTGAACTTTGTTTATCAATCTGAATGCCGGATCCCTGTGGGTCGCTTTTAATCTGGCTGATTTGCACCACCAGGTGATGGGCGTAAAACTGGTCGGGGTTGCGAATCCCGGCGGTGATCCCCGCCAACTCATCAGGCACTTCAGCGATTTTGGCGCGCAGGATGAGAATGCCAGTCCAGTTGGGATCAGCGGCAAGCGCCTGGAAGTCGGAGAAGAATTCATCGCCCTTCTGCTTGAAAGCATCGGCAAAATAGTCCTGTAACCATTGTGACAGATTGACCATCTGCTGCTGATCGGGTGTGCCGCCCTGTTGCATAGTGGGGGCGGCGAAGGTGTCTGCCTGCGTCCACTTCGATGGGCTGGCGATCAGATTTTTAGCTGGATCGCCTGTTGGATCATAGAGCGGGCCTTCGATGTTTTTGACGATCATCACATTAGTGTAATCGCCATAATCGAGCGAATTCCCGACATCCGCCTCGATTGTCCAGCCGCCAATATTGAGTTGATTGTTGAATGATCCCCCATTGCGCACAAAGTGTTCGCTGTTGGCCGCCACCAGAAAGAGCTGATTGGTCTGGAAAGCCTGTTGAAGCTCGGTACTGGGTTTATTGAACGCTATCTCACCCGGCACCGGCGTAATAACCTGGCCCAGCAGAATTTTCTCCCAGGCGGCCCCTGCCACCGAGCTGTCCACGGTGGCAAGCACGCCCGCGGGGGTGGTGAAATTGACCATTCCACCTTCCAGTGCCCCCAGACTACGTTGCAGATTGGCGCTATGCAGGCGAGTTGATACAACTTGTTGCGAACTGCTGCCGCCAATGGCCTTACGGCGGGTGGGGCCGATGATAAGCGCCTCAAACTGGCGACTCTGATCCTGATTGAACTGATCGGCGCGATCGCCAGGCTGAAATCCGCTATAGGGCACTATTGGGAAAGGCGCGGTTCCTGCATCGGGGAGCACATAACCCGGATCGACGTGTCCCAACAATGAAGGATAGTTTTTCCAGACATAATCGTCATAACCAAACAGCGCTGCGCCGTCGGGCTGCGCTGCATAGCTATTCTGCTTGCCGGCAGGCGGAAGAACCGTGGCCCAGGAGGTGACATAGCGTTGAGTCAACAAAACATTGTTATCAGTCGGGGCACCGGTTGATGATGCAACAGGCGGAGGGAAAGCCACTGCATACGCGCCTTGTTGGGAAATAAAACGAAAGCGGGAGGCGGTATCCGATGACGCCCCCGGAATAACAGAAATAAATTCGCTGCCGGAAAGACCGCACAGAATTTCTGCCGTCACACCATTCGGGCCATATGGGGTGTGAATGAGAAAATCGCCGAAAGGTGCGGTATGAAAATCTGTTACCCCCTCAGAAATGCGGTATCCGATGGCAAAAACCAGTCCCGCGTTTTGTAAGCTTTGATCTTGCGAATTACCAATAGGCGTTAAAGTGATCGGTTCGCCTGATATCGTACGGTAAAACGAATTTAACCGAGTGGTTCTGAGATCCTGATTGGCCCCGCTAAACAACATTCCCGAACGATTTGGATTGTGGTTATTGATAGTATTGATGGTATTGAGGGGATTGGCGGGATCGATATTAGCCAGAAAACCCAGCATGTCAGTAGCACCGACTGAGCCTGACGCCAACGGCAGCCACTCGGAAGTTAATCCATCAAAAGCAGCGTCGTTGGCGAACAGGAACTGAAAACCCCACTGCCAATCATTGTACAGCGATGAACGCTGAATATAGGTCTCAAAGGCGACACATCCCCGGTTAGCACCATCAAAAGGCAACGTAGCCGCCTGCGCCGAGGTCATGTCTGGTGCCGACGCCCCAGTGAATTTGATGGTGCCTTGCGTCAGATACAACTGATTGTCGGTCAGGTTAAGCGTCATTCCGTTTTGGATGTAGAGCGCCAGACTGGGCAATATATCGGCGTTCGCCAATCCAGACACCACCGATGAGCCATCCCCCGCCAGACCCAGATAGGTGATGGCATTTGATTTCGCCAGCGCAACAGGATCGGGGGTAGCCAGCCAGAGAATGCCGCGCTGTGCGGGTTGACGCGCCACCTGATTCTGCACAGCAGTCACAAAGGCAGCCTGCGCGTCAGCATCGCCGTTAAAATCCATGGTAGACGGGCAAAAAACAAAGGTTCCCGCCAAATTAGCATTAGTCAAGGCATCAGAGAGTTCAATCTCTTTTCCTGCAGAAGCAGCATTAAACCCCAGGACAAAGGCCAATGCGCCCACGTTGTTGCCATCAACACTGGCAAGATAGAGTGCAGGAGTGGAAGCTTGTGCAAAAAAAGCCATTGAACATCCTCCGATGAAGGGATTCGTTGTTTAAGCCAAAGGAGCGTTGCCCTTTGGCTGTATTTTATTTGCTGGCATGTCTGATTTAGACAGTGAACGTATGCGATGCGGCCAGAGATGTCTGCTGAAGTTGTGAATCGTTCTCGGAGTACCCTGAAGCAAAAAGCCCCAAAGTATATGTAGTACCGCGCGTCAACATGATGTTATTGAGAGAGATAGTGCTGCTGGCGTTCGAACTGGTTGCCATCGCGCGCCATTTTGGTTTTTGATTGTAAGATGCTGCCACCCCTTGCCAGATACCTACCCAGGTATTGGAACCGGCCGGATTGAAACCAGACAACATATCAATTTTTGCTACCAGCGAGGTGGAGCCAAGTTTACTAACATCAACGGTTGATTTTGACGCCACAATATCACCACCGCCAATAGCGGGAATATATACGGAAGCCACGACATTAGTGTATTTTGACCACTCGCCTGAGCTATTCAACGGGCCTGCGCCATAACCGATGATATAGGATAACGTAGTGACATCCAGTCCATGGAAAGATTGCGAACCTGCCGGGCTGTTACCCGCCAGAGGGGCAGAATTCAACGCAGCGGAAGACCAGGGAATCGCGTCACCTGACTGCCAGATATAAAGGATATTGCCATAGGTATTAGGCTGGTTACCATTAGGACCATTATAATCAACGGTAATTTGATTAGCACTCACGCTGCCAGAATCGGTGGTAACAACAATATTTTGATCTGCGGTAGCAGCAGTGCCAAGATTTATTTGAAGGACTTTATCAACAGACATAACTATCTCCCAATATCAGTACGATGATACATGCAGGAACACTATGGACGACGATATAACAGCATCATCCTCATATGCCGTCTCCAGTATAATAGGTAAGGGAATCTTATTTTCTGAAGGCTTTAGTAAGTAAAGTCTCCATATTAGATAATTACAAACCTATTAATAAAAAAATTAATTTATTTTTAATTTCAATTAGTTAAAACCAAATAAATAAACAATCTTACATTCCAAAAAATAAGCATATAGTTTTCTGAATTATAATTAGTTAGATTAACTAAATTATTAATTGATATTTTACAAACTGATTTATTTTTCAAATTCATTAGGTTGAAAAGGTAGCGGTACAGGCTAGGCGTTTTAAATCCAGCGTTTCCACCTGTGGGCTATATCCACTGGCGTAAAGTCCCAGGGTATATTTTTGCCCTGCGGCGATGGAAAGTCCGTTGATTCCCGCCGTTCCCGTGTTCGAATCAATGGCGATGGCAGCAAACCATTTCGGTGGCATCACATAGGAAACGCTTCCCCCTTCCCAAACGCCAACCCAACTGCCGGAAGATTTTGCATAGAATCCGGGTAAAAACGAAAAATAGTAGGCGATCGAGCTGATGCCAACGAAAGTTGGTTTGATACTGCAACAACTGCTTTGGCTCACCTCCCGAGTGACTGAACCCACCTGAAGCGCGGGAATATAGGTGGATGCCACCACGTCGACATAGCTGGACCACCCATCCTCCGTTCGCTCTGGCCCTACTGAGTACCCCAAAATATAAGCGTTGGTGGAAATCTGCACGTTTTCCATATTTTGATCGCCATCCGGCAGATCAAGTAAAATCGCGCGCTGATCAATTGCCGGGCTGCTCCAGGGAATTTCGTCACTGGAAACCGGCCATAGAAAGACTTGATTCTGGAAACGATTAGGCTGGTTGCCCGTCAACGTTTTGTAGCTGAAATTCAGCAACGTCCCAGTGACAAGATTAATATTCAGTAAAACGGCTTGCTGGATAATTCCCGCATCCGATAACTGCACTACCGGTTCGGCGTCGTTCACCGCACTTGTTGGCTGATTCAACACCCGCTTTTTTACCAATGCCTCTGTTCGAATATTGAAAGGCAGCACCGCTACCGTGGCTAGACTCCCCGCTATAAAATGTCGACGATTCACGCTTATTCTCTCCACCACTGGCCTTTTATCAACATCAGGCATGGATGCTTATTATTTGATTATTACATGGTTTTCAGACTCTGCTAGAAAGCGCAGTTGATGGTGTTAAATGACGGTAAATAATTGATACCGGCGGTTGTCAGATTATTTCTGGCTTGAATTATCCCCTCTCCGTTTCAACCTATTGCCAGGCTTTCTGATAACTTTAAACGGCAACTCCGACATCGCCGCCCGAGCCACCGAACGCGGTGCTCCGACGTCAGCGATACTATCTTCGCGTCTGCGGTATCATTTCACTTGGAGCAGAAAATTGATTGGAACTACTGCTGGCTGTGATATTCAGAATTAGAAGTATCCTTATTGTGCATTGCCGGCCCTGCACAAACGATTTGCTGGCGGCGCATATACTTAACGAAGTTGCCGGTTTTGCAATCTGACGGCAAACAGCATCACGGACAAAATGAGTAAAACAGCCAGGCTCGCCATCGCCATACCGTCACCCACCGAGCCTTGCTCGAACTGTCGCCAGACAAACACAGAAACGGTTTGTACCCCTGCGGGGGCAAGCAAGAGCGACGTGACCAGCTCTCGTGATGCCACGGTGAACACCATCATCATCGCCGCCAACAAACTCGGCCAGACCAACGGTAGCATAATTAACCGCAATGCCTGCGCCGCACTCGCACCGTGTACTCTGGCGGCAGCTTCCAGATTTTCACCAATCTGTTTGATCGCCGCGCTCACATAACGCACAGGATAAGGCAACAGCAGACAGCAGTATGCCAGCAGCAGAATTCCCCACGTGTTGTAAGGCGTAACCGGCCAGAAACTACGATTCCAGGCAAGGATCAAGCCAACGCCAACGACGATACCCGGCAAGGCAGCGGGAAACAGCGACAGTGCGTCAATCCAGGCGGCAAAGCGGATGCGTTGCGCGACGACAAGCCAGGCAGCGAGGAGACCTACTGCACCAACAATCAGGGCAGTGATTATCGCCAGGCTGAGACTGGTTGTCAGCGCGCCCAGGGCATCCCCCTGCACATCAAACAGCACGATAAAATGCCTCAGGGTGATGTTGTCCCAGGTTAGCCCACCAGAAAGCGTGCGCGTGAAAGCCGTTGCCAGCATTGAGGCTAACGGCACGCCAACAGAGACCAAAGCAACGAGGCTGAGCAGAAGAATAGCCGGGTAACGCCCATAACCCAGAGATCTCGGCACTACAGCGGTGGGTTTTCCCGAGGTTGTCTCCACATTTTTTCCGGCGATGATGGCCCGTTGTACACAGTAGGCGCAGCAGGCAATGACTACCAGAACGACTGAAAGCCCCGCGGCACCTGGCATATCGATAGGCCAGTCGGCTAAACGTTGTTCGATGCCGGTAGTCAGCACCGCTACCCCGCTGCGGCTGCCTAATGCGGCCGGTACGCCGTATTCTTCAATTGCCAGAGTAAAAGCCAGTAACAGGCTTGATGCCATCGCTGGCAGTGCCAACGGGAGCGTGATGCTGAAAAATGCACGCCAGGGACCCGCTCCGTGTACTCGCGCCACGTCCGCCAGTCGGCTCCCGCTGGCTGCCATGCTGCGGGAAACAGCAAAATAAACCACCGGGAACACATTCAGCGTCATCACCATCACCAATCCTGGCAGAGAAAACAGAACGTTGTTGAAGTCGACCAACAACAGTTGTTGAACGTAACCGTGTGATTGCAGCGCCAACATCCACGAAAGCGCAGCCAGATATGGCGGAAACAGGAAAGGGATCAAAAACAGCACATCCCACAGTGCGGCACAAGGTAGAGCAAAAAGGCCACGTAGGGTGCCAAGCGGAATACCCACCAACGCGCTGCCCAATGCCACGCCGAGACCGAGCTTAAGCGTTCCACTTAGTAATACGGGGAACTGTGAGTCATGGAAAATGCGAGCAAAGGCGCTGAATGGTGCGCCAAAGGAGCCACTGTCCAGATGGGGGAAAATGGCCTGTAGTAATACAAAAGTAACAGGCACCACCACCAACAGCAGCAAAGCACTGCCGGTAAATAGGGGTAGCAGCGTATTTTTATTCATTTCAGAAGCCCTATGCCGACGGGATGTTCCGCCGGCTCATTACAAGGAAGATAAAGACACGCGCTATCGTCGACTTATTTGGCGGCAAACAGGGTGGCAAATTTATCCAGAACCAGCTTGCGATCGACCGAATTAGCGGCTTCTGCGGGTAAGACTTTCAGTGAGTTAAACAGCGGCCGTTTGGCAACAACATCATCTCGGGCTGGCATTAACCAGGTATCAGCGACCAGTTTCTGACCTTCCGGAGACAATACATAGTCGATAAAGGCTTTTGCCTGTGCCGGTTCTTTACTGCTTTTAAGGATCATCATTGGGCGTGGGGCGATCACCGTGCCACTGGCAGGGAAAATCACTTTAATCGATTCCCCTGCTTGCATGCTGTTATACGCAACATAGTCAACCGCGCCAAACACGGCGGCTTTTGCGCCCTGCAAGACCGGTGTAAGCGCTTGGGCATTCGGCCCCGCAATGATCATACCGTTGGCCTTGAGTGCGCCAAACAGTTTCCATGCTTGCTCACTGTATGCATTTTGCAAACCTATCAACAAATCCAAAGATGTGCCGGAAAGTGAAGGGTCTGGCATAGTGACCTTATCTTTAAATGCCGGTTGGGCGAGGTCTTGCCAATCTTTTGGCTCCGGCGTGCCGCTTTTGGTGTTCCAGACAATACCCAGCGCAGATATCCCCTGAGCGACATAATAAGGCGTTTTAAAAGCTGCCGGCACATGCATAGCGTTAGGGCTTTGATAAGGTAGCAGCCAGCCACGTTTCTCCAGACTTGAAGCCGTATCCCAGGAGGCGGAAATCAACACATCGGCGCGTGGATTAGCTTGCTCGGCATCCAGACGCGCCATGACCTTGCCGGTGGTCGCCTGAAAAACCTCGACCTTAACGCCAGTTTGTTTTTCATAACCAGCCACCAGTTTTTTAGCCAGAGAACCAGGGCCTGCGGTATAGACAGTCAACGCCTGTGCGTTAGCCGCTGCCAGTGCAAAAGTGAACGTCATTGCAGTAAGTAGACCTGTTTTGATAAAGGAAGGTTGACGAGTTTTGTTTTTAAATGTGCTCATTTAGTAATTCCACTAAAGGTTATGCAACAAAAGGAGTGACTCGGGAAACAACGTCCAGCTGATCGATTCGTTCAATCGCGCCTTGATTCATATGGGCAATGCTGTGAGCTAAAGTTTGTGCTTCATGTGGGTCATGAGTGACATATACTGCGGTGGTGCCCAATTGCCGTAATAACGCCGCCATCTCTTCACAAAGACTTTCGCGCAGATTGCGATCAAGGTTGGATAACGGCTCATCGAAAAGTAGAATTTGAGGTTCGGCAATGATGGCGCGCGCCAAGGCCACGCGTTGTTGTTGACCCCCCCGAAAGTTCTGCAGGTTGACGCTGAGAGAAGTCGGCCAGCCCCACGCGATCGAGAGCTTCCAATACACGCAACCGACGTGATTTGGCCGTGACGCCACGCATTCGCAACGGAAATGCCACATTTTGCGCCACCGTCATATGCGGCCATAGAGCATAGTCTTGAAAAACCATCCCCAGATCGCGTTTTTCAGGCGGCAGGCTGAAACGGCCATCGACGACTTTTTGTTCGCCAAAAAAAAAAGGCGACCTGCGCCAGGATGCAGCAGCCCGGCCAGCAGTTTTAACAGCGTGCTTTTACCGCAGCCGGAAGGACCAAGCAGCGCCATAATGGTGCCTTTGGGCACCTCAAGACAGATATTGTTCAATACAGGATTGGCGGAGAAATAATGGAAAACATTTTCTACGCGGATCGCAGCAGGGGGCGTGAAGCCGTTTTCACTCATTGTGCGACCAAAGCGAAGGGAATTCCGCGGTTGGATGCACGGGCGAGCACCACCGGCCAAGGGGCTGGTTTAGTCATAGGTACTATCCTCTTTGGGATTTATTGTTAGCTGCAAGTCTAGTGATGGTTTATTGCACAAATATGACGATATCTGGGTAGCGGTTTAATGGTATAAAAAAGGTGCGCACCGAGAATCTTCTATCTAATTTATTGATTAATAATACCATTTACCTTTTTGGTCATGTTCGTTGCGGTACCTGGGCCGCGCAGATCCATCACTTTCTGGAGAGCTCATGAAAATCATCGTTATTGGCGCAGGCATGATTGGTGCTTCCCTGACCTGGGAACTGACACAGGCCGGTCTTTCCGTTACGTTGTTTGATGCTTCTGATGCCGGTAAAGGTACCAGCGCCAATTCCTTCGCCTGGATAAATTCCCATAGCAAGCCACCCGTTGCCTATCATCGACTCAATGCCTCGGGTATGCAGGCGCACCGAGAATTAGCCGAACGATTTGGGCATGCACCCTGGCTTAATCTGACCGGCTGCCTGGAATGGCGTGCAACCGATCAGCAGCAAGCGATGAAAGATAATCTGGATGAACTCCAGCAATTGAATTATCCCGCTGAATGGATCAGCGCCGCACAATTGCAGCAGTACGAACCTGATATGCGGCTTGATGGCGAACAAGGCATCATTGGCTGGTTTCCCTCTGAAGGCTGGGTTGATACTCAGCAATACATCCAGCGACTTCTTCAGTCCAGCGCGAGCGTTGGGGCAAAAATAGTAACCGGCAACAAAGTCGTTGAAGTGATACATGAGAAAAGCATTGTTACAGGAGTTAAAACGGCTGACGGCCATATTCACTCTGCCGACATGACTATCAATGCCAGCGGTCGATGGTCAGATAAACCACCGTATATCAATACATTGGCAACAAAATTGGCACCTACCACCGGGATATTGATTAGCGTTCCTGCCGAATATGCGCCAGTGAAACACGTGTTGGCCGCGCCGCTGTTTCACTGCCGTCCTGATGGTAATGGCGCCACGTTGATTTGTCCCAATGAAGGCGTCTATGACATCGATGAAAGCACACCTGCGACACGGATAAACGAGCTGGCTCAGGATATTCTGCAAAAGGCCAGCCCGGTGTGGCCAAAACTTGCTTTGCTGAAACCCGAGCATTATCAGGCGCGCATGGGTATCCGCGCTTTACCGATCGATGGCTATCCGATTGTTGGCCCGACGGAGGGAGTAACAGGATATTATACGGTAGTCACACACAGCGGGGTGACACTGTCACCTTTACTGGCTCGACTGGTCACGCAAGAAATAATGGGACAAACGATGGAGGAGTTGTCACCTTACCGCCCACAACGTGCTTACTGAGGTAATTTGCATGCACCATAGAAAGCACGTCTGAGGATACCAATGTTTGAATAGCCGCATTGGCTGCTATAAGGTCCTGAGCTTAACAACATTCAAACTCAATCATATAAAGTTCGGTGATCCCAGGATAAATATCAGCGATCACCGCTTTCAATTCTGGCAAGGTCATGTTTTCTTGCCTGGCGTGCGATTCGTCCAGGCGGTCATAATTGATTGGCTTAACCGACTTTACCGTGATATCACAAAAAAATTGGTTATCTTCATAGCGAGCCACCCTGACCTTATCGCCCGCTACATAATCTGCGTCGCTTTTATCGCGCAGAGTGATGGTTTTGCGTCCTGCAATGATGTCGGCTTCAAAACGGCTGTAGAAAGTAATGTTTTTCACGTAGCTCTCTCTTGGGTGGCTGTGAATATTTTCCATTGTAAAGCGAATCTCGCGAAATAGTGCGTAACGATAGCCCCCAGAGCAGTAAAACAGTTTCCCCTGCCAGATCCGGCTCAACCTCATACGCCATGCCCTTGACCATGATGCAGGCATCGATTCCCGCTTTGCGGTGTTCAGGCTCCCAGGCAAAGCGACAGAACTGCCCCCGGTTGCACATATCGCGGCCCCCCTCGGGTGGCAACTATTTTTAATACGACAGGCGACTGTCCATCTCCATTGGTTGAAATGTGGTGGTAAATAGACAGTCACATGGGGATTAATTATTTTTCCAGCTGGTGGACACCGGGTTTATCACGGTGTTTTTTCCCTGGGTATAAGTGCCATTCTGTTGGGCAATGGCTTCGCCAGTATCAACAATCGCGTTCTGAATAAACACGTTTTGCTTTTCTCCTCGAACGAAGGTTAACTGATGAAAGGCAGTTTTATTACCCCAGTCACTGGAAGGTAGCGAAATGAAACGCACTGTGAAGGTTTCATCATCGAACTTGCCCTGCATGGAGTAAACACCATAGTGGTTTTCACCCTGTGAAATGATTTTATAGACGCCGTTATCGTAATAATAAATCTCGGCATCGGGAAACGGTTTTTTGTCGTACATTTTACGGTAATGCAGCACCTGCTTAATGGTGGGCTGACCGAAGTTGACGGTCAATTTTTTACTATCTGCTGAGGTCGTCAGCCCTTCAGCGTGAGCACTGCTCATGAGCATTAACAGACTTGCGGTTGCCATTGTGATTACTTTCACTTGAATTCTCCTGGTCTGGTTCTATGGATGATGTACGTCAACATACTGAAACTACCCCACAAATCCTCACGGCTGCAAATTTCTATATGGGTACCGCATGCATAAAGGGCAGGCAGATCTTACCTGTTTACGGGCAGAGCGAGACCCACTGGCAGCAGAAGATTCTGTACTGCCACACGGATAGCCACTTCCGTCTGCTGCGCGGCAAAATCCCGGGCACGTAAGCGAAGGCTGATGAGCGTTTTGTAACATGCCATCATCGTTTCCGCCAGTGCCTGTTCTCTCCTATCAATTCGCCGTTTGTTTTTGTTTTAGCGCTGGAGTGTCGGGGCGTACTGACCCGGTTGTTTTGGGGATCACGGCCAGCGTAGCTGTGGCCACAAAACATTTCCTGTCCCTCAGTTGGGTCTAATTAACGGTTCACGTTCGGACGTTGGCTGGAAGGCCTTTTAACACCGGACAGCCCGTTACCGTCACCGTGGAGCGTGGACGGCCGGTGATTGAGGCGGAACTGAGGATCTGACAGGTAAAAATGACGATCCCGGCGCAGGGGACGGGATCGGTTTTAGCTACTTGCAAGTTCACTCTTTTCTTTTTCTAACCATTCTTGATGGTTTTTAATTGTCAGTTGATACTGTTCATCACTGTAATATTCTGTGGGCGATATATTATTTCCAACGCCTTGCACTATGTTTGGTGATCCTACATCCTCTCCCCAAAGCATCCAAAATTCATTCAGTTTAAGAAGACCGTATACACAGTCATCAGGCAATTCCTGCATCATTAGGCATAGTGCAAGATATCTCCATTTTCTGCGGGATAACTTGAGATCTATTATGTTTAATGGACGAACGCCCGGCTGCTGACACACAGAGAACACCGCCGTATAACGCCGGGAGGACGGCCATTTACCCCCGCGCGCACCGAACGTGATGAAGGCAGATCGCGGCAGGGACGCGGCGCTCTGCCAGGCACGGAACAACTCAACCCACAATTGCACCGCTAACTTTACGGGCTTTCCGGCGGCTCTGCTGCTCCGTCTGGCCCTGCGAACAGCGTGGTAATATCCCGTGAGCCATGCAGCAGCCTTTCTACACGCACTTCTGTATCAAGCACACTGAACACGATAAGGTAGCGTCCGTAAGCACAGCTTCTGACGCACTGCCCCAGCTCCGGCCTTTCTCTGTAGATGACCGGTGTCTCTGCTATCAGCAGGCATTGCTGGTACAACTCTTCCATGAAGCTCACTGCCCGTACCGGATTATCCTGCGCGATATAGTCACCGATGGCTTCCATATCCTGCTCTGCCAAAGGCGATATACCCAGTTTCATTACGCTTTACCGCCTTCGGCCTGATGCCGGTATTTCTGCGACAGACGGCCGAACACCTCCTCCGCACTTTTGCTTTCACCGCTGTTTATCCCTGCGCCGACCGCTTTTTGTAGCGATCCCAGTTTCATTTGCTGCTCCCGTTCTTCCAGTGCTCTGAGTCCTGCACGGATCACCTCACTGGTGTTGTTATACCGTCCGCTTTCTATCTGTTCACGGATGAACGCTTCGAAGTAAGGGCTGAGTGCTATGCTGGTTGGCATGGTTATTTCTCCATCCGGATTACTATCAGTTATTAACTGTTAGTATACCGCTTCATTCTTCTTCGGCAACGTCCGGCCTGTTTTCTGTCCGCTGTTCCGCCGGGTGCGTACTCGCATGCACCGCCGATAACGCCCTGATCGAGACTTGCGTGTAAAGTTGCGTGGATTCGATACTCGCATGGCCCAGCATCGCCTGTATCCACCGGATATCCGCGCCGTTCTCCAGCATCTGTGTCGCCATTACATGCCGGAACAGGTGACAACTTCCCCATGGTGCTATTCCCGATGCCTTGATGTAATGCCCGACAGTGTTGGTGATACCGTTCGGCGTCAGACCCGCTACCACGTCCAGTGCCACGAACAGCGCCTTGATGTCGGGATTGGCCAGCAGTTGCGGCCTGAACGCGCCCGGTTTCAGGCTATCAGTCTCAAGGGGAAGTGGCTCACCGAGGCCGGATTTACCGACGGGATGCCGTTAAAAATACGCATCATGCCCGGCTACATAGTCATCACCGCCCAGAACACCCGCGAGCCGTGGCACTGTCTCGAAGGCCTCAGCATCGAACCCTTTGACCCGGACGCCGTCGCCAACTGGCTCAACCATTACCCCGGCGGCCTGAGGTTCGCCGAGTAACCGACGTCACCCCCGGCCATCGTACCGGGGGTTTTTGTTTTAGCGCGGGGTGTCGGGCATCGCCCTAACCGGGTGGTTTTGTCATTACCGTCATGCCGACGGTATGACAAAACATTTCCTGTCCTACAGTTGAGTACGGTTTAGTAATCAGCGTGATATATAACTTTATATGTACTTCCTAGCTCTTTCTGAAGAAGCTCAGCTAATTTATAACCATCATCAATAAATCGCTTTTCCTCTTCCATACTGTTAAAACCAGACGATGCCGGATCATCTGTATTGAGTATGGCATCATATCGCTTTGCCCAAGCGTCAAGGTTATCTTTTAACTCCAAAGATATCGGCAACTCGTCGGGGGATATGTCCCCGAAATCATCTGGAGTTGTTCCCCATAATGGATGGCAATGATAATCAGCCATTAACTTTATTTCTTTCATTTTACTGAGCCTCGCAAATTAGCTCCCACTACGTATCCATTATTTCCTACAGTAACAGCAATATTATATTTTTTACCGTCGATCATGGTTTCGTAAATTGGACGGCCAGCTCCAGTACCCTGATAACCAACAATTTTACCGTCAGTAACAGCCTTCATTACGACATCGGGAATACGTGCCTCTGATACGCCAATTTGTGCAAATTGGCTACCATGCTCTTCCACTATATGTTGCAATCCTGATTTTGAATTACCTTTCTCAAGGAAGATGATTTTTCCACTATTATCCTTTGCCGCACCAACAACATTTTCAGGTGTAAATTTAATACCCTGAGTTGTCATTTCTTTGAATAATGATTTAGTTGTTAAGCTATTTTTTGCTATCGCAATCAGATCCTTACCCAATACCCCCAGAGATGTTAGCGCTGCTTGATTCTCCGGATCTGATGCGTATGATGCAAAACTCATCCAGCCGGGGCTGTTTACATCAATATTAACCAGATCCTGACTATTCCACTGCTGGACATAAGCTTTGGCTTCTTCGCTGCTCATCACATCCACGCCAGGAATACTGCCCAACCAACCGGGCCTTTCTGCCATCTCAATGCCGCCCTGAGCCAGTTCTTTATCAATAACTACGGCTTCCAGTGGGTTATCTTTCAGCTTCTGATCGGTTTCTGCACTTTGCTTATCACTGATTTGTTTCCACTTATCAATAACTGTCTGGCAGTCACCACCCGATGCTTTACACGCCTGCATTTCTTTGTCGAATGCAAGGGACTGCGTCGCACTCAGATAGTTATTCTCCACCGCATTACGACCCACCTGGGCACCGCTGGCCGCGCCGGTAGTATCTCCCGCCGCCAGGCCAGATGCCAGCCCCGAGGCCACTGTCGCCAGCGCGCTTACCGACTGTTTCTCCTCTTCCGTCAGGTCTTTCGTTTCCTTGCCCGGATACAGATACCCCATGATGCTTCGCGCCGCCAGCTCTCCACCAGCCGCACCCACTGCACCCGCGGCTACATTCTGCCCGGACAGCTCAGCTACTACCGCACCCACCACGGCGTGGCCCATCGCGTTCGCCGCCATATCCGATGCCGTCGCTTTGCTGCCGTCCTGCGGCATCGTGGCCTCTTTCACCAACTGCGCCAGATACGGTGCCGACGCCCCCGCTAACGCCTTCTGGATATCGCCGCCCGCCAGCGCCGTCAGCGCCGCCGTTGCTGCCTGAGCCGCCCGCTGAAAATCCCCTCCCGTGCCATAATCCTTCATCGCCGCCTTATAGGCCGGGGTCTCCGTCAGCGCCTTTTTGTACTTTTCCCACTCTTTTTCCGGCGCATCATCCGCCGGGCGGTTGACTTTCGACTCGCCGCTCGCTTCCGCCGCTTTCTCCGCCTTGATGGCGCCCTGCGTACGAACGATGTCGATGGCCTGCCCGCCAATTTCTCCTATCAGTTGCGCCGTTTGCAGCCGTTTTTGTTCCTTCTCCTTGTCAAATATTGGGCTCAGCGCGTTGTTGGCATGCTCGACGTCGTGGCTGAGTGTCGTCACATCCTGCGTCTGCTGCGCCTGATTACGGACTGTCAGCGTACCGTCGCTGACCGCTGAATAGGTGCTGCTGCTGGCGTTGCCGCCACTGCCCATCGCCATCAGCGCCGACGGTGCCGTCAACGCCGCCGATTTCAGCATATCTGTACCACTCAGCGACGGGCTGGCACTGAGTCCGATACCCGTATGTGATACCGAGAACTCGGCTTTATTGCCGATATCACTCCAGCCCAGCGTACCAGTATCCAGCCGGTTTTTGTCTGCACTGTCTCGAAGGCCTCAGCACTGAACCCTTTGACCCGGACGCCGTCGCCAACTGGCTCAACCATTACCCCGGCAGCCTGAAGTTCGCCGAGTAATCACCCTCACCCCCGGTCACCGCACCGGGGTTTTGTTTTAGCGCGGGGTGTCGGGGCATGGTCTTGACCGGGTGGTTTTGGAGACACAGCCAACTGGCCGTGGCCACAAAACATTTCCTGTCCGGGCGATGAAGCTCTTTCAGGCAACCGCTGTCGCAACTCACGCTGAAGGGCAACTGGCTGGAAGCCGCAGGATTTGGGACCGATACCCCGGTCGTCATCACCGTTGAACACGGGCAACTGCTGATCCGCATTGTGGCTGAATGACGGATAAAAAAATCCCGGCCTGTCTTACGGGCCGGGATTCTTGCTGCTAATGAGACACAGACAACTCATATAAACGAGTTCTTAATTCATCAAAGATATCATTCTCAGCCTGTAGCATTTGTCCATTTTTACACAACACAAGATCATTCAAAGATCCCATACCACCGTACAAATTAAGAATTCTATAAATCGCATCTTGCGGATCATCATCAATGTAGGTACACAGTCGCAGTAATATATTTGACCAGTCACTCATATTACAGTCGGCCAATAAAAACGCCATTTCACTTAATACTTCTTTAATTTCAACAGATTTTATCATTTCAAAGACTCTTTAGAGATCACCTCAACTCCGGGTAATTTCCACGGTGTTGGTATCACAACCTGCTGAGTTCCCCCAACATAAAATCCACTTTGGGAACCAACCTCACCGACATAGTATTTAGTTCCGGCAGGGATTTTAATTCCAAATGTGGTATCTATAGGCGATTTATCCCCAGTAGGCCATACAGGAAGTACCGCTTTATCAATTCGTGTTTGAATTACACTTGTCGGTTTCTCAAAACTAAAGTATTGCCCGAAAGGAGTATCACTCACCCCTGCTCGATACAAAATTGTATCTTCAGTAAAGGTTCTTTCCTGATAACGTCCACCGGCGAATGTTTCCGCCATTGAAGGTTTCAATGGGCCGGGTTTTATTGCTGAATACTCTCCAGAGTCTAAAACTGACATCGTTCCCTTACTATCGGGAACCGTCGTTTTCATCCCATACACACCGGCCAGTGCCACCGTAATAGCATGAGCCGTCATGACGGAATCATACTGCGACGCCACCTCATCCCAGCCTTTTCCGGTCGCTTTCGCTATGGCAGTGATGGCCGCATCACGGGTGATACTCCCTTCATCCAGCCCTTTCAGGATAGCGCTCGCATTGGCCGCATCCTGCGAGTACAGGTCTTTGTAAATCAGGTTATAGGTGACATTGCCGCCATAAGTATTCAGCGCCTGCCGCGCCTGTGCCACCAGTGCCGAGCACGCCCCACCTGACTTGTTGCCCTGCGTACAAATATCACGAATGGCCTGATCACGGTCTTTGTCCAACTGACGGGTATCAGCCAGCGCAGCGCCCGTCCGCCGATAGGGACGATTCGGTCTTTTCTGCCCTTGCCCTGCCTCACCGTTACCGTCCGACGGCTGGCGTCCACGCTGTAGACATCCAGCTTCGCCGCCTCACCTCTGCGCAGCCCCGTTGACCACAGCAGCTCCATCAGCGCCCGGTCACGGATGCCTTGCAGGGTCGTGAGGTCGGGTAGCGACGCTCACCACCACAACTAGTTAGGAGTAGTTGATATGGCTGAGCAGCATCATAAGTCACAACCCGCCACACCCCAAGCATTACGACGCCTGAAGGTCGGCTATGTCAGCCGCCGTCACGCTGACCGCAACGACATGACCCGCTATTACCGCCGCAGCCCCAGCCTGCACCTTACAGGCAACTGGCTGGAGGCGGCAGGATTTGCGACCGATACCCCGGTCGTCATCACCGTTGAACAGGGGCAACTGGTGATACGCATTGTGGCTGAGTGACAGGTAAAAAAATCCCGGCCTGTTTTAAGGGCCGGGATCATTGAGTTTATTTTGGATATGAGATTGCAACCTTATATTCGTCGCAGATAAATCCCTCATCAGCTTTATTATGAGGGGTTCTATCCGTTGAAAAATACCTTAATATCGGCTCTTCCTTTTTTATTTTCAGTTGTAAAGATTGTGACATTTTTTTAGAAAAGAATATCACTTGCTCCATGTTAGACCATCCATCTGATATCTCTTTCACTGAGTTACCTTCAGCAAGAGAGAGCTCAATAGCGTGGTCTATATAAGGTGATTTAGTCATTTACTTACCCAAGTCTATTTTATCTATCAATTTCAATTGGCTATTGTAGTCTTTTATAAAGTACTGAGTAGCGCCGCCGGGACCCAACAATGGATTAGCCATTACTTGACCAGAAGGAATTCTTATATCACTAGTAATCTCATAAATTCCCATTTGAGGGCGGTATCCTAACTCTGGATGAGGTGATACTTGTAGATTTTAAATATTGATTCTCTGCTAAATCCTGCATCTAGTAATGTATCCCATGAAGTATAATAAGACGATTGTCCAGGTATTCCGCCGTATACTCTGCTACCAGCAGGTAAAGTAACCATTCCCCATTCATCTGCCTTATATCCCCATTGAATCTGATCAGATTTCGCAATGTGAATATCAAAATTAGACGACTCCCGCGCCTTCTGGCTTTCCGCGATATTGGCTTTGATACGATCTGCCATTGATGTCGTGGTACTAGTCGCTTCAGATGACTTGCTAACGCTGTTTGTACCATAGAACCCAGCCGGTGTTGCCGTTACAGCCTGCAACTGCATCGCTGTATCATATTGCGACGCGACTTCACCCCAGCTTTTCCCTGTCGCTTTCGCTATGGCAGTGATGGCCGCATCACGGGTGATGCTCCCTTCATCCAGCCCTTTCAGGATGGCATTCGCATTGGCGGCGTCCTGCGGGTACAGGTCTTTAAATATCAGGTTGTAACTGACATTGCCGCCATAAGTATTCAGCGCCTGCCGCGCCTGTGCCACCAGTGCCGAGCACGCCCCACCTGACTTGTTGCCCTGCGTACAGATATCACGAATGGCCTGATCACGGTCTTTGTCCAACTGACGGGTATCATCCAGCTCTTTCGCTTCGTCCAGTGTTAGCGTTCCTGCCTTCTCTTTACGCTCCAGAACCGTTTTCTTCTCGGCTTCTGTCGCACTCAGATAGTTATTCTCCACCGCATTACGACCAGCCTGGGCACCGCTGGCCGCGCCGGTAGTATCTCCCGCCGCCAGGCCAGATGCCAGTCCTGAGGCTACTGTCGCCAGCGCGCTTACCGACTGTTTCTCCGCTTCCGTCAGGTCTTTCGTTTCCTTGCCCGGATACAGATACCCCATGATGCTTCGCGCCGCCAGCTCTCCACCAGCCGCACCCACTGCACCCGCGGCTACATTCTGCCCGGACAGCTCAGCTACTACCGCACCCACCACGGCGTGGCCCATCGCGTTCGCCGCAATATCCGATGCCGTCGCTTTGCTGCCGTCCTGCGGCATCATGGCCGCTTTCACCAGCTGCGCCAGATACGGTGCCGTCAACGCCGCCGATTTCAGCATATCTGTACCACTCAGCGACGGGCTGGCGCTGAGTCCGATACCCGTATGTGATACCGAGAACTCGGCTTTATTGCCGATATCACTCCAGCCCAGCGTACCAGTATCCAGCCGGTTTTTGTCTGCACTGTCTCGAAGGCCTCAGCATTGAACCCTGTGACCCCGACGCCGTCGCCAACTGGCTCACCCATTACCCCCGGCGACCTTAAGTTCGCCGAGTAACCGACGTCACCCCCGGCCATCGTACCGGGGGTTTTTGCTTTAGCACGGGGTGTCGGGCATCGCCCTGACCGGGTGGTTTTGTGGACACAGCCAACTGGCCGTGTCCCCAAAACATTTCCTGTCCGGTCAGGCTGTGAAGATATACAAGGAAAAAAATCCCGCCAACTGTGGGCGGGGTTTCTAATTAACCTTTGCAGCGACTGAATGCTAACCGTAACCCTGCACCGATTTCGGCAGGGGAACTATCAACAGAAAGAATGACATCTTCAATACCATCACCTTTCGTCCTTCCCCATGCTTCCAGTTTTTCATGGCGTGTTGGTGAAATAGTGATAACGTCATTCACACAATGGATGCCACATTTTTTCATATCTTTGAACAAAGCTTTTTTGGTCTTATAGCCATATTTTTCCATCAACATAGCTATCCAGGCCGAATACTGTTCTTCACCTTTTTCATGGTTAAAAAAAGAACCATATTCCTCCATAGTTAATGTTCTGCTATTTGATAATGCTATTAATATAGTTTCGCCAACACACTCATTCTCTACACTTGGCTGTAAAAGATGGGAAGGGAAAAGAGGATCACTTCCGACCATTCCTAATCCTGATTGAGTTTCAATAAGTAGAAACTTATCAGTACAGTAACAGCTAACCCAGTAGTCCTGATTTTTATTAAATTTCATTATTTCACCTGTGTTACCTTAACTGTTACGCCTTTGTTCTTACCATACTCAATGGCCCTGTTAATCTCTGTCCATTGAGCACTTGTAGTAGCAGTTGGTACGGCTAATTGAACCTCTCTACTGGTTATCATTGAAGAATCTAGTGTTCTTCTTGAAAGTGTATAAGAATCAAATTTAGCCGCTGCATCAATATTTCCCTTAATAGAGCTGTACACCTGATTAGGATTAGCAAGTTTAGCCATCGTCTGTGTATCCATTGATTTAGCACTCACTGCTGTTCTCGTCATAGGATCATAATAATCGAAAGTCTTGAAATTCTGCGGCAAACGCGCATTTTCAGGCAATGCCTTACCAACATAATCCTCCCACGGCATCCCTTGCTTTATATTCCCCTGCCCCCACTGCATACCTATTTCTGATGCGCTGACGGTCGCTGTTGCTGTATTGCGGCTCATAAACGATATAGCCGCTTTTGTCACATCCTTCGCCAACAATCCGCCGGAGACCAGCATAGCCTGGTTTTCCGGGTCAGATATGAATGCAGCATACTTCACCCACTCGGGGCTGCTGGTGTCGATCCTTGCCAGATCTTGGCTATTCCATTGCTGAACGTAGGCTTTTGCCTCATCGCTGGTCATAACGTCCACGCCGGGGATATTACCCAGCCAGCCTGGACGTTCTGTCATCTCAACGCCGCCCTGCGCAATTTCTTTATCAACAACCACAGCTTCCTGAGGGTTATCTTTCAGTTTTTGATCAGTTTCGGCACTTTGCCTATCACTAATTTTCTTCCATTTATCAATGACAGCCTGGCAATCACCGCCAGATTTCCGGCACTCCGAGAGTTCTTTATCGAAGGTCAGAGACTGATCGGCACTCAGGAAGTTATTCTCGGTCGCATTACGACCCGCCTGGGCACCGCTGGCCGCACCGGTAGTATCTCCCGTTACCAGCCCGGAGGCCAGTCCCGAGGCCACTGTCGCCAGCGCACTTACCGACTGTTTCTCCTCTTCCGTCAGGTCTTTCGTTTCCTTGCCCGGATACAGATACCCCATGATGCTTCGCGCCGCCAGCTCTCCACCAGCCGCACCCACTGCACCAGCGGCTACATTCTGCCCGGACAGCTCAGCTACCACCGCACCCACCACGGCGTGGCCCATCGCGTTCGCCGCAATATCCGATGCCGTCGCTTTGCTGCCGTCCTGCGGCATCGTGGCCGCTTTCACCAGCTGCGCCAGATACGGTGCCGTCAACGCCGCCGATTTCAGCATATCTGTACCACTCAGCGACGGGCTGGCGCTGAGTCCGATACCCGTATGTGATACCGAGAACTCGGCTTTATTGCCGATATCACTCCAGCCCAGCGTACCAGTATCCAGCCGGTTTTTGTCTGCACTGTCTCGAAGGCCTCAGCATTGAACCCTTTGACCCGGACGCCGTCGCCAACTGGCTCAACCATTACCCCGGCAGCCTGAAGTTCGCCGAGTAACCGACGTCATCCCCGGCCCACGCCGGGGGTGTTTGTTTTAGCGCAGGGTGTCGGGGCATGGCCCTGATCGGGTGGTTTTGTCATACCGTCGGCATGACGGTAATGACAAAACATTTCCTGTCCGGATGATGAAGCTCTTTCGGGCAACACCACCGCTCAGATTCAAAGGCGGAGGAGATGAAGATGGCACTCAGAATCTGACCACTAAAAACGACGATCCCGGCGCGAGAGCCGGGATCGTTAATAATTACGATTCATATTTTATAGTGTGCAACCAAATTAATTTCCATAATAAAACAATCGAAAAAAACATAATAAGTAACACAGCCTTGACATCCAAATAAAAAAAGTAGTCAAGGAAATTTCTTTTCTCAACAAAAACTCTCTTAAAAAATCGAATTCATTAGCATTAGATTTTTTTACATAAAAAAATCGGCAATGTAAAAATAAAAAAATCATGCCCAGCAGGCCGATGCAGTAAGAGATGATATTTTCAACAGGCTCATTCATCACCCATGCCAGCGCTATCCCCATAATGCATGACATAAGAAAAAATGAGGCAGAAAAATTCGCCAACGGACTAGAAAAGAAAAAAATCCTATCCATAAAGACAAAAACACCCTTCATGTCATTGAATTTTATTTCATTTTTAAAATAAAAATAAAACTGACACAAGCAAAGAAGAAAAAGAAAAAATACCATACCTGATGCAAATAATATTTTCATTTCCCATCCTTATTGAATTCGTATTTATATATTTCCTTACCTACCTTGCCATTGCCATTGCCATTGCCATTGCCATCTACATCAACACCCTTAATTTCTTTCGAGAAACCACTCCAGTCAATAGACGGCCCAACCCCAATAGAAATACCAACTCCATCTTTCCCCGATGTTATCCCTAAAGATCCCACTCCCAATCCTACATCAATGGAATAATCTTTATTTGTTGATATAACTCCCGGTAAATAAGGCCCAAAATCGAATCCTACAGTTGCACCACCTCGCAGTCCAAATGTCGGGCTGAAACCGCCATTCAGGGCAAATTTATCCTTATCTACAACTCCTTCAGCAAATACGCCCAGTCCAATTCCCGCAGCCCCTTCCGCCTTCGCTGTAGGGGTTATCTTATATTCATCGCCAATGGACGGCCCTACACCATTCGCCAAATTGCTTTGCGCCTTTATTCTCTCTTCTACTGAAGCCCCATTCTGAGCCAGATAATTATCAAGCGACGTTGCCGCAGCACCGTATGACTGGGTAGATGGTTGAAGTAGCACTCAGAGGCTGATCGGTAAAAACAACGATCCCGCCGAGGGGCCGGGATCGTCGTTAACTTTAAATAGGCTCACTTGTTTCTAAAACTGCTTCTTCATATCCTTCAAGATTACTACTTAACCAATTTTCGTCCTGACGCTTCACATGGAACTTAACTACTGCACCAAATTCATCATGGGAAATAATCACATTTAATTTCTGAGCCTGATTGTCCTTTTTCCAGCAAACTAATATTTGCTCACAAAATAAAAAGGAGTAATCCAGATACCGTTCAGATACGTAATCATCAATGTGGAAAGAGTTTACAAAACATTCAACCCCTGTTCTGTCAGGAAAATTATCTAACCCTTGATAATTCTTGTATAAAGAGCGCAAAAAAACACAGCCGTCATCTTCTACAAAACCACCATTAATCCATGACTGCAAATCATCAGGAAGAGATAGCCCCCTCCAATCGGCACGTTTCATTTCCTTTTTCATCAATTGATTACATTTCATTTCTTCTCTCCTAAATACTGAGTCATCCCTTTATTAATAGCCTTTCTAAATGATGGATCATTCAATAGATTATTTACCGACTTAGGTGCATCGGAGAATGAATCCGTCTTAGGATCATAAAGATACTTGTTATCCTTATTATCTTGATAATGTAGCTGTCCGGCTCTTTGTCCTGGTGCCGGATTTTCAACATCTATTCGTTCTTTACCTACACCTTTCCATATAGTTTTACTGGACGTCTGAACTCAATTAGCCCCCAACATATGTCCATCAGCCAAATAAGCCAAATCATTTTTATTTGGCCCATCCGGGATCGGCGTCGTGGTGGTGTTTCCCGCAGTAGTTGGCACCCCCTCCGTATTACCGGTATCGCTGGCACCATTTCCCTCTGACTGGTCCGGGGTTGTCAGCGTGGTGGCTGTGTTCTCTGTCGGGGCCGGGTTTTCCAGCTTGCCACCGGTCGGGTCTTTATCCGCTATCGGTAATTCGGTATGTCCCGGCCCACGGATGCCATCACGTACCGCACACTGCTCACGAGTGCCTTCACAACTGCCACCCATATCCTCATCATCAGCGTTCCCACCGCCCTGACGAACGCCTTGCCCCACCGCTCCCGCCATCGCAGCCGCTTCACCCCCCACAACCACTGGTATGGGTGGCGCGAAGAAGTTATTCTCCACCGCATTACGACCAGCCTGGGCACCGCTGGCCGCGCCGGTAGTATCTCCCGCCGCCAGGCCAGATGCCAGCCGCACCCACTGCACCAGCGGCTACATTCTGCCCGGACAGCTCGGCTACCACCGCACCCACCACGGCGTGGCCCATCGCGTTCGCCGCAATATCCGATGCCGTCGCTTTGCTGCCGTCCTGCGGCATCATGGCCGCTTTCACCAGCTGCGCCAGATACGGTGCCGTCAACGCCGCCGATTTCAGCATATCTGTACCACTCAGCGACGGGCTGGCACTGAGTCCGATACCCGTATGTGATACCGAGAACTCGGCTTTATTGCCGATATCACTCCAGCCCAGCGTACCAGTATCCAGCCGGTTTTTGTCTGCACTGTCTCGAAGGCCTCAGCATTGAACCCTTTGACCCGGGCGCCGTCGCCAACTGGATCAGGCATTACCCCGGCGGCCTTAAGTTCGCCGAGTAACCAACACCACCCCCGGCCCGCGCCGGGGGGTTTGTTTTAACGGTAGGGTGTCGGGGCATCGCCCTGACCGGGTGGTTTTGTCATACCGTCGGCATGACGGTAATGACAAAACATTTCCTGTCCGGGGGCTGAAGTATTATCGCCGCTCAGGTTCAAGGACGGCAGGATGAAGGCAGCACGG
This sequence comes from Prodigiosinella aquatilis, assembly GCA_030388725.1. Classification (NCBI taxonomy): domain Bacteria; kingdom Pseudomonadati; phylum Pseudomonadota; class Gammaproteobacteria; order Enterobacterales; family Pectobacteriaceae; genus Prodigiosinella; species Prodigiosinella aquatilis. The sequence goes on from CP128857.1 coordinate 2,519,817, forward strand.
AGAGTCTGACCGCTAAAAACGACGATCCCGGCGCGAGGGCCGGGATCTTGCTCAAGGCTGGTAATCCTCATATTCCCAGGCAAAAACACGGGAGAGCTTCTGCGCGATCTCCATCCAGTCGTCACCTTCGCACTGATCGATATAGTCTGTGATGGTCTTTTTAATTTCATCCAGATCGTATTTACGAACCAGCAACGTGTGCCGCATCAGTTCTGGCAGCCATTGATGCTTGCACAGCCACTCGGGAGAACATATATACACATCAAAGTTATCTCCACCTGATGAATCAGCAGTACCTATCGTTAAAGTTAACGTTATCGAAATTTCGTCAACCTGAGGTTGATAAGTATTGAAGTCATGGTGCGCACAATCAATATTTTTAAGTATTGCTTTCATTTTCTAATCCAAAATATTCAAATGACCATTACCAATTTTTACTGGCTTACCTGATGCGTTGATTTCGTAAGTTTCAAAGTTTGCTTGTGTTCCTGTTGTGGCAAAAGGCGAGTCTTTTGAGGAAGGAGGTCGATACCCACGAGTACCATCTGCACTTACCCAACCACCGCCGCTAGTTTGTTTTGCCCCATCACCCAACCAAATTTGGCTTAACCTATCAGCTTCAGTTCGTGATCCTTCACCCATTGAAAAATCTTTTTTACCCGATCCATCACCTTTAATAGCAATTTCTAATCTCGGATCTTGCTTCGCAATATTGTCCAGATTTTGCTGCACCAAATCCTCTTTGAGCTTCGGATAGGTTGCCGCGTTCTCCGCGCCGCCCGATGGTTTACCTTCTGTCTGAGTACTGCCTGCTCCCGGTTTTTCTGATGATGCTGAAGGCTTCAATCCCGGCGTTAATCCTTCATCCGCCGCTTTACCCGCGCCGACTCCAGCCAGACCACCGGCGATATACATCGCCCCCATCTGGTAGCCCACCGCCGATTTCGCCGCCTCCTCACTCATACCGGTGCGCATATATGCCGCAACCATACCGTTGAACAGTTCCCGCGTCTGTTTCGCTTCCTCGCCGGTACTCACCAGTAACTGCTGTATCTGCTGATAACCGTCCTGCGTTTCCTTCGGATTCTGATAGCCCAGATTTTGATAGGTTGCCTGTTTTTCCAGCGCATCCTGACGGGCGGCACTACAGGCTGAAGCACTGCCATCCATACAGGCAGTGACCAGTTCCTTACTGGTTTGCGCATCCTTACGATTCAGCGCATCACGCTCCTGTTTTTCCTGCTCGGTCAGGTTCTCTTTGTGGTTAAGATACGTCTGGCGGCTCTTGTCCGTGCTGCTGAGATAGTTATTCTCAACCGCATTACGACCCGCCTGGGCACCGCTGGCCGCGCCGGTAGTATCTCCCGCCGCCAGGCCAGATGCCAGTCCTGAGGCTACTGTCGCCAGCGCGCTTACCGACTGTTTCTCCTCTTCCGTCAGGTCTTTCGTTTCCTTGCCCGGATACAGATACCCCATGATGCTTCGCGCCGCCAGCTCTCCACCAGCCGCACCCACTGCACCAGCGGCTACATTCTGCCCGGACAGCTCGGCTACCACCGCACCCACCACGGCGTGGCCCATCGCGTTCGCCGCAATATCCGATGCCGTCGCTTTGCTGCCGTCCTGCGGCATCGTGGCCTCTTTCACCAGCTGCGCCAGATACGGTGCCGACGCCCCCGCTAACGCTTTCTGGATATCGCCGCCCGCCAGCGCCGTCAGCGCCGCCGTTGCTGCCTGAGCCGCCCGCTGGAAATCCCCTCCCGTGCCATAATCCTTCATCGCCGCCTTATAGGCCGGGGTCTCCGTCAGCGCCTTTTTGTACTTTTCCCACTCTTTTTCCGGCGCATCATCCGCCGGGCGGTTGACTTTCGACTCGCCGCTCGCTTCCGCCGCTTTCTCCGCCTTGATGGCGCCCTGCGTACGAACGATATCGATGGCCTGCCCGCCAATTTCCCCTATCAGTTGCGCCGTTTGCAGCCGTTTTTGTTCCTTCTCCTTGTCAAATATTGGGCTCAGCGCGTTGTTGGCATGCTCGACGTCGTGGCTGAGTGTCGTCACATCCTGCGTCTGCTGCGCCTGATTACGGACTGTCAGCGTACCGTCGCTGACCGCTGAATAGGTGCTGCTGCTGGCGTTGCCGCCACTGCCCATCGCCATCAGCGCCGACGGTGCCGTCAACGCCGCCGATTTCAGCATATCTGTACCACTCAGCGACGGGCTGGCACTGAGTCCGATACCCGTATGTGATACCGAGAACTCGGCTTTATTGCCGATATCACTCCAGCCCAGCGTACCAGTATCCAGCCGGTTTTTGTCTGCACTGCCCGTCGAGCCAATCACCGCCCCGTCTAACTGCGTGTGGTTGCCGACATAAATGTCATAGCCGCCACTGCCCGCAAATAACCCGCTCTGTTGCTGCACGCTATCAAAATTGCTGTGCATCTTGTCCTGGCTCACACTCAGGTAACCACTACCGGTCATTGAGCCGATGGTAAAGCTACCGCCTGCCGCGACATTAGTCTGCTTCGAGTCGTATTGATTACTGTCCTGCTGACTTCGCACTAACAGGTCGCCGCCGACATTGGCGCTGACCTGCTCACCACTGACTTGTGCACCAATCAGGTTGGTGTCTCCACCGCTGGTCAGGCCGACGCGCTGCCCCGCATCCACCGTGGTTTCTGACCAGCTGTTACCGCTGCCCAGTTCCCGACCTTTGGCTGCATTAACATTGGCAAAAACACTGAGTCCGGCACCACCATTACTCAACCCGAAACTAACGCCGATGTTGCCGCCGCTGCTACTGTTCTTACCACTGAGTTCCTCACTGTTACGCGCCGACAGCAAGTTGATGGCCTGTGCCGCGTTCAGTTCGACATTGTTGACTGCCTTCAACTGACTGCCAACCGCCGTGATATCACCACTGCGCGCTGTAATGCTGATGTCATTACCGGCACTCAGTGTAGAGGCAAAGCTTTGTGTCTGTTCACTGTGTTGACTGCTGCTGGAATGCTGTGCGCCTGCCGATACACTGATGCCAACAAATGACGATGCCCCTTTATTGTTGGTGGCCTGCTGCGTTCCCTGGTACGCCTGATAACCGGACAAAACGGCTTTCATGCCCTGTAACGCGGCCAACCGACCATCGCTCGCTTTACGCACAGCTTGAATGCTTTGCACCGCGCTGTTGAGCGCCGATCCCACTACGCCGGAGAGCGCCACCGTCAATCCGGCGGTTTTTTGCTCGGATTTTTGTTCCTGCTGGCGTTTATCGTAACCCGGATCGACAGTAACACTGTTGCCCGTCAACTGGACATCACGGGCCGCAATAACATCCGTTCCCGCCAATTTGACATCCTGGCCGGCATTAATACGCACCGATCCACCGGTACTGCCCAGCGTGCTGACGCTCTGGCTCTCGGTCGCCGCCTTATCTCTCAGCTTTTGGCTGACCGACGTGGAGCCGATAGTAAAGCCGATACCCCCGCCACTGAACAACCCACTGGTCTTCTTGCTGTGTTCTTCGTAGTTCTGGTAGTTCTCCACACTGGCAGCGGTGTTGACGTTGTTTTTCGCCGTCAACGCCACATCGTCTTCGGCCGCCACTGATGAGCCCTGCACATTAATATCATGTCCGGATGTCAATGCCACACTGTTGCTCGAGAGCAGTGTCCCTTTCTCGGTGGTTTGCAGCGTGTCCTGTAAATTATGAGTTACACTCCTTGAGAACAGTCCCTTTTTAACTTTGGTTTCTTCAAAGAAATCATGCTGACTTTCAGTCGCCGACAGCAGGTTGATATCGTTGCCGGCCTTTGCCGTCAGTGCGCCGTTTGTCTCCGCCTGAGCAGCCTGTAGGTTGATGTCATTGCCCGCACTCAGACTCAATCCGCGACCGGCGTCCAGTGTCGTACCCTGCTGACTGACTGTCTGACGCCAGTCAGCGTGACGATCCCACCAGTGACCGCTGTATTGTTCCTGCGTGGCCGACAGCAGGTTCAGATCCCGCCCGGCAGATAGCGCCATATCGCCCGTCGCATTCAGTCCGGCGGCCTCGGTGGTCAGGTCACGCCCGGCGCTCAGGCTGAGATCGCCTCCGCTGGTCAGTTGGCTGGTCACCAACCCCTGGGTACGATTCTGGCTAGTGCCGCCGCCGCGAGTGTCGACCGTATCCTTCAGCGTGTGTGCCGCATTCAACGTAATGTCATTGGCAGCGCTAAGGGCCATGCTCTGGCCGGCGCTTAGTTGTCCGGCATTCAGTTGGATATCATGCCCAGCCTGTAATGTCAGGGCATTATCCGCCACAATACTGCCGGTTTTACCCAGATCGGTGCGTGTCAGCGAACCGCTACCCTGACCGTCTTTCGCCGCTGTCTGCCACTGATTTACCGTAGTGGTGTTAATAATGTCGCCATTGATGCTGGCCAGCGTGACATTATTCCCCTGAATGGTGGCACTGCTGTTCGTCAGATTGCCCAGCGATACCAGATTAAGGCTGCCATTCGATTTCAGCAGTCCACCTTCGCTATTCTCAATTTTATCGCCGCTGGCAATGGCCAGCGCCTCAACCGCTTTCACCGTACTGCCGCTATTGGTGACCGCACCGCCCGCGCTGAGGCTGACGCTGTTGGCGACAATGCTACTGCCTTGCAGGTTGCTTTGGTCAGCCTGCGCCAGATAGAGCTTCGGCGCCAAGACTGTCTGGCCGTTGACGGTAATGTTCTCCCACCAGACGATGCTGTGACTCAGCCCTGCCACCTGATCAGGGGTGAGGCTGACCCCCAGTTGCAGGTTGAGACTTTTTTGCGCCTGTGCGGCGTTATCCAACAAATACTGCATCTGCGCCAGATCAGACCCCAGGCCATTCAGATAGCGTTGACCGGTCTGATCAAGTAGCGCATTGCTGATATAACGGGTGTCAAAAGTGGCATCACCAAGGAAACGATAGTCATGATCCGCATCCAGATTCAGTTTGCCCAGCAGATAGCTGGAACCAAGGAACTGATTCGCCTGCGTCAGTTGGGAACGGGTTTCCACCTTCGCCTGCGTGGCCGGAGTCTGATTCAGCATACCCTGTAATTCACTGAACAGACGGTTGTCTACCTGACCCAGTTGATCCAGCTTCGGATTACTGTGGATCAAATAGTGACTGTCGCTGTTCGGGTCTACGACAAACAGCCCGTTATTGCCGGATGGCAACGGGTAGTCCGTTAGCGTCTGCTGGTTCAGTTGTTGTAAACCCTGATTGATCGACGTTATCAGATCCGACGCAGAGAGATTGCTGAAGGGATGGGCCGGATCAACGCTAATCGCCGCTGCCTGTACGCCCGGCTGTAATTCGAGTGTCGGCGTGCTGCTGTGAGATAAGGACAGGTCGCTGTTGCCGGTACTCAGGCTGCGGTCACCCGGTTGAGTCAATCCGCCCAGCGAAGAGACACGCGCTAGCGTGGGGATTGCGGCAGCGGGAATAAAACTGCCACTGCCCGGCTGTAAACTGGTATTACTGATATTACTGGTGAAACTGGCGGTGATAGATCCACCGGCCTGAATCGTGGCGTTATAGTTTTGGCCGGGTGTGAATTCGGTGATGGGGTCGCCAATTAGTTCATAGTCTATATATTTATTTATTAAATTAAATTTAGAAACCCAACCGTCATTTTTTCCACTACCACTATGATATTTAATATAATCATAGGACATACCATCCTTACTATTATCTTTAACATTAACAAATTTATAATCAGATTGATCACTATCTGGAAGAAAATATCTTCTGTACCGATTATTCTCAGGATCTACTACTCCATTATACTTATAAAGAAGATACTCTTTTAAATATCCAGACTGATAAGATTTGTTATTTAATACATCACCACTCATTGAAATATTATTCTTTGAAAATATAGATGATGCATTATTTAATATTGATTTTGCATTTACAAAAAGATTAGAAGCAGAGCTTATCTTCGCCGCGGTATCTTGAGCATTAATAGAAATAAATTTACTTGAGATTTCTATTTTTTGATCATAAGCCTTAGCGTAAGGCACTTTGAAAAAGTAGAAGTGATATATATCATCATCATGTCCGGTTTTCCGGCTTGTATCATACTCTGCAATCCCAAGCTCCCCATCTTTAAACCAACTTATGGGAATACTTGCTGTCGTCCCCCCGGCCCAGGATGGCATATCTGCTGTGCTGCTATTACTCTCTGTCACCACCAGCCCTTCCCGCTGGTTGGTTAGATTCCCGGTATTAATGTTGATATCGCCGTGCTGGGTTTCGATAGTGCCGGAGCTGTTTAAAATACTGCTGTTAGCCGTACCGTTTTCATCCCGCTGCAACCACAGATTATTGCCCGCCAAAATATTGCCGAAGCGATTAATTAACGAATCCGAGAACAGCCGCAGATTATTTCCGGCGTAGACCAAACTGGTATTATTAACCACCCCACCGGCACGCAGTAATAAATCCCCCGCAGCACCAATAAAGCCCTGATTGCTGATCCCTCCACGGCTCAGCAGTGATAAACTATTCCCGGTTTGTATGCTGCCACTCGCCGTCTGGGTGATATCGGCAGCGCTCAGCGTGGAATTACCGCTGCCGGCCACAATGTTCCCCTGGTTGGTCAGATTTCCACTGCTGGTTACCGTCACACCGTTGCCTTGCAACGTCCCGGCTTGTACCAGATCCCCGGTAACGTTCAGCGTCAGTTGCCCACCAGCCGCCAGCGTGCTGGCGAATCTCATCGGGTTCAATATGTCGGCTTGCAGATTACCCAGCGCCACCAGTTGACCACTCTGTTCCAGCGTTCCGGTTTTCAGCGACATATCCCCGGCGCTGTAGAGTTTCGCCCCGGCGACATTGGTGATGCGATTCGCCTGTAACGCCAGCCGCGTCAGCCCCAGCAATGCGCCCCGATTGTCGATGGTGTCGGCGGTGATGTCCGCCTGTCCCACTTGCAGCGTGCCGCTGTTCACCCACTCTGGCACGGTGAGCGTCAGTGCATTTTGTACTTTCAGAGTACCGGCGTTGGTCAACTGTTGGGCATTCAACGTCAGATCTTTCCCTTGCAGCCAGCCACCGTTGTCTACCTGGCTAGCGTTCAGCCCGGTATTGCCGCCAGATAAGATCTGTCCGTTGGTCTGGTTAATCAGGCTATTATCGGCCCGCAGTTGTAGCGCCGTGCTCCCCTGTATATTCCCCTGATTAGTGATGTCCGTGCCTCGTAACCTGACATCCGCAGCATTGATCGTTCCCTGATTGCCAAGCGTGACGGCACTGAGCGCGCTGGCGCCGTTACCCAGTATCTCGCCACCGCGGTAGTTGGTTAGCGAGCCAGAACTGTTCAGGTCCAGGTCGGTCAGCCCCACCAACCGCCCACGGTTATCCAATGAACCGGTGGTAACCTGCAACTGGCCCGCGCCAGTTTCTCCCGCCTGGCTGAACGTCCCCGCTTGTACCGTTAGCAGACCATTGCTCAGCAGATGACTGTCCGCCCCAGTGGTCAATGCCCCGGTCAGATTCAGCGTGCCGCCGCTTTCCGCCTGTACAACTCCCTGATTGTCGAAGGCACCCCCGTTCAACACCAACGCAGCGCTATCCCAACGCCCGCTGTTACTGAGTTGGTCACCATGTAATGACAGTGTGTCACCCGCCTGTAGTAAACCCCCCTGATAGTTACCGTCCAGTGACAAACTGCCCTGCGTCAGCCAGTTTCCGCTATTATCCAGTTGGTCAGCGCGAACGTTCATGTCGCCGCTACCCGCCAGCGTACCCTGATTATCTAATTGACTGACCCGGAACTGGCTGTCACCGCCTACCGCTACTGTACCGCTGTTGCTGAACAGGCCAGTCGGGGCCGCACTGCTCAAACGGTGTTGTGCCAACAGCGATGTACCTGACAGACGCGATGTTACCGGTTCCGGTGCAGTATTTGGTGACAGTGTCACGTCAAATGCGCCATTGCTCTGTACCCGTCCGGTGTTGGTGAACTGCTCGGCCTGCAACGTCAGATTACCGGCTTGCCATTCGCCATCGTTGCTCAGGCGATTGGCCGTTAGTACCGCCGCGCCTTGCGTCAGCAGTTTGCCCGCCGTCTGGTTACTGAGGCTGTCTGTTGCCGTCAGCGTCAGTGCCTTAATCCCCAGTATCTGCCCGGCATTAGTGACGGTGTTCGCATTCGCCGTCATGGTATCGGCTTGCCACTGCCCACGGTTATCCAGTTGCGTCGTACGCAGGCGACTATCGCCCTGACTCAGCCACTTTCCGGTGTTGCGGGCGCTATCGCGTATCGCCAGCGTCAGCGCATCCAAGCCCAATAGCGTACCGCTGTTATCCAGAGAGTCGGCCCGAACGTCGAGCGTTTGTCCCTCCATCCGCCCGCTTTGCGTCACTGCCGCCGCCTGCACCGCCAGAGCCGCCGAGCTGCCAATCATTCCCTGATTATCGAGATTACCGGTCAGACGCACGTCAGCGCCATTCACGCCCAACAGGGTGCCACTGTTGCTGAGCGATCCGCTAGTCACTGTCAATTGGTTACTGTTGATATTGCCATCGTTCGTCAGATCGTCGTTCAAACTGAGGTTCAACCGATCGATGCCGGTTATCGTCCCTCCGTTGGTGAGATGGTCCGCCGATAACATCAGTGCGTTACTGCCCAGCATCCCCTGATTGTCCAGCGCACCGCTGAGCGTCATGTTTAGCTGGTCGATGCCGGTCATCGTCCCTGCGTTGGCGAGACGATCCGCCGATAACGTCAGTGCGTTACTGCCCAGCATTCCTTGATTGTCCAGCGCGCCACTGAGCGTCATGTTTAGCTGGTCGATGCCGGTCAACTGTCCCCGGTTAACCAGGTGCTGACCACTGAGCACCAGTTGCCGGGCCTGCAACGTACCGCCGTTATCCAGCGAGGGAGCGGTCAGGGTCAGTGTCGCACCGCTCAACCCGTCACCATCGTTGGTAACGGAGTGGCGGGCATTCAATGCCAAATCCTGTTCTGCCTGCATGTGCCCGCTGTTCAGGATATCGGTAGCATCCAGCCGCAGTGTGCCACCTTGCAAACGGCCTTGATTGCTCAGCCGCTCACCGGTCAGTTGCCAACCGCCTTCCGTCAACATGCTGCCTTGATTATCCAATTCGGCCAGCGTTACACGTCCATTATCTCTCAAACTGATGTCTGCTGTGTTCAGCCAACGGCCAGTATCCAGTTGTAACTGCCCCGCCTGCAACCGACCTCCGGTTGCCATACTGCCGCTTTGCAGGGTCAGCATGCTGCCACTTAGCAACATGCCATCCACCGTTTGGCTGAACAGGGTGTCAGTGGTGAGGTCGGCATCCCCCTGAGCCTGTAGCGTCCCGGCGTTGATCAGGCTGTTGGCATGGATATTCAGCTGGTTAGCATTGATCACGCCGTGATTATCCAGCGACGACGCCGTCAGTTGCAGCGTATCACCAGCCAGCAATGTTCCCTGATTATCCAGGTCACCGTTCACCAGCAGGTCGACACCTTTCTCTGCGCCCAACGAACCCTGATTTATCAGTGAATCCGCCGTCATCGCCAGTTGCCGACCGCTGATCGTTCCGCTGTTATTCCACCGTCCAGCGTGCAGACTGACTTGTCCACCCGATAGTGTGCCGCTGTTGATCAGATCACCCGCACGGATGTCCAGCGCATGGCCTGCCAACAGGTTGCCCCTGTTATTCAGTTCGGCCAGCGTGACCCTTCCGTCACCGCCCAGATTGACACCGGCGGTATTCAGCCAACGCTGTGTGTCAAGCGTCAACTGTTGCGCCTGAAGATGCCCTGCGGTCTTTAGATCGCCGCTTTGCAGCGTCAGCATATTGCCACTCAGCAACATGCCATCCGCCGTCTGGCTAAACAGGGCATCAATGGTGAGATCGGCATCCCCCTGAGCCTCTAATGTACCGGCATTGATCAGGCTGTTGGCATGAAGACTCAATTGGTTAGCATTGATCACGCTGTGATTATCCAGCGACGCCGCCGTCAGTTGCAGCGTATCACCAGCCAGCAATGTTCCCTGATTATCGAAGTCACCGTTCACCAGCAGATCGACACCTTTCTCTGCGCCCAGCGTACCCTGATTTATCAGTGAATCCGCCGTCAGCGCCAGTTGGCGTCCGCTGATCGTTCCGCTATTACTCCAACGTCCGGCGTGCAGACTGACTTGCCCACCCGATAGCGTGCCGCTGTTGGTCAGATCACCCGCACGGATATCCAGCACATTGCCCGCCAGCAGGCTGCCTGACCAGTCACCCTGGGTCACGCCGCTCAGCGACAGGTCGTCGCTTGCCTGCCAACGACCGCTACCTGTTAACACACCGCTCTCCAGCCGAAGTGTTTCACCGCCACCTTCACCATTCAGTTCGGCGCTGGCGCTGCCAAGACGGAGTGTTTTCCCAGCACGAATAACCCCGGCCGCATCCTGTTGCAGATGCCCGGTTGCCGTCAACGCCACCTGGTCTGCCACCAGCTGGCTGTGGTTTATTATGACATTGTCACCTTTTATCGTCAGTTGATTCCCTGCCTGGATTGTTCCCTGACGGTTTACTCCTGCGCTTATCGTGCTGCCTGTCGACTGAATCTGTCCGTTGGACGATAAAGTAATGTCCTGCGCTGATCGCAGCGTGCTGTCTTGCAGGCGGATGCCGTGCTGTCCCTGTAAATCGAGCTGCCCGCCCGCCTGTTGTTTGCCTTGTACGGCCAGTTTTCCGCCCTGCAATTGAATATTGCCCTGAGCAACCACATTCCCTACCGTCAGTTCACCGCTGGCTGCCAGCGTAATGTCGCCGCTGCGCGCACCAAGATTACCGGTATTCACCCCGACGCCGTTTTCCGTTGACACCAGACGGATGCGGTTGGCATACATTCCACCCAGCACGCTGGTATCCAGCGCCAGTGTGGGCGCGGCACTGCCCGGCGTCTGTGGTGTGACGCTGCCATCACTGCCGACCCGGTTCGCCCCCAGGACCACGCGGATATCTTTGGCATTCAGTCCGGCTTGTAGTGTGGCGGTACGGGCGATCAAGCTGAAATAGTCACTGTCGCTGGCATCCACCCCCTGGCCGGTAATAGTGATATTGCCGTCACGCACATCCAGTGCCTGTAACTGCCCGTTGGCATCAAATTGCGGTTTACCGGTGGTCAGCGTGACCTGCGGGATATTGATAAATCCACAGCCATTACAGGTAATGCCATACGGATTGGCGACCATCACATTGGCTTGCTTGCCAGCTACTTCCAGATAACCAGCCAGTGTGCTGCGGTTTGAAGAGACCACTTCGTTGATGATGGCGTCAGCCGCTTTGCCATTCAGATTGGGGTTGTTCTGAATCAATCCACCCAGTTGGGTGGAGTTCAACCGTGCCGTACCGTTATTAAGAATCAGGCCCGATTTGCCGACATTGAAATCGTTATATTGGTTATGCGATATGCCAGCGGCGTTGGGCGTGGCGATATTGACAATCGGCACACCATTGCCAGCGTTATCCAGTGAAGTATTGCCCGAGGCGACGCTCACTGCTGCAGCCATTGCTGGCAGCAGTGGCTGCATGGCAACCAGATAAATCAGCACATAGCTCAACAAGCGCTGTGTGGTCTTGACAGGTTTCATCCCTGAACTCCGATAGTTATCTCTGTCTGAACGCATTAAAGTGATATGCCAATCCGGTAGTACACCACCGCCATATCCGGTTTCAGTGCCGCAGGGTAGGACAACGGCCAACCGAGCGTCACCTGTTGTGTCATATAACGGTTGGCGGTACTGATACCCACCGCCGCACCCCACAAGGTGCCTGCGGTGCCAATATCTTGTTTATGGTTATAGAGGCGGCCGCCATCCAGCGCCGCCGTGAAAGTCAACGTCCCCAACACCGGTAGTTGCAATGGTCGCCAGTTCACTTCATTGCGCCAATACCCGCCGCGATTACCGGAAAGATATTGCTCTTTGAAGCCACGGACCGATGCTTCTCCGCCCAAGGTCACTTGTTCACTGCCATATAAAATTCGGGCGGAGTATTGCCCATAGACAGTGGTTAAATAACTGATGTTGTCAGTAATGGGATGGTAGTAACTGGCCGAGGCCGCCCACTTATTAAATTGTGCCTTGGGTGCATCAGTGGATTTATCGTGATCATCCTCCGCGCCAAACCAGGTGGTTCCGCGGCTATAGGAGGGATTGAAGGTTGCCAGCCCGCCCCAGAGCTTCTGGCTGTGACTGATACCGAGGATAGCGCTACTCAGTTTGCGGCTGCTGGAAGGCAACAAAACCTCATTCAGGTAGTTGTCACCAATACGGTGTGTTGCGGTAACTGAAATAGCGGTTTTCATATTCCCATTGCGGAATACCACCCGTGACACGGAGAGACGGTGCGTTTTACTATCCCCGGTGGGCCGCCACTGGAACCCCTGATTGAGAAATGCATTGCGGTAGCGGCTCCAGGCGTAGGTATAATTCAGGTTCCAATACCCGTAAGGCAGGGAAACGCTCGCCTGATAGTTTTCCGCATTATGGCTGGTGGAAAATTCACTGCTATGCCCGCCATACAACAACCACTGATCGGCGATACCGAAAATATTATCCAGCCCTATTCCGCCATTCAGCTGCCATTCTCCGGTACTTTTCTGCCCGCTATTATCAATATTAACATTGGCGCTGAACGGAATATGTGGTTGACGGGTGAGATTAACGACAGAATAGCCTGGACGGCTACCCGGTAATATTTCAATGGTGACTTGTTGAGTGGGCATGCGGTTAATTTGTTCCATGCCCTGTTCAATATCCCGCAGATTGAGTATGTCATCTTTTCGTGTGGGAAATGCCCATGCAGATTGACGCTCCTGCTGATGGTTAATGGTTATTTTTTCCAGTTTCCCTTCCAGGATTTCAATCTGCAATATTCCGCTGGACAGGTTCTGCTCACCGATAAAAGCCCGGCTGGTAATAAATCCACGTTCGATATACCAGTTGCTAACATCATGAATTAGCTTATTTATTTCATTAACATTAATGCAACGATTGATATAATTTTTTTTCAGCCGAAGCTTATCTTTCTCGGTCAATAAGGTACTGTGATGAAAAGCGATATCGTGCAGAATAAAGCAAGGCCCAGCCGGTAAATTATCGGTTTTTAGAGGTGGTTGCACAATGTCATTTAATTGTTGCAGAGCGTCGCGCTGTTGTTTCGACTGCTCAATGACATCAGACTGCCGTTGCTGTATTTCATTACGATCTGCCGGATTTAATTCCGCAGAAAATAAAGTGGAGGAGTAGAAGATGAAAATAAAGAAAGGCAATACACCCAGTAGCTTCATTCTGCTACACATTGACAACTTCCATGTGCTTAAAATTTCTTAATAGGATAATGATAATCCCTTTCAATTACAATACATAACTTTACATATAAGTGATATGTGATTTTTTGGGGTTATCTCGATACAAAAAATCAATATAAATAAAATTATCAGTTTTTTATTACTAATAAACACCAAGTTTAGGAATCATAATGTCGGAATAAAGAGACGGCAGCTATTCCGTCTCTTTACATTCACAGTGAAGCTATTATCGATTGTAATGATGCAGCCCGACCTGACAATCAGGCCGCCAGTTTGTTCAACGCCATATTGGTTATTTTGTCACCTACCATAGCCGCATCAATCCCCAGTGAAGCACCGCCAGCGCCGCGCAGATTCAAGTTTGAATTACCAGTATCACTCGCCTGATGCTTGCTTATTGCTTATTTATTATCCACGGTCTGTAAAGAAATGATGGCACCGTCAAATATCGTTGCAATAAAAAACCTGCATGTGAATCAGATATCTGGTAATGAAAACACATTAATGAAACAAATATTTCTAACAGGCAAAACGCGTTATGTTTAAATCTTTTTTTCCGCATCCAAAACTGTTTTTTTCTTCCGCTTTATTTTGGACATTGCTGTCTGTTGTACTCTGGTATACATGGGGAAAACCATTAGGCAATAGCCTGTTGCATATCACGCAACCATTACCCAACAGCGCAACACGCTTTTGGTCACCGACTTTTTTATGGTTTTATGGCTACTATCTGCTCAGCGTCGGCATTTTTGCCACCGGCTGGTTTGTTTTTTCGCCCCACCGCTGGCAGCGTTGGTCGATCCTCGGTTCCGCGCTGATCATCTTTGCCACCTACTTCTCTGTTGAAGTTGGCGTCGCGATAAACGCCTGGTACGTCCCTTTTTATAATTTGATTCAGAAAGCCTTGTCGACACCTCATGCAGTAGCTATTGGCAGTTTTTATCATGAATTGGGAATATTTCTCGGCATTGCATTAATCGCCGTGACAGTGGGTGTTATGAATATGTTTTTCGTCAGCCATTATGTCTTTCGCTGGCGTATGGCAATGAATGACTACTACATCTCTCATTGGCCACGTCTGCGCCACATTGAGGGCGCAGCACAGCGTATTCAGGAAGACAGTATGCGCTTCGCCTCGACGGTGGAGGGGTTGGGTGTCAATCTGGTTCAGTCAATCATGACATTGATTGCGTTTTTACCCATATTGATTTCATTGTCATCCCATGTAACCGAGTTACCTATCGTCGGCCATATTCCCTATGCACTACTGATTGCCGCCATTATCTGGTCGCTGATGGGAACCGGGTTACTGGCGATAATCGGGATCAAACTGCCAGGGCTGGAGTTCAATAATCAACGAGTAGAGGCCGCCTACCGCAAAGAACTGGTGTATGGAGAGGATAATGAGGAACGGGCAGCCCCGGTTACTGTGCGGGAATTATTTACTCATGTACGTAAAAACTATTTTCGTCTCTATTTTCACTACACCTATTTCAATATTGCGCGGGTATTGTATCTGCAAACCGATAATATATTTGGTCTGGTAGTCCTGCTGCCATCCATCGTTGCCGGAAGCCTGACGCTCGGGCTGATGACACAGATTACCAATGTGTTTGATCAAGTGCGCAGTTCATTCCAGTATCTGATCAACTCCTGGACCACCATTGTCGAACTGCTATCAATCTATAAGCGTCTGCGCAGTTTTGAGGCAACAATTACAGATAGCGATGATTTCGTTCAGAATCCTAAAGATACGCCATCACATCAGGTTGCTGACAACATCGGGACATCCTGACAATAACCCCGCGTCATGGGGTTTGCCCATGACGCGGTTTCCACGTATCAATGACCTTCGCATAGCCTCATATCTACTACAACGCCACTCGATACAGGCTCATTAGTGAAGCTCAACCAGTGCAGTGTAGTTTTTCCCTTCCACATCGGTAAATTCAACCGTGAGTGGTTTATGATCATCCATGGTTAAATCTGCTGGCAGTGTAATCGCCCAATTGGCTTTGGAACCTAGCTGGCAACGTACTGCATAAGCCATTGCTTTACAGGTTGACCATGGCGCAAATTGATTTTTCAATGTCACTTTGGCTGGGTCTTTCAAATCTGCGGCCTGGTAGCTTATCAGCGTTTGTCCCTGTTGGATTAACGAAACCTTTGTCACATAGGCCCCTTGCGTATCTGGGCCCGTCTTTATGTAAGTAGCGACCTGCAGATGATGATCCATCAGGGTGGCATTGGATAATGTAACTGTTGGGTGCGCATTATCCACACGGTGACCAAGCGGAGTGATAAGCGCTCCATAATTGTAACCGTAAAATCCTGCGGCAAACACGATAGAGATGACTGCCATTGTCGAGGCAAATTTCATCACTTGTCTGGTTGTTAGCGGTAACGGTCCACTGGTTAACCATACCAGCCAACGAGCGCCGCTTCTCTCAATCATCGGCAACAACAGTTGATCCACCGCGTATTTACCACCGCCAGTGACCAAAACGACGGCCGACATGGCAAACCCACAGGCCGCCATGGTCCACTCATCCAGGCAGGTGGTCCCCATCCAACCAAAAATGATCATTAAGGTCACCGACAGACCTAACCCGATAAAAGACATAAACCTAGTGGCAAAGCCGACGATCAATCCCACGCCCACCACCAGTTCAACCAGCGTGAAAAAGACTATTGCAATGTGCAGCAGCATTGGATGGGCCAGCAACCAATACATCACACCAGACAAATCAAATGCCATACCCGGTGCAGCATGTACCAGCTTGTTGGCAAGATAGGCGGGTGATGTTGGATCCAACTTGGCCAGGTCATAAATCAATCTGCGACTCGCGCCGCCCCAGTAAGTCCAGCCGGAAACCAAACGAATGGCGAGCGCCATTACTCCCACAAGTTGCCAGAACAAAGGCGAAAGTGAAAGCGACTGGTCTGTAACCGGCTCCATCGTGTTAATTTTATTCATTGAATACCTGCTGATTGAAAGGTTTAATCCTAAATAACTGCAAGTTGCAGAAAGACAGCAACACAGCGAACCCTCAGCGCTGACTCAAACAGGCGGCTGGAGTGGGCGAGGAAAGCCAACGCACCTGCAACTTGAAGTATGACGGATATGGTTAAATCGTAGTTAATATAAAACACTTAACCATACCACTTTATTTTGACAGAAATCATGAAACACGCCATTAACATACTGATCAAGTAACATATTATATGCAGAGATGTATTATTAACAAATTATTTGATTATTTTTATTTATAAGTAACAAAATGTGTTTGCTAAGTATGTAACGGCTACTGATGCAGCAGTTTGTATCGCTATTTCTATTTTCTGACGATAACCACGTGTCATGGCGTTTCCCCCATGACACGGTTTTCAATTTTCAGTGGCCCGCACGCAACCGCTCCGTCCGGCGGCGCAGAAGCTCCATCACCACCAACAGAATCAGTGCTGCCGCCACCATCAGCGAAGCGGCGGCGGCAATAGTGGGATCCAGATTCTCACGGATACCAGCGAACATTTGCAACGGTAGCGTTCGCTGACGTGGACTGGCTAAAAACAGCGTGACAACAACTTCATCAAATGAAGTGGCAAATGCAAACAGTGCACCGGAGAACACCCCTGGAGCAATCAGAGGAAATGTCACCTTACGAAACGCAGTCAATGGCGATGCGCCAAGACTGACAGCCGCCCGCGTCAGATTTTGATCGTAATTCTTCAACACCGCCATCACGGTTATCACCACAAAAGGCACACCCAGCACCGCATGAGCCAGCACCAACCCAACATAACTGTTAAGCAAAGACAGCTTGGCGAAGAAGAAAAACATCCCGACCGCCACGATGACCACAGGTGCAATCATCGGTGATATCAACACTGCCATCACCAACGATTTACCACGAAACTCACCACGTACCAGCCCTACCGCAGCCAGAACACCCAGTGCAGTTGCCAGCAATGTCGCCAATGGGGCAATCAGCAGGCTGTTTCCCAGCGCATTCAACCACTCACTGGAATTGAAAAATTCGTGATACCAGCGTAAGGAAAATCCCGCCAGCGGGTAGCTGAGGAATGAACCGGCATTAAATGATAGTGGAACAATCACCAGTACCGGCACTACCAAAAACAGCAACATCGCAGCGCCATAGAAGTTAAAAAAGGTATTCCACAAACGGATAACCAGCGCACCCTGTTGTCTCATTTCCCTATCCTCTTGTTAATGCGCAGCCGCTTCTACATTGGTACGGGTAACACGCATATAAACCACATACAACAACGTGACAATAACCAGCAACTGTGTGCCCAATGCCGCCGCCATTCCCCAGTTCATGGTGGTATTGGTGAAAAACGCCACGAAATAGCTCAGCATTTGATCACCTGGCCCCCCCAGCAATGCTGGCGTGATGTAGTAACCAATCGCCATCATGAATACCAGCAGCGCCCCCGCCGTAACACCCGCATAGGTCTGAGGTATGTATACGCGCCAGAAAGCGATAAATGGATGCGCCCCCAGTGAAATTGCCGCCCGCACATAGTTGGGAGAAATACCTTTCATTACGGCATACAGCGGTAACACGAAAAATGGCATCAAAATGTGGGTCATGGAGATATACACCCCCACCCGGTTGAAGACCAACACCAGGGGATGCTCAATAATGCCAAGCCCAAGCAGCGCATGGTTAATCAGACCGCCAGATTGCAGTAACACAATCCAGCTAGCCGTCCGAACAATCAATGAGGTCCAAAACGGCAACAGAACCAAAATCATCAACAGATTAGCCCGGTTAGTAGGTTGTTTCGCCAACCAGTAAGCCAGCGGGTAACCCAGGCCGACACACAACAATGTTACTACGCCAGCCATCAGCAAAGTGCGAAACAAGACAGTTACATAAAGCGCCTGATCGGCGGGTTGCGACACGATTTTCTGCGTTTGCGGATCGACTTTATGGTCAAACACCGCCAGTAGGTAATAGCTGGTGAACGGTCTTGATGCCCGGGCAATGGTCTTCCAGGTGGTCACATCACCCCACAGAGGCTGGTTGGCAATTAGTTGACCACGTATATCAGGCGTATCGTCCTGCGGTAGCTTACGCAGCGTCCGGCTAATCAACGTGCGGTACATCGAGTCTTCATATCCCAACCGTTTGGTGATGGTAGACACCTGCCCGGAGCTGCGCGCGTTGCGTAAATCCGTCACCAGGGCCTTGAACACCGACTCGTCCGGCACGCTCTTGCCTGACCATTGCCGCATTGCGGCAATGGTGGAAGGCATACTGACGCGGAGATCAGGGTTTGACACGCTTTTGCCCAGAATCGAGGTAATAGGGAAAAGAAAGCTCACCAGGATAAACAAGAACAATGGCGCAATCAGCAGCAGCGACCGTCTTTTATAGCGGGCTTGTGCCACACGTAATTGCTGTTTCAAACTGGTTGTTGCTTTTTTATTGCCTGATAGCGGCTCAACAGCCAACGTATCGTTCTGGGGCATAAGCTATATCTCCTTGTTATGTTAGACCGGTTCGTTCTTAACGAGCAGCCCAGGCATTAAAGCGTTGTTCCAGTTCCTCACCGTGATCAACCCAGAACTCGTTGTTAACTTGCAACTCTTGCGACAGGTTTTCCGGAGCCGTAGGTAGATCGGCAACAACGGCAGGCGGTAGCAGGCTGGTCGCCTTCATATTGGTTGGACCATAGGCAATATTTTCAGCGAATACTTTCTGATTTTCTGGCTGATTAGCGAAAGCGATAAATTTCTCCGCCAGCGCTTTATGTTTAGACCCCTTCACAATAGCCCAGCTATCCAGATCGTAGATGCCGTCCTTCCATACGATATGAATACCGGGTTTTTCTTTCTGCGCCACGGCAACACGGCCGTTATAGGCGGAAGCCATCACCACATCACCGGAAACCAGCCATTGCAGTGGCTGTGCACCAGATTCCCACCACTGGATATTGGATTTAATCTGATCAAGCTTTTTAAAGGCACGGTCAACACCTGCTGGCGTTGCTAATACCTTGTACAGATCCTCGCGTTTCACGCCATCTGCCAACAACGCAATTTCCAGTGTGAATTTGGCGCTTTTACGCAGTGCACGTTTGCCGGGGAATTTTTTCACATCCCAGAAATCAGCCCAGCTTTTAGGCGCCTGTTTCAGTTTGTTCGCGTTGTAAGTCAGTACCGTTGACCACACAAAGATGCCAGCGCCACATTCAGTAACCGCGCCATTGACGAACTGAGACGAGTCGCCCAGTTTTTTCCAATCCAGTGGTTCGAACAGTCCTTCGTTGCAACCGCGCATCAGCTCCGGCCCTTCGACTTCTACCACATCCCAGCCAACCTGCTTGGTTTCCACCATGGCACGAATACGTGCCATTTCACCGTTGTATTCCCCGGCTTCAATAGTGTCTTTATTCGCGGCCATAAAAGGTTTGTAGAACGCGTTTTCCTGCGCATCTTTGTTAGTGCCGCCAAAAGAGATGACGGTTAACGTTTCCGCATGTGCCTGAGCGGCCATGGCAATGAAAAGTGCAGATACGGCAAATTTTTTTAACATAGTCTGGCTCCTTGAGAGTTAGTCAACGCAATGCCAAAACGGCAACATCGTAAAATCGTTTCCGATGCATCATGTACCATCATATAAAGCATATTTCGTGCCAATATCGGATAAATGTCGGTGAGGTTAACGCGATGGGGCCGGAAAGAGTGACGCCAGAAGATAGGCAAAGCGCCCTGTTTTCAGAACTATTGTTATTGAGAGTTTACTGCTTTGTTATGGTGCTTCTGGGAAAGACAGATGCACCATAATAGAACAACGGCAAAGTAAGACGTCCCTGTCTTTCCTTGCGTCAAACTGAAGGAGTGAGGTCTACACAGAGATATTTCATCTCCAGATAATCCTCAATACCGAACCGTGAACCTTCACGGCCCAAACCTGACTGTTTCACACCGCCAAATGGAGCCACTTCGTTCGAAATCAGGCCAGTGTTGATACCCACCATGCCGTAATCAAGCGCTTCGGGTACTCGCCATTGACGAATGGCATCCCGGGTATAAACATAGGCGGCCAGACCGAACTCCGTATCATTGGCCATGGCGACAACTTCAGCCTCTTCACTGAACGGAAACAGTGGCGCGACCGGCCCAAAGGTTTCTTCGCGGGCAAAACGCATAGTGCGCGTTACATCGCCAATCACCGTTGGAGAGAAGAACGTCCCGCCCAGCGCATGAGGTTCGCCTCCCACCAACAAGGTTGCCCCTTGAGACAGTGCGTCATCAATGTGTTGCTGCACCTTGCTGACCGCATCGTCATCAATCAACGGGCCTTGTGTAACACCGGGCTGAGTACCTTCTCCCACCTTAAGCTTTTTCACTTCCTCTACCAGCCGTGCCGCCAGTGCCGGATAAATACCGCGCTGGACATAAATCCGGTTGGCACAAACACACGTTTGACCGCTGTTACGGAACTTGGACGCCAAAATACCTTTCACCGCCAGTTCCAGATCCGCATCGTCGAACACGATAAACGGTGCATTGCCGCCCAGTTCCAGTGATAATTTTTTCACTGTTGGTGCGCTTTGCGCCATCAGAATACGCCCGACCTCGGTTGAGCCGGTGAAACTCAACTTGCGAACCACCGGGCTATCGCACAAGATTTTCCCTACCGAAGGCGCGTCACCGGTCACCACCTGCAATACTCCGGCAGGAATGCCAGCCTGTTGTGCCAATTCCGCTAACGCCAGCGCTGTAAACGGTGTCTGCTCTGCCGGTTTAACAATCATGGTACAGCCTGCCGCCAGTGCCGGCGCGACCTTGCGGGTAATCATTGCGGCCGGGAAGTTCCACGGCGTAATCGCCGCACACACCCCGATCGCCTGTTTAATTACCAACAGACGTTGGGTAGCCTGCGGTGACTGCAACACACTGCCTTCAACTCGTTTGGCTTCTTCGGCAAACCAGTCGATAAACGACGTGGCATAACCGATTTCCCCCAACGCTTCAGGCAGCGGTTTTCCCTGTTCAGCAGTAAGTAATGCGGCTAAATCATCCTGATTTTCACGAATCAGCCGTGCCCATGCCTGTAATAGCGCCGCACGTTCTTTTCCAGTACGCAAACGCCACGTAGTCAGCGCCTGCTCCGCCGCGTCAATCGCCTGACGGGTTTGATCGGCAGTCACCAGCGGTACGGTTCCCAACGTTTCACCCGTCGCCGGATTGTTCACGACCAGATCTTCACCGCTCTGACTATCCAGCCACTCACCGCCAATCAGGCACTGCTGGCGGAATAAAATCTTTTGTTTCAGTTGCATAGCTATCCTTTTACTGAGTCAGGACGCGGGTCAGGATGTCCAATGCTTTACTGAACTGAGCATCAGGAATGGTCAGCGGGTACAGGAAACGGATCACGTTGCCATGCACACCACATGTCAGCAGCAGTAGCCCCTGATTCAACGCCTCTTTTTGGAATGTCTTGGTAATCTCCGCACTAGGTTTACCCGTTTGCGGATCATTGAATTCTACCGCCACCATTGAGCCACGGGCACGAATATCGACGATCGCCGGGCACTTCGCTTTCAGACTTCTCAGCGTCTCTACCAGTGTGGCTCCCAGTTGCTGCGCACGCTGGCACAGTTTTTCGTCTTCAATCACATCCAGTACCGCCAGAGCTGACGCCACCGCCAGAGGGTTACCGGCATAGGTGCCACCCAGTCCGCCCGGTCCTGGGGCATCCATCACTTCAGCGCGACCAACCACGCCAGAAATCGGGAAACCGCCCCCCAGACTTTTCGCCATGGTGATCAGATCCGCTTTTTCTTCGTAATACTCCATCGCAAACACTTTGCCAGTACGGGCAAAACCGCTTTGTACTTCATCAGCAATCAACAGCATGCCGTGTTCATCACACAGTTTACGCAGTGCGCTGATGAATTCCGGTGGCGCCACATTGAAACCGCCCTCACCCTGTACCGGTTCCAGCAGAATAGCCGCCACCTGATCAGCAGCAATATCGGTATGCAGCAAACGATCGATATTTTCCAGCGACTGTTCTACCGTGACGCCATTATGCTCGCTAGGATATACCGCGTGGAAAATGGACCCTGGGAATGGGCCAAAACCGGTGGAATAAGGTGCCACTTTGCCAGTCAATGTCATGGTCAGCAATGTACGGCCATGGAAGGCAGCGTTAAAGGCAATCACACCTGGGCGTTTAGTATAAGCACGAGCAATTTTAACTGCATTTTCAACAGCTTCCGCACCAGTTGTGAAGAAAGTGGTTTTTGCCGGCCCGTGGATAGGCGCTATCGCATTGATACGTTCGGCCAGCGTGATATAGCTACCATAAGGCACAACCTGATAGGCCGTATGAGTAAAACACTCCAGCTGTTCACGTACCGTCGCCAGAATTTTCGGATGGCGATGGCCGGTGTTCAGCACCGCGATCCCAGCAGAAAAATCAATATATTCATGGCCTTCCACATCCCACAGTGTGGCATTCTCCGCCTTGGCAGCAAAGAAATCACACATTACCCCTACACCACGCGGCGTGGCGGCCAAACGGCGTTGATTTAATTCGCTATTATTCATTTTCTGCTCCGATTCGATGAACACACCCAATAGGTTATGGCTGACAATTTTATGTCTTAGTGTTGCTATTTATGCGCGCTATGGCCCTATAATCCAGAGCCAGTTTTTAATATTTGAGGGGTCCACTTTGCGCTCACTACTTACTGACTTGCTATTGCAGGGGCTGGAAAGCCAACAGGAAGGCACATTAAACAAACGTCTTTACGATACTATCCGGCTGGCCATTCTGGAAGGTGCCATTACAGCTGGGCGGCGCTTGCCCTCTTCGCGGGATCTGGCGCAGCAGCTTTCGTTGTCACGCAACACGGTGATCGCCGCCTATGAACAGTTGCTCGCCGAAGGGTACATAGAAACCCGTACTGGTAGCGGTACTTATGTAACAGAACAACTGCCGGATACGGCAATGCCGAACTTGCGTGACGATACTGAACCCGCACCCAGTCCAGTGGTACAAGAGTTTTCCCGCCGGGGCCTGCATTTGCTGGGTTATGCCGGAGCATCGGCAAAACAATGGGGTGCTTTTATGCCGGGCATTCCTGACATCACCAGCTTTCCACATGATCTGTGGCGACGGCTGCAAACTCGTCTCGCTCGTCGACTCAAGCCGGAACAGCTTTCCTATTCACCAATCGGCGGATGCCCGGAACTACAGCGCTCGCTGGTGGACTACCTGCGGATCGCACGCTCAGTAGAATGCACGCCAAATCAGATTCTGATTACTGAAGGGACGCACCAGGCAATGGATTTGCTGGCAAAAATGCTGTGCAATCCTGGCGATCTGGCCTGGCTTGAAGACCCATGCTATTGGGGGATGCGTAACGTACTGACTATCAATGGCCTACGGGTCGCCCCGATAGAAGTGGACGAGCAAGGTATGGTGCCGCCGGATAAGGTTTCCCCTCAATGGGTGCCACGCCTGATTTGCGTCACACCATCCCATCAGTACCCTCTGGGGTCAGTAATGAGCCTGGCGCGTCGTCAACGGTTGTTGGCGCTGGCCCAAGAGCACGGAAGCTGGGTGATTGAAGATGACTATGACAGTGAGTTCCGTTTCTCCGGCAGCCCAATTCCAGCGTTACAAGGGTTAAAAAACCGTCCACCGGTGATTTACATCGGTACTTTCAGCAAAACGCTGTATCCCGGTTTGCGAGTGAGTTATATGGTGCTGCCCCCTCATCTGACCCAGGAACTGAAAATTGCCCATGCCGAGCTGTACCGTGGTGGACATTTACTGACTCAGTTAACACTGAGCCAGTTTATCAGTGAAGGACATTACGCCGCACATATCCGCCGTATGCGTCTACTGTATGCCCGCCGTCGCACCCTACTAAGCGAATTGATCGTACAGCATCTGGGTGAAGACTATCTGGGGTACAACAGTAACGCCGGGTTGCACCTGATTATGCGGCTGCCCGATACAGTGGATGATGTGGTACTCAGCGCTCGCATTCTTCAACGCGGTGTGATGGTAAAACCGCTCTCCAGCTACTACCTGCACCCCACTCATCAACGAGGTCTATTACTGGGTTACGCCAGTGTGGATGAAGATGAAATGGTGCAAGCATTCGGCGTGATTGTCACCAGTCTGAATGAGCTGAAAACGTTACCTGATGTTGGATAATCGCAAGAAAAAAGTGCACATTTTTAGTGCCTTTAATTAACAATAGATCACTATTTTGAGGCATAGGTTATAAGTCTGATCACGCGGACAGTGAGAAAATATGGTCAATATGCCCAGTTTTAAGATTTCATGCATCACCACAGGTAGAACGTGTGGCTCATGCGTTCAGCGTGCCGATTTATCCTGACAACCCTGCTTGTCATGCGCCCATTTCATTAATAGGCATGGTTTATGCATATAACTTGCTGTTCCAGACACAGTGAGAGAATGAAATAATGAAAACCTATGTCAGCTTCAAGAATATTCAGAAAACCTACGATGGCGATCGATTAGTAGTAAAGAATCTTAATCTGGATATTCAGGAAGGCGAATTTCTGACCATGCTGGGGCCATCCGGTTCTGGCAAAACCACCAGTCTGATGATGCTGGCCGGGTTTGAAACTCCGACGCAAGGGGAAATCCTGTTGCGCGATACACCATTGCATAACCTGCCGCCGCATCAACGCGGTATTGGGATGGTCTTCCAAAACTATGCGCTTTTCCCGCATATGACTGTGGCAGAGAATCTGGCATTCCCCCTGTCTATTCGCCGCATGAACCGCAGCGATATCAAAGAGAAAGTGGATCGGGTATTGGACCGGGTGAAATTGACAAACCTGGCGGATCGCTATCCGGCACAGATGTCCGGTGGCCAACAACAGCGTGTAGCGCTAGCCAGAGCCCTGGTATTTGAACCCCGTCTGGTATTAATGGATGAACCGCTGGGTGCATTGGATAAGCAGTTACGCGAACACATGCAGTTGGAAATCAAGGCACTGCATCAGGCACTGGAACTGACAGTGGTCTATGTCACTCACGATCAAAGTGAAGCGATGACTATGTCTGATCGAGTGGCGGTATTTAACGATGGCATCATCCAGCAAATGGATTACCCCAACGATATTTATGAACGGCCACAGAACACATTTGTTGCCCAGTTTATTGGTGAAAACAACACACTGATCGGTACACAGACCGGTACCGATGGCGACTATTACCATGTGAGTCTGGATGACGGTACCACGCTGAAGGCACTGAAAGTCCGGCCAAGTTCACCGGGTAAAAAGATCACGTTGTGCATCCGGCCGGAGCGGGTGAAAGTTAATGACGAACATTTGCCCACCGGCGCACAGCAGATAAGTGCCCGTATTCAGCAGTTTATCTATTTAGGCGACCACGTCCGCGTAATAACCGAAGTCGCCGGACAGCCACAATTTATGATAAAAATGCCTGCTAGCGAGGTAAACCCGGCCTGGAAAATCGGTTCGGAAGTAAAACTGTCCTGGATGCCGGAAAACTTGCGAGCGTTGGATGCCGTCACGACGCACTAAGACGGATGTGTGTATTTGCTGGTATCATGATGCATGTCTGTCAGGCGAGGTAGCCACCGCGTTCGGTATCCCTTCTGGAAGCAAACGCAGTGGCTACTTCAACAACAGGATTAAGTGAAGCGTATTGTAGTTTACGTCTACCTTTAACCGGTTGAAGTCCCTTCCGGAAACCATTGCAATTTACATCGCCGGGCAAAAGTAGCTACGATTTCTTTGTGTGTTGCCTGCTTCAGATTGAGCGCCGAGTCAAATGGATAACCATCTGGCGTTTGGAGAAAGAGAGAGGTAATACCCCAGGAGAGTTTAAACAACAGCAGGTGTTGAAGAGATCCGCATCCCCAAGGACGCGGATAATGAATGCTGACTAGCTGCGAATATTACGGTAAATCAATAATACGACCACCGCGCCAATAACCGCTACAGCAAAACTACCGATATTGAAACCATTGACCCGGCCAAAACCAAAGAACGTACTGATATACCCCCCCACCACAGCACCGATGATTCCCAACAGAACGGTCATAACAAAGCCGCCGCCATCCTGTCCAGGTATAACCCATTTAGCAAGAATGCCGGCGATCAAACCAAAGATAATCCATGAAATAATGCCCATAAATACCTTTCCTCTTAGTTTCTACGCCTATAACCTCAGGCCATCTGCTTAGCGACTTAAGCATTACACCAAATGCGCAAACTTACAAAAAATCAAACCAGTAAATCCATAAAACAGACAATTCTTCTTCTGAACACACAACGAGCCAGTGCGAGTAAAATCCGGCTGAGATCAAAAAAAAACAGATAAATCCATCGTTATCTCCGCAATCGGTAAAACCACTACGCTCAAATTTGATAAGGTACGGGCCTGATTCCGCACCGCAGACGGTTATGATGATCGACAGTGATATTACGCTCAAAAAGCTAGAAATTTTTCTGGCATTTATGGACACAGAACATATAGGCCGGGCCGCAGAACAGTTGAACCTGAGCAGTGTCAGCGTACATCGCGCATTACACACACTGGAGGAGGGTTTTCGTTGCCCGTTGTTTATTCATCGTGGCCGCAGTCTAATCCCTTTACCTTCCGCACACACACTTATGGATTTCGCCCGCGATATTGTCGGGCTGACAGAGAAAGGTATTCAAGAAACCCGGCAAGCAGCCGGTTTTGGTCAGCAACGCATGAAGATTGGCACCATGTATTCTCTGACATTGGAAACTGTCCCCCGCTTGATTATGGGGTTAAAAGTCCGTCGCCCGGAAATCGAAATTGATCTGACGATGGGATCCAACCAAGACCTGCTCATTCAGTTGGAAAATCAGCAGTTGGATGCCATTCTGATTTCGGTTTCCGATAGTCAGGTTGATGCCAACCATTTCGAAACACTCCCCCTGTTTAAGGATGATATTTTCTTGGCGGCACCAGCCGACTCACCACTGATCGTGGACGGCCCGGCTGACTTACGTGATTTTCGCAACCAGAAATTCGTTGCGCTGACAGAAGGTTTTGCCACCTACCACGGATTCAGCGAAGCCTTTCAGATCGCTGGTTTTGAGCCGGATATTGTTACCCGCGTCAACGATATTTTTTCAATGACCAGTCTGGTGCAGGCGGGTGTGGGTTATACCCTGTTACCCGGACGGATGAAGAAAGTCTATGAAAATGGCGTACATCTAATGCCACTGTGTGATGACTACCCAATGCGTCAAACCATTGCGCTGGTGTTTTCCCGCAATCGCGAGCTGGATCCTAATGTTTTGGCACTGGCGGCAGAAGGCAGAATGTACGCTCGTGCTGTTGGTACCGTTTGAGTTTTACCGGGCATACCGGCGATAGCGGCCCACAATTTCCGTTACTGCCTTCACCCCCAATTGACAACGAGAAATAGCTTCACCCTGCACCAATGCTCGTCGGGTTAATCCGGTAAGCACCGAGCCAGGCGGCATTTCGATAGCCAGTTGCACACCCCGTTCGCTGGCCGCAATCATCGCGTCATGCCAATGCACAGTACGCGCCATATTCAATGCCAAATCCCGTGAAATCTGCTCTGATTGCCAGTACACTCGCCCATTACTGCCACTCAGGTAAGCGACTCGCGGACGCTGCACCTTGACTTTCTGTAAGGCATCGGACAGTTGTTGTGCCGCCTCATCCAGTAAAGCACAATGCGAAGGTACACTGACTGCCAACCGCTGAGCTTTATGGGCGCCAGCGTCACGAGCCCGTTGTATCACTCGTTGCATAGCGGCATCACTGCCGGCAATCACCATCTGATCTTCAGCATTAATGTTCGCCAGATAGACTGGTGATGCCACGCTATACTCTTCTACCAGCAGTCGTTCCATCTGCGGTTGTAGTAAACCGCTTATTGCGGTCAAACCATAACCTTGCGGATAGGCACATTCCATCAATTCCCCACGCAACGCCACCAGGCGTACCGCATCACTGAAATCCAGCGCGCCAGAAATCACCGCGGCGGGGAAAGCGCCAATAGACAAGCCACTGACGATATCCGGCGCGACGCCCGACATGTCCAATTCGGTGGCATAAGCCACACCAGCAATCAGCAGGCAGAGTTGAACTGCGCGGGTGTAATGCAGCGCAGAAGCGCTATCCAGCGCCAGCACATTCTCACTCAGCGCATCACTGGCCTGCACGAGCAGTTGCCGCGAGGCCATATTATCCGGTAACTGATGCAACATACCCGCGACTTGCGCCCCCTGCCCGGGAAACGTAAACAGAATTTTCATAGTGTCATCTCATCAGTGTCCCACGGAGAAACAGATAGCCGTGGGCCAGCATTGGTTTTTATCAGTACCCGATCACTACGCAACCACTCCAGCAAGGCAAAGCCGCCTTGTGGTGTTTCAATCTGGACATCCATGCGGCATGGTATTAATTGCAGGCACCTCGTCAGCTCAATCAACGTTGTGCGTTCAACCGGCTGCGGACAACGCACCACGATATCCAGATCACTGTTGTCATGCATCACCGGAAGCCCGGTTGCCAGCGCATAGCCACAACTGCCGGTCACGCCCCAATGCCAGTTTCTCAACAGGCGCAACAAACTCATCAGCGCCTGTACTGGCGGCAGGGAGATAAATGGTGAACGCAATAAAACAAAGGCGTCGGTCACCAGTGACTCGGGGGTTGTGATTCGATGCACAGCCGCAGCGTCTACCCAGACGGCAGCCCGCTGACTACGTTGCGTCCCACGAATGCCCGCAGGAATTCGTCCGGCATGGTGTTTGTCCCGACGGACGACCAGTGGTAGACCGATATGCCATTGCTGACTTACCCATTCAGGCAGCTCCTGTTCGGTGCCCAATGCAGCAAGATCGGCAACCCAGATCAAATCATGCGGACGAATCATCGACAGACTCCAGTTACAATCCGGCAGTCAAGGTGATAAACAACGGCAATGTGATGATACACAGCATCGAGCTAATCAGCAGTGTAGCCTCGGCATCCGGCGACTGTACGCCGAAACGGTTGCCAAAGACGATGCCAAAGAAACCGGCAGACAGAGCAATCATCAGGATCGCAGTAATCGCCACTTCGCCATGTAGTCCCAGTCCCAATACGAGTCCCCATGCCAGTAGTGGCTGCACCAGCAGTTTGGTGATACTGGCAATCACTACCGCACTATTCACCTTCAGCTTACGAGCGGACAAAATGACACCGGTCAGGAACAGTGCCGACGCGGTTGCCGACAGACCTAGTGGTTTAATCGATGTCAGTACGATTTCCGGCATATGGATCCCTACGGCTGAGAGTACCACCCCCAGCAACGGTCCCCAGACAATCGGTTTTTTCACCGAACGCCACATCAGTACCGGTAGCATCGCGAGAGTGGAACCCTGCGCCTGACCTGCGGCTAACGCCTTCTCCCGTTCCAGAATCAACAGACAGAACGGCGTCATCAGTACCGATCCGCAGGCAATGGATACCGCCACCGACAGCGACGTGGTAGTGGATCCCCCCAGTACGCTACCGAGGATTGGCAGGCCGAGGGCCGCATAGTTGGGCAGCGCCACTGTCAACGTGAGTACCGCCGAATCCTGTGGTGATTTGTGTAACACACGCGTACAGAAAAAATAGATCGCCGCATAGGTAATCCACATCGCCAGAACCAACACCACAATCAGTGGCGATTTGTCGACAATGCCGCGCCAGGGCGTCTGTACTGTTGCGCTGAACAGCGCGGCCGGCAGGGCAAAATCCATAACAAAAATATTCAGTAAAGACACATTCTGGTTATCCACCATTTTGGCCTTTCCTGCGTAGAAACCCAGCAACATGATAAGAAAAATCGGGGCCAAGGCATGAATAATCACGTAGGTCATAAATCACCTGTTACCAATAAGAAAAAAATTGTTGATGGTACATTCAGCCTGATGTCTGCACGTTGTGGTGATTATCAGGCAGGTGTCAACGTGCTGATGCGCACTTTTTGCCGTACACACCAGCGCGCACAGCGCGTTTTAGAAAAGCAGGCAGCGCATTAATGCACTACCATTCAGCGCGCATACGTTCCCGCACCAGTTGAGAACTGTGGCGGTTTTTCGCACCTAACCGATTACGCAGATCAGTGCCTTGTTGACGGGCAGAGGTAATTGCATCACTAATCGCCGTATATACCTGTGTTTGTTCATCAACACTGGCATTAAGCGGATCCACAATGGTCAGCAACTGATCCAGCAGCCCCAATGAGTGATAATTTTCAATGTCATAAGCCATCGGCGGAATAGTGGCGGCCAGCTTTTCCAATGCCTCCACCGAACGCAGTGTAATGCGCGCCGCAGAGGCTTTACCCATGGCATGAATCATCACGCCTGCGTCATTGAAAGCGATCAACCGATTAGCCTGATAACCATGCGCCAGAAACGCGCCGGACATCGCCTTGCCGACGATAAGACCAATCACCGGATGCCCCGCCAGTCGAGCACTGGCATAAGCGCCAGCCGCACCAGCCAGCGCCTGATGGATGCCGAACGCTTCTTCCCGACGACCATATGCCTGGCTGGCAACGTCGATGATAGCCACGATGGCTCGTTTTTGTGTTTGCTGACGATCTTCCGCCACCACCTGCGTGACCACTTTCGCTAGCGTCCAGCCTTCCAGCAGCCCGACTTCGCCGTGAGCAGCCCGCGGATACTGATTATTGGCATCCGGTACTACGGCAATAAAACGAGCGGCCTGTCCGTCAATGTCACCGTCGGCGACACGGACAGATGGACAGAGCCCCGTTACCGGTACGGCTCCCGCAGTGAGTAGTGAAAACCAATACGCTCCGCGGCTTAAAGGTAAAATACTCATGCGCGTTCCTCCCGGGTAAATAACTGTTCGGTCAGCGCGGCAGTAGCCTGCTGGCGGGTATCAAAAGACGTCAACCGGTTCAAGAACCAGTCAAACCGTTCCGAGCGATGCTGTTCCGGTACACCACGTTCCAGACATGCCTGCATGGCAGCTTTTACCGCTGGGAGTGAATCGGTCACTTCCCTATCAACAAAACCACTGCGATACCGCACTGAGCCACCGGTCATACTCCAGATAAACGGACGATCACGGGAGTCATACTCATCAATTCCGGCTTCCTGCTCAATGACCTGTGGCCCATTGAGGCCGAGCCGGGCTTCGCGGGTAACGATCAGGTAACTACACAATCCGGCAGCAATCGACATACCGCCAAAACACCCCACTGTCCCGGCAACAATGCCGACAACGGGGGTATAACGACGCAGATCAACAATAGCGGCATGAATATCGGCTATCGCTGCCAATCCGAGATTAGCCTCCTGCAAACGCACACCACCGGTTTCCAGCAACAGCACGGCCTGCGTGGGAATACCTTTGCGGTTATCCTCTGCTGCCAACTCCAGTGCCGACGCCATCTTGGCACCAGAGACTTCCCCCATGCTGCCGCCTTGAAACGCCCCTTCTACCGCTATCACCACTGTCGAATTACCGTTGATGGTGCCTTTGGCGACCACCATCCCGTCATCCGCCTGCGTCACAATGCCCTGTGGTTCCAGCCACGGCGACGTGATACGCTCAAACGGCCCCAGTAACTCGTGGAACGTCCCGTCATCCAGCAAGTTACGCGCCCGCTGGCGAGCACTCAGTTCAATAAAGCTGGTGGCATCACGCATGGCTGGCCTCCTCGAAAACCTGTTCGATGCGTAACCGTGCTACACCTGGCGTGGCACCAAAATCATTAATGTCCAGACAGCCAGACGGCAACGTCGTCAAGGTATTCAGCCGGTCAAACAGCATTTGCCAGTGAACCCGACTACCGTCAACGGACGTTTTAATCCTGATCGTCAATGTCTGATCCGTGGCGGGTTCATACAAAGCTTCCAAATCACCGGAGCCCACCACGCCTACCAATGCTCTGCCCGGCAGACTTTGTTGTGCCGGATAACGTAATTCAATACTTTCCATAACGTCCTCTTATCTGGTTACTCCACGGGCCAAGACCCGATCGAGAAACAATGTGGCGGCGAGTAAATCTGCCGCACCGCCGGGAGATGCGTTGTACTGCAACAGATGCTTTTCCAATGTTTCCAGCGCCTGACGCCCGTCTGGATGGGAAAAACCACCGGCGGTAAGTACCTGTCTGGCACCTTGTTGCATCGCATCCAGCGCTGCCACCCCACCACGAGACAACACGCAGGTGTCACTCAGGCTAGTCATGATTGCCATTAACGCATCCAGTCTGGCGGCCTGCTCACCACTGTTCATCGTCCGGCTGCGCCACAACTGCGGTAACGCCAGCCGTATCACATGAGGAAACCCTTGCTGCGCTTCTTCCCGGGCACCGGGAACGTGATAGCGGCGGGTGGCAATCAACCCCTTACTGAAGCGTTTAGGACTGGCAGAGTCAGACAGTTGTGCCAGTTGTGCCGCCTGTTGCGCCACCTGTTCAGGTGCGCCTTGGCCACCGAGCATGCCGGAAGCCGTTACCAATAGCCCCAGAGCCCAAATGGCGCCGCGATGCGTATTGACGCCAGCGGTGGCCTGCATCATGGCAACTTCACCTTCACGGCCTATTTCTCCGATCTCCCGGCGTAGTGCGACATCAGCTCGGCGTTGCCAACCCGCCAACGCCAGCGCATGGAATGTCGGTTGCAGGCTATAGGCAGAACGCTCCATCAATGCCAGCGACAGATCCTGATGAGCACCGTTGCC
This sequence comes from Prodigiosinella aquatilis, assembly GCA_030388725.1. Classification (NCBI taxonomy): domain Bacteria; kingdom Pseudomonadati; phylum Pseudomonadota; class Gammaproteobacteria; order Enterobacterales; family Pectobacteriaceae; genus Prodigiosinella; species Prodigiosinella aquatilis. The sequence goes on from CP128857.1 coordinate 2,552,938, forward strand.
ACGGCTGTCCACCAGGCCCGGTTTTGGCGACAAGCGAACCTCATCCAGTAGTGCGTGAGTCGCCTGTTCTGCCAGAAACGCGGCACCAGTCTCAGCAGCGCGATCGAAAAAACAGGAAGGAGATAGCATTACCAGCTCCGGAATTTAGCCGGTGGGTTATACAATCCGCCGGACCATTCAACCAAATCGGAAATGCTGCCCGCCGCCAACAGTGAACGACTGGCATCGGTACGCTGAATCCCCATATCTTCCGGGAACACCACCTTGCCTTCCTGTCGCAGGCTCGCCACGCGTTTGGCATCTACGCCCAGACCTATATCAGTAATGCCTGCCACTGCGGCGACCATTGCTCGCCGTTCTTCCAGCGATTTGGCGCGGTACAGGTAGGCAATCCCTTCTTCAGTCAGAACATGGGTGACGTCATCGCCGTAAATCATGACCGGCGCCAACGGCATTGATGTCTCTTTAGCGACATCAACAGCATCAAGTTTTTCCACGAATGTGGGTTTGGCGCCTGCCTGGAAGGTTTCCACCATCTGTACTACCAGCTTGCGGCCGCGCTGAAGTGGATCAGGTTCTTCAATCATGTCCAGCCAGGCAGGGGTAGCGTGGCGACGACCATGCGGATCGTGCCCCATGTTGGGTGCGCCACCGAAGCCAGACAAGCGCCCGCGGGTAACGGTAGACGAGTGCGCCAGCCCATCAACCTGTAAAGTTGAACCAATAAACATATCGACGGCGTACTGCCCGGCCATCTGGCAGAATGCGCGATTGGAGCGCATCGAGCCGTCTCTGCCGGTAAAGAAAACATCCGGGCGAGCGGCAATATAGTCTTCCATGCCCAGTTCGCCACCAAAGCAATGAACGGTATCTACCCATCCGCTTTCAATCGCTGGAATCAAGGTCGGATGCGGATTCAGCGTCCAATGTTTGCAAATCTTCCCTTTCAATCCCAGTTGTTCACCATAGGTGGGCAATAGCAGTTCGATGGCGGCAGTGTTAAAACCAATACCGTGGTTGAGTGACTGCACCTGGTGTTTGGCATAAATGCCTTTGATGGCCATCATTGCCATCAGCACATGCACGGGTTTGATCAGACGAGGGTCACGGGTAAACAGCGGTTCGATAAAGAATGGCTTGTCGGCTACCACCACGAAATCAACCCATGAGCCGGGAATATCTACACGTGGCAGATCGCACTCATCTTCCACCAACTCATTCACCTGAGCGATCACAATACCGTCTTTAAACGCGGCGGCTTCCACCAATGCCGGGGTATCCTCGGTGCTCGGCCCGGTGTACAGATTACCGTGGCGATCGGCTTTGTAACCGGCGATAAGGGCCACATTCGGCACTAAATCCACATACAGTCGAGCATAAAGCTCGATATAGGTGTGAATAGCGCCGATTTCCAGTAAACCATCTTCCAGCAGCTGCGAAATACGCAGACTCTGAGTGCCGGAAAACGAGAAGTCCAACTTACGGGCAATACCTTTCTCAAAAATATCCAGATGTTCCGGTCGCCCGACACTAGGCATGATCATATGCAGATCATGAATATGTGATGCGCTCACCTCCGCTAATTGACGAGACAGAAAATCCGCCTGCTTCTGGTTGTTTCCTTCCAGAATGACACGATCGCCGGGCGCAATAAGCTTTTCCAGTGCGTCGATGATGTCATCGGTGGGAATCACTTTTCCTGAGACCAAACCCTGTACGCTCTCAATACGTCGACGCTTTTCCTGACGACGGGTATCCCAAACGCGTGTGGGTTGCTGTTGAAACGACATATATAAACCTCCCCGGTTATTTATTACGTATTACGCGGGTCGCGTTTTTGCGTAGCAACAGAATAGGAAGGTAGCGATTGGCTATCAATTAATCACCTGTCACAAACGTTAGCCTGGGAGTAATGGAAAATTTTAGAGTCTAAAAATCAATTAGTTAGGATGTGTGATATATTGGCAACGTCACAGTTGGTCTGAAATCCAGTCCGTTTGAAGCGTGGTGGAGATGAAATTGTAAGTGTAAGCACACCGCTTTTAGTTCCACACACTTTTTGAGATTTCCAGTTTTTCAGTCATCAGCCGGTATTCTTCCGGCGTCAGGTTATTCAGGGATTCATGAGGCCGCCCGCTGTTGTATTCCGTCAGCCAGCGCTCTGTGAAGCCGCTGTGTGGGTATTACAAGAAAAAGTGTTCTAACGCAACCGACATGAAGTACAAAGAATATATATTCTTATATAACCCTTTGTTTATTAATCTAATAAAAAATACACAGATATACGGTTCTATACATTACTTTTCATAATTACTTGTATATTGAGGCATTCAAAAGACTTCTCTTAATTTATAGCCGTTTTCCTAAATATTTCCCCATATTTATTGACTAGACTAGTGCTATTACTGCGCTTCATTGCGTTGTTATCAGGCACTGGAGGATAAATAATGCAAGTTGGTAGTAAAGAGCGATTTATCGGACTGGAATGGCTTCGCTTTCTGCTGGGCTGTTATGTCATGATTTATCATACATTCCACGTTTACCCGCAACGTAAAAGTATCCCTTTCCTCAGTGAGCTGACCAGCATGGGATTCTTTGCCACCAGTACTTTTTTTGTACTGTCAGGTTTTTTGTTGACCCATGTCTACATTCGGAATGGCCAGTTACGAGAACCGGCACGGGTATTTTTAGCCAAACGTTTCTTTAATCTGTATCCAATACATATTATCGGCTTAGTAACATCAATCCTGGCTGTTAGCCTGATGTACTGGCTAGCCATTCCTCCTGAAGGTCAGGCGGCCAGTGCCCGTTTTGTTATCTATGACAGCAATGATCCCAGTGTAAATCCTGAAACGTTGCGGCATTACATGACCAACAGCCAGTTGATGTTTAACAGCTTGCTACAACTGTTGATGCTTCAGGCATGGAACCCCTATTTTCTGACGTTTAATGCGCCATTATGGTCTTTGTCCACCCTGTTTTTCTTTTATCTGTTATTTCCGTTGCTGGCCCCCTGGTTGGTGAACCGTCGTTATCCCCGCCTGTGGCTGGCAATGATATGCCTATTCTACCTGGTGCCCGCTGTATTGGCCGTCTGGCACCAATGGTACGGCATACCTTATACCGGCTTATTGCAACGTGCGCCGCTCCTTCGCCTACCAGAATTTTTGGCCGGTGTGCTTGGCTATGCCATTTTTCGCAAATGCCGTGACGGCCAATTGCCGGCACTGACATCCTGGCAAAACAGAGGGCTGGGATGTTTTATCGGATTAAGTTTTATTGCTGCCACCTGGTTGTTCACCCGGAGCGGGGCACCTTATTGGTATTTTCTGCTGCACAACGGGTTACTGCTACCCGCACAAGTTGCACTGGTATACCTGTGTGCACAAGCCAAAGAACCTCGCCGCACCTGGGTAAAAACCTGGTCGACTCGACTGGGGGCGACCTCATTATCTATTTTTGCGTTGCATGTTCCGCTGTTTAATCTGTTCCGCACGGGTGAACAGCTAGTGCGCGGCAATCCACTTGAGTGCTTCACTAATTGGTCACAGTGCATCAGCATAGCCGGTCAGGTGCAATTGTCACTTGTCGGTTACGGCATATTCCTGCTTTCCACCATTACCCTTTGTCTGCTCTTTCAGGAACGGGTAGTAATCAAACTACGTCAATCGCTAACAACGCGCTTTTTGTCTCCTCAGGCTGGGCCACCCCGTCGCGCGGTGTAACTATCTATTCCGCTATAACAGTGACAACAATATGAGTAGCGTCATATATAGCGGAACCTCATTAATAACGTTATTTATAACAATTTACATTCTATCAATAAGACAGTTATGCATAGAGCCCCAGCATGATTCCTGTTAATGTTTGCACCGCCGGGTAGAACCGGTTTTTTCTTTATCGGCCGTACGTCCTCAATGACGTCTTTCACTATGAGTCACTACTGTTTATCTAACAAAATGACAAACTCCAAATATGCAATATCGTCTCTGAGCCTGTTTATCAGTCTCAGTGCCGCAGGTATTTCTTGCAGTTATGCAGACACGGTCTGGTTAGCCAACGGCGACAAGCTCAGCGGACAAATCACCCTACTGGATAGCGGTAAACTGTTCATCAAAACAGACTATGCAGACACCGTTTCTATCTCCTGGGATAAAGTAAAAACTTTCCAGACCGACCATGGAATGATCATTCAGGGTCATCGCTACGAAAAAGGTACGCTTTATCCATCGATAAAACCGGCCGAAACGCGTGCGATCATCGCCCGACCCGCTATCGACGATGGTCAGGTCAGTGGCGCTCAGGAAACGTTGCCACTATCAAGTATCACCACTATGGTAGAGCCTAAGCCGCTGATAGAGGATTTCTCCTGGAAAGGTAATATTGATGTCAGCCTATCTCACAAGAAAAGCTCTACTGAAACCGATAATCATGATGTCACGCTAAACACCAAACTTCGCCACGGTACCTGGCGTCACAACATTGATGCCAGCTACCATATGGCCAAAGAAGATGAAGTGGAAAGTACCAAAAATGCGGCTGGTGAATATGCACTGGATAAATTCATCGACGAGAATTGGTTCTGGCAGACCCGTTATCAATACAAGCGAGACTGGGTTGAAGATATCAAAATCAACCGCTCTTTCGGTACCGGTCCTGGTTATCAGTTCTGGGACAATGACTTGGGCTCGTTCTCTATAACGACGCTGATCAACTCACAGGAATTCATTTACCAAAATGACGAGAAGGACAACTTCTACTCCAGTGGTCTTAAATGGAATTATGATCGCTTCCTGTTCGGTAAGCGTACTGAAGCCTTTACCGACGGTGAAATCGGCCGCTCCTTTGACGGCACGACACCATTATATTTCAAGGCTGGTGCAGGGCTGCGTTTCAAAGTAACCACCTGGTCTTCCGTGGTCATGAAAGTGACACGCGCCCGTACCGAAAGCGTACAGGGTAATGTCAACGACACGTTATATACATTGGGGCTCGGCGTAGGCTGGTAATCAATTTGATATCAGGAACGGCTTCGCTTTCACAAAAACATCCATCTGTGCAAGCAAATGCGTTGCAGTTGTTTAACCGGTTATCCCCGCGAAAGCGGGGATCCGCTCTCGGCAAATTTGTCACCCCGATTACCCAGAAATCGGTTTATTCATGAATGTCTCAGCAACCGTTCTGTAATTTCCATACTTGTCTGGCCAATGCCGTCAGATCGTCATCTGTCATACCGTAATGATAAAGCTCCTGTTCCAGCGCAAACAGATATTGCGCATTAGTCCCCAGCGGCCCACTGGCCTGAGCGATCAACGGCGCCACATGCTGGATACAGGTATCCGCTTCCACTTGAGGATGATCAGGATTAGTGACAAACACCAATGCTGAAATAGGCTCGCCGCCATGTCGCAGTAACTCACACCATAACGGACGATAACACCCGGTCAGCATTTCACGCTTCCAGAGTAATTCCAGCTCTTCCTGTAACGTGGCTTCCGACAAACGATAGGCCAATCCGGTAGTATTACCCCCCGGTTTCAGACCGAGCATTCGACCAGGCTGGTTTTCCGTACCACGACCAGCCGTCAAGCGCAGGCAGAATGCCCGATGCCAGCCGTTGAGCGTCGCCAGGCTCTTCTCTTCAGCATCGAATACTGGATTCCACATCAAAGAACCATAGCCAAACACCCAAACCGGACTGTCATTAGGACGACATGCCAGTGTTTTCGCTAATGAATCAGCGCGTTGCTGTGGGGTGAGTAATAAGGTTTCCTCAATACAACCAAACGATGTTCTACAATCTGCTTTTTGCAAAAAATCACGCGTTAACACAGCTTACCACCCTCGCCCCGAAACTTTTCTACTATGCATCTGACACGCTATATTCTCACCGATGATAAACCGGATCATCAATGTAAGTTTGATTATTCTACGGCAAAAGATAACTAATCATTACTGTTTTTGCATTCTATTAAGTCTGTGCAATTGCCGTTATATACCTAATAAATCTCAAGACGCAGGTTTTAGCGCCTGAAAGTGATCGTTAATTCAAGATGTCAGCGAATCCGCTATATCCAGCAGCGTCTGGCTAAAAAATGTCGATATCGCATCCTTGAACTCCCGCTTACTGTTGAAATAGCGATTATTCCGCGCATGTTCATTCATTAATTTCCACATTCGCTCCACCGGGTTCAGATTCGGGCTGTAAGGCGGTAAATAGTGAAGTCCTATATTCACCACGAAGACCCAGTCTTTAATCAATTGACAAGACTCAATCAACTGTCGCCTGACGTCCAGATACTGAACGTCAACCTGACGGGCAGCCACGTCTTTGAGAGGCGTGAAAAAAACCAGTAACAGCAAACTTACTTGTTCACGGGTGGGGTTTTGCTAAGTAAATACACAAGCCAGAGAATAACCGTACAGCACACCCATGTTAAAGCAGGAATGCTTTCCCCCATAAACAGCCCTGAAAGAAGGAGGGTCAGGGGGAATCTGATATAGCTCACGGAGCCAACCTCCAGCCTGAACGGCGTAGACAGTGAAATGATGTTCAGTATGCTTCCTGCCATAGCCAGCACCCCGCTCAGAACCAGTCCATTAATACTGAGAGCGTCAGGGAATGGTAGCTTATTATATAAGATATAGAGCAATGTCAGGATGAACCCGCAGAAGTTATAGACAGCAAGATAGCTGACGAGGCTGTCGTTGTTACGGCTCAACCCTGAGAATACAAACGCCTGGAAGGCTACGCTGGCAATATAAATATAGTTTGCTGAAAGGCCAATATTTTTGTCAGAAATAAATAAGAAATAACTTATGATGAAGATAATTGAAAACAACGCCCATGACTTTAAGTTGTAATTTATCTTTAATATTATGGCACTGAATAAAATAAGAAAAACAGGTCTTAACTGGCCTGCCAACGCGAAGCCAGATAAACTACCCGCCACAATTGCATACACGCCACATACCGAATTGATGACATTAGCACCTGCAAAAGTCATTACCTTCCTGCTATTAAAGGCACCCGGATTGCAGAACAATAAAAGTGGCAATCCGCAGCTGAATCGGAAAAGTGATATCCATGAAACTGGAATATTACTGAGGAGTGTTTTGGACAGAAAATCCGATCCCATATACAGTAATAAAGAAAGTAAGGCGATTAAAATCGTCCATTTTTTACATGTAAAACGGGCCGAAGCTCGTAAGAATAGATCGTCATGCCTTACATCAGACTGACTCATTTCATTCTATCCTGATAATACTGAAGATAATTAATATACTCTGCATCCATATTATCAGGCAGGTGATTTATGTCGAAAAATTCAAGCGTCTGACCTTCCTCTGGATTATTTATTATTTCGCCTGACCATTTCTTCGTATAATAAAGAGAGGTGATGACATTTATTTCATCATTATTACTCAGAATAAAGGTATATTCGGCCCCCGAAAAGACAGCAAGATGAGTTAACTCATGAATATCGATGTTAGTCTCTTCTTTCACCTCACGCAGAGCCGTCTGCTCCAGTGATTCTCCCGGCTCAAGAAGCCCTCCCGGGAGTCCCCAGCTTCCGTCGGTGCGGTGTTGCAGAAGAACACGTTCGCTGCCATCCAGGATAATTATGTTAGCACCCGCCAGAAGTAGCTGCTGATGGCCTATCATGCTTCTCATGTGTTTTACGTATGACATGTTTTACCTGATTATTTTGAATAATTTTCCTGAACAGCACGTATTGCCACTGCTACCTTTTCCGCATCTTCTTCTGACAGGTCCGGATACAGAGGAAGGCACAGGATACCTCTTGCAATATTTTCAGTGACGGGAAGGCAGGCGCGAAAATACTCTCGAAATGCTTTCATTTCATGCAACGCAGGATAGAAATATTTTCTCGTGGGGATACCCGTCTTCTGCAACGCTTCCGCGAGTGTATCTCTATCACATCCAAACAGAGTTTCATCAACTACAATCGAAAGATCTTTATAAGTGGTCTCAATATTCTCAGGCACCATCTGCAGCGCAATGCCAGGTACATCACTGAGAATTACCTTATAAACCCCCGCGAGTATATTACGACGATTTATACTTTTTTTTAGATGCTGAAGGGAAGCTATTCCGAGTGCACACTGCATCTCACTCAGCCGCCCGTTTAACCCGGCAAACGCATTATCATAATCGCCGTTATTCCCATACTCCTTCATTATTCTTATACGTTCTGCCAAAGCTTCGTCATTCGTCGAGACCAGCCCGCCTTCTCCGGTTACCAGAGTTTTTGTTGGCGTGGTACTGAACACTTCTGCATCCCCGAATCCGCCAATCTTTCTGCCATTAATCTCTGACCCCATAGCATGAGCAGAATCAAAAATCAGCCTGAGATTATGTTTCTCAGCGATCTTCTTCAGTTGCTCACAGTCTGCGGGAACCCCAAAAACGTGAACCGCCATGATGGCCTGAGTTTTAGACGTAATCTTCCCTTCCAGATCCTCCAGACAGATCGTATACGTATAAGAGTCGCAATCCACGAATACCGGAGTAGCTCCGGCTCTTACGATTGCATTCGCCGTTGCACAGAACGTGAATGCCGGAACGAGGACTTCCCCAGTAATGTTCATCGCCAACAAGGTCAGAATCAGGCCTGTGGTTGCAGAAGAAACGGCAATGACGTTTGACGTTCCTATATATTCGCTGACATTTTTCTCGTAAAGTGCGTTGAGCTTCCCTTTCGTCAGCATCCCTGAAGATATTACTGACCTCAGGTTATCCTCGATCTCACTGAAGCCTGGAAGATATGGTTTAAGAAAAGGAAGTCCGTCCGGGAAAATCCGGCTGTTGTTATCAGCTGTAACTGGTTGTGTTAAATTTTCCATTTACGCCACCTGTTGTTCAGTAGTTTTCAGATTGCTGTAAATGCGCAGCGTGGGGCTGGGAATAATATGACTTTCTATAAGATGGATAATCTGACTGATGCCTTTATCAATTGAAATGCTGGACGTAAAGCCGAGTGACTCCCTTATTTTTTTAAAAGAAACCTGGTAACTGCGGTTATCAGAAAGAGCACCATGAATTTCAACCCGCGCCGCTTTGACCAGTCGCCCGATTTCATCCCCTAATTTAGCAAGAGTCATATTCAGCTCATCTGAACCGATATTAAACGTCTGGTTTCTGACAAGGTTTTCAGATGCGCTGCTGATTTTACAAAGGGCAATGGCCACATCATGGCAATGAATAAATGGCCGCCATTGTCCGCCGCCGTGGACATGGCAGACCCCCTCATAAAACGCCGAAGCTGCCATCCCATTTACAGCAAGATCAAACCGCATCCTGCGTGACACGCCAAAAACAGTCGCAAAACGACAGGTAGACATAATCATATCTGTCGTAAACTGCTTTATTGCTTCTTCTCCAGCAATTTTACTTTCTGCGTAATAGTCTACCGGATTCATGACGGACTCTTCCGTAAACACCTGAGTTCCATAACCATAGACACTACAGCTTGAAGCAAATATAAACCGCCTGACACCAGCTTCGGCTGATGCGGCAGCAAGGCGTTCCGTTGCAGTCACGTTAACATCCTGACAGGTCAATTTGTCGTAACTGCATGCCGGATTGCCCACGATACCTCCAAGATGAATAACCACATCAATATTCCTGACTGATTTTCTTATATCAGAAATATTTCTCAGGTCACCCTCCACTAACTCGAAGTTGGGATTTTCGTAAAAAGGGTATAGAGACCCTAATCCAAACATTCCGTTATCTAATACACGAACTGATTTATTATTCATAAGTAAAATTTCTATGACGTGACTTCCGATGTATCCTGCGCCACCTGTTATCAGTATCTTCTCCATTTTGTCCATTTCAAAGCTTCGTCAGGTGGGGCATTTTTAATACTTTGAACTCTTAATAGTCAATAACTATTGATGATTTTTATCATTTAATAAAAAGTTCATACTATTGGAATATAAATTAAATAACATCAATGAAAGATTGTACTAAAAACTTTTAACTCCAATTAATAATCCTTTGGGGCAACGGATTTCAAATATCTTCCTATTCGTTCTCTGTGCCCTAAAAACTGAATAGAATGCGCACTTTCAATTCTGAGTAATATCCAGTTTTAATTTACGTTAAAACTCATTTATTATGGCTATTAGTCAGCTTAGATATCAGGGACCAGTAAGCAAAATATTTAATCCTTAACTAATTGGGTAATGACCCAATTAGTAGAACATTCACTTTTCGATGAAGGCCCCGATAACCTTTTCATGCAACTCAATCGATCGTGAGAAGCCGATTGTTTTACGGGCCAGGCGCTTTATGCGGGTTCGTAACGTCAGGTTATTGCGTTCAATACGTTGAGTAAATATTTTGCCCGTCAGATGCTTCTCCTTCGGCACCTCTCTGGCATAACTGCCCCAGTCATCGCTGGTTATCATGCCGATGTTAAACGGGGCGAGCAACGCCAGCAGTTCTCAGACCAAAGGTGTATGCCAGTACGCCACCCGTTTTTGTATTGTATGCGTACCAGAGCCAGTGCTGGAGGGCTTTACTGCCGACAAAACTCCATTGCTCATCGAGTTCGCAGATGAGCGCTACGTCAGCATGAACGACTGGCGAGAACGTTATTCGCTCGCTTCGTCACAAGCTTTTTAAAGTGCGGATGACAGTGTTGATACCGACTTTTAGCGTTCTTGCCGTATCCCGAACACCTGCGCCGTTGAAAGCCATATCAACGATTTGCTCTTTAACGCAGGGCTTTCTTGCCTGATAAGTGTAGCTCAGTTGGAATACAGAGCAGCACTCACGACAGCGGGAGCGCTCCTGACCTTTAGGGTGATGACCATGGCGATAAACCAAAGCTGAATGACAACGGGGACAATGCACATTAACGCAGGCCATAGGCAAACCTCAAAGGGTCACATTATATATTAAATTCAAACAATTAGAGCCTTTGCTGAATTTCCCAATAATAGGCTACATTTCACGCCCTCAACAGAGGTAACGCCTTTCTCTTGATATACCTCTGGATCTCCATCAGACAAAGAGCGTATCGTAGCGCTTCAATCTACGTCGGGTCACTGACTGGCGACTCGTCATTCCCTTTTCTTTTTGTTGGTTTTTTGCCTTAGATGAACTCACACCGAATTAACGGCACGACACCGTTCAGCGCGCTGATAGAGGCATGCTGGCGTGAAAAATATACGTTACAGCGCTTCACTCATGATGTTATTGCCGGTATCACTGTAGGTATCATTGCCATACCACTGGCGATGGCATTGGCTATCGCCAGTGGCGTTCCACCGCAATACGGGCTTTATACTTCCGCCGTCGCCGGGCTGGTGATTGCACTCAGTGGCGGCTCCCGCTACAGCGTATCCGGTCCAACTGCCGCATTTGTGGTCATTCTCTATCCGGTATCCCAGCAATTTGGGCTCTCCGGGTTATTAGTGGCCACATTACTTTCTGGCGTATTTTTGTTGCTGATGGGGGTGTGCCGCCTTGGTCGCCTGATCGAATATATTCCCTTGTCTGTCACTCTCGGTTTTACCTCCGGGATCGGTATTACCATTGCAACCATGCAAATCAAGGATTTCTTTGGCCTGACGATGCCAGTAATGCCAGAACACTACGTCGGGAAAGTAATAGCGATCGTTCATGCGCTTCCTTCACTACAGATCGGTGATTTGCTTATTGGCGGTACCACCTTGTTTGTCTTACTTATCTGGCCAAAATTGCATATTCGCGTGCCCGGACATTTGCCCGCATTGCTGGCAGGTACGGCTGTCATGGGAATACTGTCATTGATGCATATAGAAGTTGCGACCATTGGCTCCCGCTTTAGCTATCTGCTGGCGGATGGCTCTCAGGGTCAGGGTATCCCGGCAATTCTTCCCCAACTTGTACTTCCCTGGAATGTTCCCTCAGCCAGTGGACAAACCATGACGCTCAGTTTGCAGAGTATTTCTGCCTTACTCCCGGCGGCGTTTTCCATGGCGATGCTTGGCGCTATTGAATCACTGCTGTGCGCTGTGGTGCTGGATGGTATGACTGGCCGGAAACATCGCTCAAATGCTGAGCTGGTGGGACAAGGTTTCGGCAACATCATTGCCCCTTTTTTCGGCGGCATTACCGCCACCGCCGCCATTGCCCGTTCAGCTGCCAACGTGCGAGCCGGTGCCACATCACCTGTTTCTGCTGTGATTCATGCTTTGCTGGTACTGCTGGCCTTGCTGGTGCTGGCACCGTCACTCTCTTACCTGCCAATGGCAGCGATGGCTGCTCTTTTGCTTATTGTTTCCTGGAACATGAGTGAAGCCCACAAAGTAATTGATCTGTTACGTCGGGCCCCCAGAGACGACATCATCGTAATGGTGTTGTGTATGTCATTGACTGTGCTGTTTGACATGGTTATTGCCATTACCGTGGGCATTGTGCTGGCATCACTGCTATTTATGCGCAGAATCGCCAAAATGACCCGATTGAGCGAGTTGGCGGGCAAGCTGCCGAACGAGAGACTGGTTTTACGCGTGAATGGCCCACTGTTTTTCGCTGCCGCGGAACGCATTTTTAACGACCTGCTGGAGCGCAGTGAAGGATATCACACCATTATTTTGCAGTGGGATGCCGTACCGGTATTGGATGCGGGTGGTTTGAGTGCGTTCATGCGTTTCAGTGAACTGCTGCCTGCCGACAAACATCTGATCATTACGGATATTCCGTTCCAGCCACTAAAAACCCTGGCTCGGGCCAATGTAACGCCCATCGCCAACCGTTTAAGCTTTTACGCTACGCTGGAACAAGCACTGGCGGCGACAGCACCGCAGCAAGACACACCACCAGAATAAGGTGTAAAGGATCAACTGCATGTATCAATCAGGCAGGATTCACGGAGCATTTCCCGGCATAGGCTCGGTAATGTGGATAGACAGATATTCCTCATACTGCGTCAATGCCGGCAAACAGTCATGGCATTCCTGGCCAATAGCTTGTAGTTGCTCCATTGAAAGGGCATAGGGCAGACGGATATCAATATCCGTCAATCCCTGCTGCTGCGCCAGGGTAATTAAACGAGCGATATTGGTTTCATCGCTGACCTGTGTCGACAGCACTTGCAACGCCAGCGCCTCAAGTTTCTCATTCTCAGTAGCGGGTTCCCTCCCCGGCATTTTCGTGACAATACCGAAAATCGGCATCACGCCATAGATGGCATCAATAAAGCGCCAGCGCTTATTGCACAACGCACCAAGATAAGCGGTGTAATCAATGCAGATCCTTTCACTGGAGTTTGTAGGTACAAGATGAACCTTTTTCACCGGTTTCTCCTCTCCGTTACCAGTGGGTAAATTCCGCCATTCACCATTGAGCATTACAACGCAAAAAAGACGTAATAAGGTATAGTGTCTTGAATAATTGTAGTGTTACTCCGCAAAAGCAGGAGCTTTTATTGTGACAACTTCTTCTAGCGCCCCCGTGCTGATTACCGGTGGAGCAAAACGCATTGGTCTGGCGTTGGCACACTCCTTTTTGGCACAGAATGTGCCCATAATTGTCAGTTGGCGTACATACTACCCGTCGCTGGATATATTGTCACAGCAAGGTGCAACCTGCCTGCAAGCTGATTTTTCAACTACCGAAAACGTTTATGATTTTGCCAAACGCGTCAAGGCGCTGACACCGAAGTTGCGGGCCGTTATCCACAACGCCAGCACCTGGCGGGCTGAACACCATGATGAACCGCTGGAACAAACACTGGCAGAAATGTTGCAAATCCATGTTTATACCCCTTACCTGCTTAATCAACTGCTGGAATCTTGTCTGTGTGGTCAGGGTGTCGGAGGAAGCGATATCATTCATCTAACCGATTATGTCGTGGAAAAAGGCAGTGAAAAACACATCGCCTATGCCGCCAGTAAAGCGGCGCTAGACAATATGACCCGCTCTTTTGCCAAGAAGCTGGCACCCGATGTCAAAGTCAATGCCATTGCGCCAGCACTGATCATGTTTCACCCAGACGATACTGCCAAGTATCGTCAGAAAGCTCTGAAAAAATCCTTGATAGAAACCGTACCTGGCGAAGAAGAAGTTGTCCGGCTGGTTCATTATCTGCTGAGTAGTCACTACATGACCGGTAAGACGCTGGGACTGGACGGTGGTCGTCCGCTACGCTAACCCGACACGCTTGTTTACGCCTCAATAATAGCGCGGCGAGTGACGTAACCCTATGCTTTGGAATGCTTTAAGTTGTGAGTTTACAAACATGTATAAAATTGTTTTTGTTGAAGATGATGCCGAAATAGGCAAATTGATCGCAGCGTATTTAGGCAAACATGATATTGATGTGCAGATAGAGCCCCGTGGGGACACGGCGTTGGCATTTATTGAAAAACAAAAGCCTGACCTGATACTGCTGGATATTATGTTGCCCGGCAAAGACGGTATGACGCTTTGCCGTGAACTGCGACCGGTATTCTCCGGTCCTATCGTTCTACTAACCTCTCTTGATAGCGACATGAACCATATTCTGGCGTTGGAGATGGGTGCTGATGACTACATTCTGAAAACCACACCGCCAGCGGTATTGTTAGCGCGGCTACGGCTACATTTCCGTCAATACGCGGCGACACCTTCGTCTCCGCTGGATAAATCACAATCGGTGCAACTGCATAAACCCTTGAACTTTGGTCTATTGTGCATCGACCCTATCAATTGGGAAGTCACACTGGATAATGAAAACATCGTACTATCCACCGCCGATTTTGATCTTCTGTGGCAACTGGCTACTCATGCCGGGCAAGTCATGGACCGGGAAGCATTGCTCAAAAACCTGCGAGGTGTTAGCTATGACGGCATGGATCGCAGTATAGATGTCGCCATTTCCCGTCTGCGCAAAAAATTGTACGACAATGCGCTGGAACCCGTTCGTATCAAAACTATCCGTAACAAAGGCTATCTGTTCGCACCCAACGCCTGGGAGACACGCTTATCATGAGAAAGCTGTTTATTCAGTTTTTTCTGTTACTTTTTGCCAGCTTTTTGGTGATGACCCTGCTGGTCGGGTTGGTTTATAAAGTTACGGCCGAACGCGCGGGTCGACAGTCCATGAATGATCTGATGAAAAGCTCACTTTATCTGATCCGTAATGAGCTGCGCGCTATTCCCCCACGCGAATGGCATCAGACCATTAATCAGATGGACCTGAATCTCTCGTTCAAACTGCATATTGAACCCATCAATAAATACACCCTCAGTACCCGGGAACATCAGCGCCTGGTACAAGGCGAGATCATCGCACTGGACGATGAATACACGTTTATTCAACGCATCCCCCGTAGCCATTACGTTTTGGCCGTTGGTCCGATTCCTTATCTGTTTTTCCTGCATGAAATCCGACTTCTTAATCTATTTGTACTGATGCTGATTGGCCTGTCGCTGGCATTACCCGTATTTTTGTGGATGCGCCCACACTGGAAAGCGATGCTGCAACTGGAAAGCGCAGCCCAACGACTAGGGGACGGGCATCTAGAAGAACGTACTCACTTTGACAACACCTCTAGTCTTTTCCGTCTCGGGGTGGCCTTTAATCGTATGGCGGACAATCTGAATCAACTGATTGCCAGTAAAAAACAACTCATTGATAACATCGCTCATGAACTGAGAACGCCCTTGGTGCGCCTGCGCTACCGCCTGGCAATCAGCGACAATCTGACCGAAAAAGAGCAAGAATCGATTAACCGGGACATCAGTCAACTGGAGGCATTAATTGATGAATTACTCACTTATGCTCGTCTTGATCGACCACAGGTCACACTGCACCTGGAAGCCATTGCCTTATCAGACTGGTTACAAAAGCGGGTTCAGGATTTTCAACTGGTTCATGCGGATAAAAAAATTGAGCTGGATATTCATCAATCCGCTAATTTCGGCTATGTCGATTTACGGCTGATGGAGCGAGTTTTAAATAATCTGGTCACTAATGCGCTGCGTTTCTGCAAAAGCCGCTTGCGAATAGGACTCACGCTGGATCAAGGCGTAGCCTGTCTGCAAGTTGAAGATGATGGGCCCGGTATCGCCCCACAGGATAGAGAAACCATCTTTGAACCTTTTATTCGGCTTGATTCTGGTATTGAAAACAGCAGTGGCGGCTGTGGACTGGGACTGGCGATTGTTCACGCCATCGTCCGCGCTCATGGTGGAGACATCAGTGTGAAAAGCAGTTCACTGGGCGGTGCACGGTTTATTTTTCGCTGGCCGGTCATCACCTCTACATCGGCTTCCGGTGGTTTGCCGACAAAGGTTGTACAATCCGTTACACGCTGAAACCAATCACTCACAGAGTGATAGCTTATATTCGCTTATTCTCCTTTCATCGGCCCACATTAGGGGTTCGAAATACGAATTGGATAATGAGGAAATGATGATGAATAAAGTATTAGTAATGATCGCAGGTGTAGCTCTGGGTCTGTCCTCTGTTGCCTTTGCAGCTGATGCAGCTACAACGGCGCCTACCGCTAGCGCACCAACAACTATGGCTAAAACAGCCCATGTTAAGAAACATGTTAAGCACGTAAAACATGTTAAGCATGTAAAACATGCAAAACAAACAGCAACTCCTGCTCAAAAAGCACAGGCCGCTAAGAAAAAAGTTGTGAAAAAACACGTTACCCCTGCCCAGAAAGCTCAGGCAGCCAAGAAAAAAGTTATGAAAAAACACACTCCGGCCAAGAAGACTGCTACCCCGGCAGCTTAATTAAGCGTGCTGTCTATCGACAGTCATGAATACAGGAAGTGATTCGCTCATTATTCAACTTCCAGCATGACATAAGTGACCTTAAACACCCGGTTTGACCGGGTGTTTATTTCATGGGGATAGGATGATGCTGCGTCGTTATTCATTTGAAATCGTATTGTCCTTTCTGCTTATTTGTGCGTTGGTTATCATACTGTTTTTCCTGTAATTTATTTTCATGTCACCGACGGCATGACAACAATGGTGCCCGATCCGTCCAACAGCAAATCCATCTATAGTTATTTTATACTATTAGCTATTTCACCCCATTGTTAACACGCTGAATTTTACTCAAAGGCGAACTCTTCTATGCGCATATCAGCCTGTTTGTTATGTTCATTCACCCTTCTTGCGCCAACGGTTTGGGCAGATACCGTTCCCAGCGCTGAGCAGCAAAAGCAAATCCTGTTTTTTAACCATGATGATCGCGATAAAGTTCCTGATGTATCTCAATGGCCCTGGCAGGCCATCGGCCAGTTAGAAACCGCTGGCGGTAATCTCTGCACGGCAACACTGATTTCGCCACATCTGGCACTTACCGCAGGACATTGCGTGCTTGCGCCTCCAGGTGTCGCCGACAAACCCATTGCCTTGCGCTTTTTACCTACCGGCAACGGCTGGCGCTATGAGACCCACCAGATTGTAGCGCTAACCAACAGACGGCTGGCCAAACGGCTGAAGGCCGACGGAGACGATTGGATCGTTCCTCCCGCTGCGGCACCGTGGGATTACGCGCTTATCCGCCTGAAACAGACGCCTCCCGATATCAAACCATTACCGTTATGGTCAGGCTCGC
This sequence comes from Prodigiosinella aquatilis, assembly GCA_030388725.1. Taxonomy (NCBI): domain Bacteria; kingdom Pseudomonadati; phylum Pseudomonadota; class Gammaproteobacteria; order Enterobacterales; family Pectobacteriaceae; genus Prodigiosinella; species Prodigiosinella aquatilis. The sequence goes on from CP128857.1 coordinate 2,570,524, forward strand.
TGGGGGCATTGAAAATCGCCTTGGCACAGGCACACCAGCGCGTTACTCAGGCGGGTTATCCGGAAGATCACCAGGAAACACTATACCGGCACCAGAATTGTCTGATCACGGGTTGGGTACATAAGGCCGTGATGTCGCATCGGTGCGACACTTTACCGGGCGACAGTGGCTCGCCGTTGATGTTGAAAACCCCCGGTGGCTGGGTGTTAGTGGGGATTCAGAGTTCCGCTCCGGACGCCAGTGCCCGAAACCAGGCAGACAACCGTGCCGTGGCCGTTACCGCTATTCGTCAACAATTAGAAACGTTGTCTGAACGCGCATCCCATTGAGTCAGTTTATCGGCGTTTCCTGAACAGAAAACGCCCTTTTTCTGAAAAGTGGTTACCGTATCTGCCCGTCCAATGGCATGAACGGGGATGACCGGAACCGGGGAAAAACCAGGTTTAAACGTCAAGCTGCTCCATCGCTTGCAGGATGCGTTTATCAGAAATGGGGTAAGGCGTACCAAGTTGCTGGGCAAAATAGCTGACCCGCAGTTCTTCAATCATCCAGCGAATCGCTTTTACGTCCTCATCATCCCGACGTTCCAGCGGCAATTTGTGCAACCACTGCTGCCAGGCCCGCTGAACCTGTTCGATTTTCAGCATCTGCGCCCGATCACGATTAATGTCTTGTGCCAGTTTTTCCAGCCGCCGTTCAATCGCCCGCAGATAACGCAATACATCCGGCAAACGCTGCCAGCCATTTTCAGTCACAAAGCCGCGGTAAACTAACCCATTAAGCTGGGTTTTGATATCACTCAGCGCCAGCGCCATGGTAATGTCTACCCGCCCTTTCAACCGTTTGTTGATGGCAAAACCTGTCGTCAGGATCTGCTCTACTTGCCTGGCAATATCCACCACCGTGTCATTTAGCTCGGCACGGACTTTGTCATGCAACCGCAGATAATCCTCTTCTTTCCACACCGGTCCGCCAAACTCCCTTATGAGCATATCCACACCACAGGCAATGCAGTCATCAATCAGATCCAGCACCTTGCCATAAGGATTAAAATACAATCCCAGCTTGGCTTTATTGGGCAACTTTTCATGTAGATACTTGATAGGGGAAGGAATATTCAGCAGTAACAATCGCCGCAACCCTCGCGACATCATTTGTTGCTGCTGATGTGGTGTATCAAACAGGCGAATTGCCACGCTGTCCTTTTCATCCACTAACGCCGGATAGGCTTTCACCGCATAACCACCGCGTTTCTGCTCATAGCACTCGGGCAGGTGGTCAAAACTCCAGGTATGCAGATTATTTTGCTCAATACCCTCATCTGCCACAGCTGATAACGTTTGCTGTACCTTGTCTTTCAACTGTTCCTTCAGATTACTCAAGCTTTTCCCTTCCCGCAGAGTACGATTCTTTTCATCTAGCACGCGGAAGGTCATTTTAAGATGATCGGGCACCTGATCCCACTGCCACTCTTCACGAGGAACCGTCACGCCGGTCATCAAACGTAGTTCTCGTTCCAGCGCGTCCAACAGCCCTTTTCCCAGTGGTGTTACCCGGGCCAAAAACGCCTCAGCGTAGTTAGGTGCAGGCACAAAGTTGCGTCGAGTTGGTTTTGGCAGCGATTTAATCAGTGCAATCACCAATTCACGCCGCACGCCGGGAATCTGCCATTCAAAGCCGTCTTCTTTCACCTGATTGAGAATCGGCAATGGAATATGCACCGTAACGCCATCGGCGTCAGCCCCTGGTTCAAACTGATAGCTCAGCCGCAATTTAATATTATCCTGGTGCCAGAAGTTGGGGTAATCCAGCGCACTGACGCTATCCGCACCGTCCTTGATCAGCATATTCTTTTCAAAATTCAGCAGATCAGCATCCGTCTGGCTGGCGGTCTTCCACCAGGCGTCAAAATGACGTGCGGAAATGACATCATGTGGAATCCGTTGATCGTAAAACGCAAACAACGTTTCATCATCCACCAGGATGTCGCGACGGCGGGATTTGTTTTCCAGCTCCTCTACTTCAGCCAGTAGCTTCAGATTGGCGCGGAAAAATACATGCCGTGTCTGCCAGTCACCTTCAACCAACCCGTGGCGGATAAACAGCTCACGGGATAGCTGCGGGTCAATGGAGCCATAATTCACCTTGCGTGCCGCCACGACCGGTAAACCGAACAGCGTTACCTTTTCCTGAGCGATGACCGCACCCTGTGCTTTCTCCCAATGTGGATCACTGTAACTGCGTTTAATCAGATGCTGGGCCAACGGTTCCACCCATTCCGGTTCAATACGCGCGGCAATCCGCCCCCAGAGCCGGCTGGTTTCCACCAGTTCGGCCACCATGGTCCACTTGGGCGGCTTTTTAAACAAACCGGAGCCAGGGAAAATCACAAACCGGGTATTGCGTGCACCGCTGAACTCCGGCTTCTCCATATCTTTCTGTCCAATATGGGAAAGCAACCCGGAAAGTAACGCACAGTGAATGCTGAAGTAATCGGCAGGTTCGCTGTTAACCGGTAATCCCAGCTCTTTTACGACCTGACGCAACTGGGTATAGACATCCTGCCACTCACGCACTCGCAGGTAGTTCAGGAAATCGGTACGGCACAACTTGCGGAATTGGCTGGCAGACAACGCTTTCTGCTGCTCGCGCAAATAATCCCACAGTTTCACAAATGACAGAAAATCAGACTCCTTATCGGCAAAGCGCCGATGTTTTTCATCTGACACCTGCTTCTTATCCAGTGGGCGCTCACGCGGATCCTGAATCGACAAGGCAGCAGTAATAATCATGACTTCACGGACACACCCCATCTTGCGAGCTTCAAGCACCATACGCGCCAACCGTGGATCGATAGGCAACTGTGCCAGTTGCTGCCCCTGTTGTGATAAATGGTAATGCCCGTTTTCTCCGCTTTGGATCGCGCCCAGTTCTTCCAGTAAACGGATACCATCTTGAATATTGCGTTTATCCGGCGCCTCGACAAATGGGAAAGCGGAAATATCGCCCAGCCCCAGTGACGTCATCTGCAAAATGACCGACGCCAGATTGGTACGCAGAATTTCCGGATCGGTAAATTCTGGTCGTGAAAGGAAATCCTGCTCCGCATAAAGCCGGATACATATGCCAGCCGCTACGCGACCACAGCGGCCCTTCCGCTGGTTAGCCGATGCCTGTGAAATGGGTTCAATCGGTAGGCGCTGCACTTTGGTGCGGTAACTGTAACGGCTAATACGTGCCGTGCCGGGATCAATGACATACCGAATACCCGGCACCGTAAGCGAGGTTTCCGCCACGTTGGTGGCAAGCACAATGCGGCGACCATGATGCGACTGAAATACACGATTCTGCTCCTGATTGGATAGACGCGCATACAAAGGCAAAATTTCAGTATGGGGTAAATCCAGCCGGGTCAGCGCATCGGCGGTATCCCGGATTTCGCGTTCACCACTCATGAAAATCAGGATATCACCCGGCCCCTCGCGTCCCAGCTCATCCACCGCGTCGAAAATCGCTTGCAATTGATCGCGCTCACTGTCTTCCGCATCCTCCACCACCGGGCGGTAGCGTACATCCACAGGATAGGTACGTCCGGAAACCTCAATAATTGGTGCCTGCCCGAAATGACGGGAAAAACGCTGAGGATCGATAGTGGCCGACGTGATGATGATTTTTAGGTCCGGACGTTTGGGCAGAATCTGCCGCAGATAGCCCAGAATAAAGTCGATATTCAAACTGCGCTCATGCGCTTCATCGATGATGATCGTGTCGTATTGCATCAACAGCCGATCCTGCTGGATTTCCGCCAGCAAAATACCGTCGGTCATCAACTTGACCAGCGTGTTATCACCCACCTGATCATGAAAACGTACTTTATAACCTATCGTGCCGCCCAACGGTGTTTCCAGCTCAGCGGCAATACGATCCGCCACCGTTCGTGCCGCCAGACGACGTGGCTGAGTATGACCAATGAGTCCCGTGATGCCTCGCCCCAGTTCCAGACAGATTTTAGGTAACTGGGTGGTTTTACCCGAACCGGTTTCCCCCGCCACAATCACCACCTGATGGTCGCGTATCGCCGCCAGAATAGCCTCTTTCTTCTGGCTGACCGGCAAAGCGTCGGGGTAAGTGATGACAGGCAGAGACGCGCGTCGGTTCTCCACCCGCTGGCGGGCGACAAGAATTTCTCCCTCAATCTCCTGAGCAATCGCCGCCTGAGCTTGTGGTTTTGCCACTTTCATCGCGCCTTGCACACGGCGGCGCAAGCGTGGTTGATCGCGTAGCATTAACGTATTGATCTGAAGGCTTAATGCATTGAGAGGTGATTTCACGGTGCGTTCCTTAAATACTTTTCTCTGTCGCAGAGCCGGTTACGGCGGTAATGCGGCGGGCATGGTATCACATTGGTGCCACGGGCTATAACACAGGGAGAAAATGCTCATTCAATAAAATCGAACAAAGCACTCGAAATATTCAGCTATCACGCCATCGACAACCTACCTATTATGCCTCTATTCGAAGACATATTCTTCGTGACCTTCAACAAGACAAGGAATTGGCAATGAGTAAAGTATTAGTTCTGAAATCAAGTATTCTGGCCGACTTCTCTCAGTCAAACCAAATGGCTGACCACTTTACTGCTCAATGGTTGGCGGCTCATCCTGGTGATACCATTACCGAACGCGATCTGGCTGCTGAGCCAGTGCCGGTACTGGATGGAGAACTGGTCGGCGCCATGCGTCCTTCCGATAAACCGTTGACGCCACGTCAGCAGGAAGCCTTGACGCTATCTGATGCGCTGATTACCGAACTACAGGCCCATGATGTCATTGTCATGACTGCACCGATGTATAACTTCAACATTCCCACCCAGCTAAAGAATTACTTTGATCTTATTGCCCGCGCTGGTGTGACATTCCGCTACAGTGAAAATGGCGTTGAAGGCCTGGTGAAAGGCAAACGAGCGGTGGTACTAACCAGCCGCGGCGGTATCCATAAAGACGCGCCAAGTGACCTGCAAACCCCGTATCTGCGCTTGTTCCTCGGCTTTATTGGCATTACTGACGTTGAATTCGTATTTGCAGAAGGTTTTGGCTATGGTCCGGATGTAGCACAAAAGGCCCTGCAAGACGCGAAAGACCAGTTGTCCCAGTTGGCAACAGCGTAAACATCATCATTCATTACCCCCCATTTTTTATTGTACTTTGGTAATTTATTGCGCGCCTTTATCAGGCGCGCTTTTCTTTACCACTTCTCTGACTTTGGTGTCTGATTTTTCCAACATTTGGGCGGCGTCCTTATCCACCTTGATATGTATTTCATGATCAATTTTGACATTCATGTTAATCGTGATCGGCTCTTTGGACGCCGCCAGCTCAATCCGGGGCATGCATCCGGTAAGCCACACTATAGACAGTAATAAGGCAGCACAGACCTTTCTCATAGCATGATTCCTTAGTTATTATTCCGTCAATTGCTGTCCCAGAGCATCCTGCAAATTATCCCCAAAGCGCAGACTGCGCCATAATTGAAAAATATTCTCCTGATGATGGTAGTTCAGTATCACTTCCCGCCTGGCATTGCTCAGGGAACTTTTACCACGAATATGTGATTTCAGAAGCAACCAACCCTGTTTATCCACATCAATACTGGCTGAGAAACGATCAATTTCCAAATAGCGCAGCCACTCTACAGCCATCGCATCGGTCAAACTCTTTTTTGCAAGTTCATCGGCCAGTTGTTGATCCAAGCGTAACGTCAACGCACCATCATTAGTAAAAAAGCCATGTTGGACCACGGTTGTTGGATACGTAAAATCAAGCGGTAATATGCCACTTACACGACCAGACATCGCGACTTTTTTAACTTTCAGTACGGTAAAAAGCTCACTCGTTTCAATATGTTCGGCCCGTAGGATAGCCGCTTCATGTTGTGGAATACGTAACGGAGAGAGCGAGATATGCCCACCCAGTACATCCATATCCACCTGTGACAACGTCAACGGATATCGGTCACTGTAGGGATAATAGCCAGAAAGCGTCATCAGGATATTCTGTATATGGAACAGGTTATTCAGGGTACCAACCCGTAATGTGACTGGTTGTTTAACCCCCAGTTGCCAGCGGTGATCATGAAACCGATAAGGCAGAATAAAATTCACGCCGCTGACATCACCGTCCGATATCCACGCCGCTGCATTTTTCACTACCCAGTGTCCGCCAGCGCTAAATCCCTGTCCACGGGCAGCAGAAAATGCCGTCTGAGCATAAAATTTACCGGACCGAAGAGTGATTTTCCAATCTGCGGGTAACAGCGGCTGGAACACCCGCAGTGGTTGTGCAGGCCACCAACCGCTACCGCGTAATCGCTTGCCATCCCAACGGCCAGACAAGGTCACTGGACCTATGTCATTTGCCTGTAACCGACCTTCCCATTGAAAATCATCCGGCTCACGCCCTTTAATATTCAGCATCAAGGTCGCTGGCGGCAATGAACTCGCCCCACCGAAGTCCACCTGTTCAGCCACCAGTCGTAATGCCATTTGTAACGATTTTGCAGTTTTGTCCCGTTGCCAATGCAACGGTTGCACCAGCGTCAGCCTCGGTTTGACAACCGTAATAGCGCCATAGTGAATGTGATCCAGCCCGCAGGACAGCGCACTGACTTCAAGCAACGAATCTTTCCAGTAACCATGCCCCGCGATATCCCAGTGTCCCTGAAACGGCAGCAATTCCCCCTTCCCCCAATAACGCCATTGCCAATTACCGTTATCCGGCCAGAAATCGTGCGCCACGCCATCAAAGTGGAGTCTTGATCGCCCCCAATACGCATCTCGCACCCGAACAATCGCTTGCAGACGGCCACTGACCCCCGCCTCACTCACTATTATGCCTGCCAGTGGCCAGCGGGCTTCTTCCAGCGTCATATCTGGCTTTAACTTTCCCCAGGCTCGTAGCAACGCACCGGGAAGAATGGATAACGCTGGATTAAGCACCGGGCCACGCAGAATCCCTGGCAACGATGCCGAGAAAGACACGGCTTTTAAATTGGCCTGACCAGTGAGTTGAAAACGCAGATTACTATCGACCATCCCCAACGTGCCAGGGCCGAGTACCAGTACCGCATTGGCCTTACCATTGTGTCCTTGGGTAAGTATATTGATACGCGCTTCAATGCGGGTATGGTTTATCCCTTGCTGCCAGTCCGTCAGTGTCATGGCAACGCCCCCCGACACCGGCTGAACGCCATAAGGCCAGTGCCAACGTCCATTGGTGACCTGAATTCTGTCGGCATCCATACTCCAGGGCAAAATCAGCAACGGTGTCTTTTCGCCCACCGTTCCCAGCGTCAATTCGCCGTGATTATTCTCCCAATGTAACGCCACCGTTACCGGCTCTGACAATTGCAGCGGAACCATACTTCCTTGTAAATGCCCCTCAACGGGTAACTGATTCAGTAACGTAGCCAATTGTAAGGTGCCACTAAGCTTCACTGGCGGCTGTCCCTGATAAGTAGCAACACGACCTTCACGCAGTGTCAGTGATTGCCCGTTGATATCCGCCAATAACCGCAGCCGTTCTCCCTGAAAATCCACCGTCTGCTGTTCAGCCCGGCTCTTTAGATGCAATGCGCCGTTGTCATTAATCCAGGGAGAGAGTGAAAAATGATGGATGGCGACATCAGCTAAAGGCAGACGCCGCTGCCACTGCGCCAGCGACGCAGGGGTATGGTGATCCACCTCAGGCAAGTATTGCAGACAGGTCGCATCGACATGCAGACGGTCTATCGCCAACGCCCATAAACCCTGCCGACGGTGCAAGCCGATGCCCTCCACCGACAGAAACCGACATTGCTGGAAATTGACGCTAAAACCCGGCAGATAGAGGCCTTTCTGCCAGCGAGGAGGTGAATCGATAATGACTGACGTGCCAGTTGGCAACCAGAACGCCAGCAGCTGTGGCATCCAGTGCGGCAACGATAACCACATGGTAATCAATAACAAGACCAAACTGGCTAACAGGCCAGTCGGCAGTATAAATTTCTTAAACATCAGGAATTATTCCGCATGGTTATTATTTTTGGCACTGTTCCATCCTCGCCACGTCTACCCTTTGGCACGAAGTACCCATTAACTAGCCTCTACATTAACCATTCAGCTCACATTTCACAGCAAAATACATACATCTAACTCACTCGCGAGTGGTAAAATTTTACATATACACAGCAATTGAAATGGGTCGTTCTTATATTTCACTTTTGTCGTTACATAAATACGCCAATAGTACGTCACTTTTCATTGAGGCTATCACTGTTGTAGTTACCCGGACGGTATCTGTCACCTCAATAACAGAATCACCATCAGGATATGCACTATAAAGGGATTAAGTAATGCGCAAAAACTATCCTGTCAGCCAACATCAGTATCCGTTGGATGCCAGCACCAAATTAATGTCCGTCACCACACCTGACAGCCATATCATCTATGCCAATGCAGATTTCATTAAGGTCAGCGGTTATCAGTCCGACGAGTTAATGGATCAACCGCATAACATTATCCGCCACCCAGATATGCCACCATTAGCCTTTGCTGATATGTGGAGTACGCTAAAGGCAGGGAAAATCTGGACGGGTATTGTAAAAAACCGATGTAAGAGCGGCGATCATTACTGGGTAAAATCCAGTACGACTCCTCTGAAAAAAGAGGGGAAACTGATCGGCTACATGTCAGTACGCACAGCCGCATCATCAGAAGAGATCCAGCAATCAGAAACACTCTACGCTATGGTCAACGAAGGAAAACTCCGACACCGGACTTTCCATTGTGGCCTGTTGGTTTATCGCGGACCATTAAAATGGCTGAGCATGTTCAAAACCATGCCGTTGCGCTGGCGTATTCGCAGCTATTTTGCCCTGTTAGGCCTGTTGCCACTGACAATGGTGTTTTCTCTATTGATCCATACACCACTGATATGGATGCTGTTTCCGTTGTTGATAATCTGTAGCGGTCTTTTTTGTGAGCTACTGGTACTGCATGTTGCCAAACCGATTGAACGGATTCTGGAACAGGCAATGAAGTCAGCAGCCGGACAGGCGGATAATCTGGTGCAACTCAATCGTGCAGATGAAGTCGGTATGTTGATGCGAGCGGTAAATCAGTCCGGTATGAACTTTCGCACTTTTGTGGATGACGTGAATAATAACCTGAATGCGTTGAAAAACGCCTGTAGCGAGATAGCCCAGGGCAATAACACGTTAGCGGAATGTTGTGAAAAAACCGAGGAAAACCTGCAACAAACCGCAGCATCCATCGAGCAACTCACCGCCACCATCAAAAGCAATGCCGAAGCGTCAGTCCGGGCCTCAGAATATGCCGAGGACGTTAATCAGGTAGTGAATGCTGGTGAAAAAGCGGTTTCTGAAGTCGCCAGTACCATGGATACCATTACCCAGGCCAGTGAGCGAATTACCGATATTATCAGCGTACTGGATAATATTTCCTTTCAGACCAATATATTGGCTGTTAATGCCGCCGTAGAGGCGGCACATGCTGGCGAACAGGGAAAAAGTTTTGCCGTGGTTGCCAGTGAGGTTCGTTCACTGGCGCAACGCAGCGCCAATTCAGCCAAAAACATTGCTGAACTGATTGACGACACACTTAGCAGTATCCGGACCGGCGATCAACAAGTTGCCCACACCAATAAGTCGATGGGCAATATTCTGACGAAAGTGCAACAAGTTACCCGTTTAATGAATGAGATCAGCATGGCCACCAAGGAACAATCACAGGGACTCAACCTGATTAATGACGCGGTAAACAAGATTGATGCGCTAACCCATCAGAACACGGCATTAGCCAGTCAATCAAACTCCGCCACCGGTCACTTGCAACAACAGATCTCCACAATGGCGCAAGCGGTGTCAGTGTTTAGTACCCCTCATTAACATACGACTGCCCCACTGGTATAAACTGCACATATCAGTGGGCACATTCAACCCATTACCTTCCAGTTCACCTACCGCCATTTTGCAACTTGAATGATTTGGGGTATAAATGATGGAATAGCAAAATCACTCACGCTGCTATTATTTTTTTTGGTAAAAATTTAAGCAAGATAATCTATTATGGATATTAATCACTCCTGATTTATTAAAATAATAAACATTATCATTTGAGTACAGTAATGGGAAAAATGAATAACAAACATGAAAATTAAACAGTGTATGTCTATTTATCAGTCGGCATTTTTTACTTTCGTGTTTGGTGTCTATCCTTGCCATTAATGAATTCAATTGTTAGCTTATTTTAAAACATTGAAGTTAACACTTGCCCAAAGAATAAGGATTGAACGATGCGTAAGAATTTTCCAGTCAGTGATATTCAGTATGTGTTAGATGAAAAAACAAAACTGATGTCGGTGACAACACCAGACAGTCATATCACTTATGCCAATAGAGATTTTATTAAAGCTAGTGGTTATGACTTTGCTGAGATCATCGATCAACCACATAATATCGTGCGTCATCCAGACATGCCGCCCGCTGCATTTGCAGACATGTGGTCTACGCTCAAATCTGAAAAAATCTGGACGGCAATAGTGAAAAACCGTCGTAAGAATGGTGACTACTACTGGGTAAAAGCCAGCACGACACCGTTGATTAAAAATAGAAATATCGCAGGATATATGTCAGTACGCACGACGCCGTTGGCACATGAAATAAAAGAAGCCGAAAGTTTGTATAAGAACATAAATGAAGAAAAATTAAAAATCAGAGAGTTATATCAAGGGCTGCTGATTTATAAAGGCCCATTGAAATTGTTAAGTTTGTTTAAAATTATTCCCGTGCGCTGGCGTATACGAGTTTACTTTTTTACTTTCCTATTATTTGCGCTGGGACTCTTAATCTACGTCTTTCCTGCCAACATCGTAACACTACTGTTTGCCTTATTTCTTTCTATTGGGGCTTTAGCTACCAGTGAATTATTGGTACAACATTTGGCCAGACCACTGGAGAGCATACTAAAACAAGCGATTAAAGCGGCTTCCGGGCAAGCCGATCTTAAATTTGAACTTAAACGCGTTGATGAAGTTGGAATGCTGTTACGTGCGGTAAATCAGTCCGGAATGAATTTTCGTACCTTTGTTGATGATGTTAGCGGACAACTGGCCGAGCTACGTACCGCCTGTGCCGAAATAGCCAAAGGCAACAATATGTTAAGCCAAAGTTGTCAGGAAACCGCAGAAAATCTGCAAAATACCGCGTCTTCCATGGAAGAAATCACTGCCACTATCAAAAGCAATGCCTCTGCCACCCAACTGGCGGAAAACTTTGCTCAGGAGGCTAATCAGGCCGCAGGTGCTGGAGAAGAAGCCGTCCAGGAGGTGGCCCAAACGATGAAAACCCTCATCCATTCCAGTCATGAAATCAACAATATTATCGGTGTACTGGATAATCTGTCATTCCGTACCAACATTCTGGCGCTCAACGCCGCAGTAGAGGCAGCCCATGCCGGAGAAATGGGTAAAAGCTTTGCTATTGTGGCGGGGGAAGTTCGCATGCTGGCAGAACGCAGTGCTTCATCAGCGCGAGATATTGCCAGCATCATTCAATTAACCATCGATAACATTAATAGTGGCGACCGCATGGTTGAACATACGTCGAAATCCATGAATCACATTCATCATCAAGTGCAACAAGTAAACGAATTAGTGAAACAGATCACCCATGCGACACAGGAGCAATCTATCGGGATGAGTCAGATCAATGATGCAGTGAACAACATTGACGACGCTACCCGACAAAATACCACCCTTGCCAGCCACGCCAGTACTGAAATCGAACGTCTGCAAAGCCAGATCACTACCATGGCGGAAGCGGTTTCAGTCTTCAGTAACACACATTAAATCATTTTCCTTTCTCATCATTTCCAAACCGCTACCATTATTTAGGTAACGGTTTGTCTCTTTATTTATTGTTTTCTGTTAGTTTACTATTTAGAAACAACTACCCGATTACCTGGAGCAGTTGCCATGAAACTGGCCATCTACAGCGCCAAACAATATGACTGTAAATACCTGGAACAGGTTAACCAGCACTTTGGTTACGAACTGGAATTTTTTGATTTCATGCTCAGCCCGCGTACCGCAAAAAACGCCACCGGCAGTGAGGCCGTATGTATTTTTGTCAATGATGACGGTGGACGAGAAGTATTGACGGAATTAGCTGAGTTAGGCATTAAAACCCTGGCACTACGCTGCGCAGGATTTAACAATGTTGATCTGGACGCTGCTTCTGAACTGGGGATAAAAGTGGTTTGTGTTCCGGCCTACTCGCCGGAAGCAGTGGCTGAACATGCTGTTGGCCTGATGCTGTGCCTGAATCGCCGCATTCACCGCGCTTATCAACGAACCCGCGATGCCAATTTTTCACTGGAAGGGCTGATTGGTTTCAATATGCATCAACGCACGGCCGGAATTATTGGCACCGGTAAAATTGGTATCGCCACCATGCGTATCCTGAAAGGATTTGGTATGCATCTGTTGGCCGTTGACCCTTATCCAAACCCACAGGCGCTGGAACTGGGTGCTAAATATGTTGACCTGAAAACACTGTATGCCAATGCCGATATTATTTCTCTGCATTGCCCACTGACACCGGAAAATCATCATCTGCTTAATAAAACGGCATTTTCACAAATGAAAGATGGCGTGATGATTATAAATACCAGCCGTGGCAGGCTCATTGACTCTCAGGCGGCCATCAGCGCGCTGAAACAACGAAAAATTGGCGCATTAGGTATGGATGTTTATGAAAACGAACGCGGCCTGTTTTTTACCGACAAATCAAATGACGTCATTCAAGACGATATTTTCCAACGTCTTTCCGCCTGTCATAACGTGCTGTTTACCGGCCATCAGGCATTTTTGACTGAAGAAGCACTGACCAGCATTTCACAAACCACATTGCAAAACCTGCAACAAATCAATCGAAATGAAGAGTGCCCTAACCTACTGAACCCTTGAATATCCAGCGCATTGGCGACGCTAGCCTCTGCTCACTGCCGAATTCAGCCAGCAGAGCACGTTCCGCTCATTAATTCCTGCTCATCACAGCGCTTACCGTTATTCAGCAAACAGGTTCCAATACGGGTGCCATTCAATTGGCGTGATATGCCCATTTTCCCACCAGCCAGCGTACAAATGACGGCGACTGACGAGCCATCATTCTGCAAGGCGACCATATCCCGAGCAGACATCATCGGCGAATTTGCTGAAGAGGTTTCTATGTTTTCATTGCTGCTGCAAGCCACTAAGATCAATGCGGTGCTTGCCAAAAACCATTGTGACAACTTCATTCTTTTTGGTTCCTGAACCGTTTTTCTACTATTCGTAATAATCCTATTTACCACAATTTACAATATGGGGAGAGAGAAACCTCGAGTTACCTCCGGTTTAGAGATGGTATACCTTTCGATCATTAACAATAATTGAGCACTGTATGTGGCAAGCCGTGTCTACTAATCCCGCTCCTTTACATTAAATCCCATCTGAATCATCTAAAATCACACTCATGTGGGCTGGCCAAAAGCTTCGCTAACCGCTTTGACAAAACTTCTGATTTTTACCGTTTGTCGCAGCCCGGCGGGTATCAGCATATTCATCGGGCGAACGGGTCCTTCATAATTCGGCAGAACCTGTATCAGACGTCCTACACTGATTTCTTCCTTCAGTACATCTTCAGGACCCAGCGTCACACCATAGCCGTTGATTGCAGCGTGCAGGAGCGCCCGCCAGTCATTTGAGCGAAACCGGCCTTCAGGCCGTACTTCTTCGGTTTTTCCCGCCTTGTAAAACAACCAACGGCAAGGCATGGAAGGAGACCAAATTCCATAGATAAGACACGAGTGGTGCACAAGATCAGCAGGCGTTTCTGGCACACCTTTCTGCTCAAGATAATCAGGAGAGGCACAAGCAATCAGTCGATAGGACCGCAAAGGATAGGCAATCATCGGACTGTCAGTCAGTTCACCGATACGGATAATGACCTCATACCCCTCCTCAAGCGGATCGACAACTCGGTCGCTCAACGTTAGCTCGACCTGAGTATCGGGATAGTGTTCCAGATAGCGCGTAATGAAGGGTGCAAGAGCGACAGCACCAAAGGTCACGGGTGCATTCACCCGGATCGTGCCGGAAGGTGTGACTTTCATCTCAAGTGCAATTGCATCGGCGGCATCTGCCTCTGCAAGCACAATCTTGCAGCGTTCATAGTAATTACGACCAATATCAGTCAGGTGCTGGCGGCGAGTGGTACGGCTCAGAAGCGTGGTACCCAATCGCGCCTCAAGCCGAGCCACATGCTTCGCCACCATCTGCGGCGAGATTCGTAAAACCTCTGCCACTGCGGCGAAGGAGCCAAGTTCTGCCGCTTTGACAAAGACATTCATGCTGGTCAGTCGGTCCATGATTCCCTCTTATATATTGTTTATCTATGCCATTACTTATCATTTATCAACACCAGGTATTTAATTATTCTTTCTCTTCCAGAAGATATTTGAAAGGAAAGAATGATGAAAATCGGTATTATCGGCGCGGGTTTTGTGGGGCGGGCGATTGCTGAACTTGCGATCAAGGCTGGGCATCAGGTAATGCTCAGTAACTCGCGTGGGCCACAGACACTATTCAGTCTTCGCCCGATGATCGGTTGCGAAGCAGGCACCGCCAGTGAGGCCACCCTATTCGGTGACATCGTTGTGATTGCCGTGCCCCTTACTGCGATCGGACAGCTACCGGCCTCAGCGCTTTCAGGGAAACAGGTCATTGACGCAGTCAACTACTATCCTGAACGCGATGGTCATATTGCTGAACTAGATAAACACACGACGACCACAAGTGAACTTCTGTCCAGCCATCTGCCTGGCGCGAAGATCACTAAAGCATTCAATGCCATTCCAATGACCCAACTTGTAAGTGATGGTCTGCCCGCCAGCAATGTTTTACGCCGGGCACTACCTCTCGCTGGAAATGACATTGATGGTAAAAGGATCGTAACCGGACTCTACGAGGCGTTCGGTTTTGACACTGTGGATGCAGGGGCATTGTCTGAAGGCTGGAGATTTGAGCGAGGGATGCCCTCCTACTGCGTGCGGATGACGAAGGATGAACTGACAATCTCACTTGACGAAGCTCGCCGCCTGGATCCCACAGTTGTTTAATCCAACTGACAGGCTTTACCAATAAATCTGGCCGTCTGTGCATAGCAAACGCCAGTCTGAGCTGAATTGCCCAGGCTGGCGTTCACATGAATAAGCACGCCGGCAGGTATCCGTACGATGTCCCGTCTTGCTCCCGCGATTGAAGCATTAAAAGCGTAAAGGAACTCACAGGGAAAAAACCTCGGAGAAAAAGAATCTACCCTCATCAGGAGTACTGGCCCACTGAAACTCAGCGGTTACGCTTTGTATTTCAACCACGAAAACAAAAAGGTGAGCAAAAAGCAAGTTACTCGCTTTTTTCAACCGGTGAATTATGGAACGCCGCCGTAAAACGATCTGGCATTCGTCGCTGCAATCCGTACCATACACATCATACTGATACATGTTGACTACTGTCAGCGGGTGCCAATTCTTTTTAGCAGATTAAAAAATGACAGAAAATCAAATAATTAAACCGAATCAACAATACAATTTGAACAAACTTCAAAAACGCCTGCGCCGTAACGTGGGACAAGCTATTGCCGATTTCAATATGATTGAAGACGGCGATCGCATTATGGTCTGCCTGTCCGGCGGCAAAGACAGTTACACCATGCTGGAAATTCTGCGTAATCTGCAACGCAGTGCACCCGTCACGTTTTCGCTGGTGGCTGTTAATCTGGACCAGAAACAGCCGGGGTTTCCTGAGCATATACTGCCACAGTATCTGGACAGTCTGGGTATCGAGTACCATATCGTGGAAGAAAATACCTATGGCATCGTGAAAGAAAAAATTCCAGAAGGGAAAACCACCTGTTCGCTATGCTCACGTCTGCGTCGTGGCATTCTGTACCGTACCGCCACTGAGTTAGGCGCCACCAAAATCGCCCTGGGTCATCATCGTGATGACATTCTGCAAACGCTGTTTCTGAATATGTTCTACGGTGGCAAGTTAAAGGGCATGCCGCCCAAACTGATGAGCGACGATGGCAAGCATGTGGTGATTCGCCCATTGGCTTATTGTCGCGAAAAAGATATCGAACGTTTTGCTGATGCCAGGCAGTTCCCGATTATTCCGTGCAACTTGTGCGGTTCTCAACCTAACTTGCAACGTCAGGTCATCAAGGACATGCTGCGTGACTGGGACAAACGCTACCCAGGCCGGATAGAAACCATGTTCAGTGCCATGCAGAACGCAGTGCCATCCCATCTGTGTGATACCGCTCTGTTTGATTTTAAATCCATTACTCACGACAGCGAGGTGGTAAATGGCGGTGATCTGGCGTTCGATCGTGAAATATTACCGCTGCAACCGTCAGGCTGGCGACCAGATGACGATGATGATTTCACTACCTCACTAGAAAGACTGGACGTGCTGGAAATCAAATAATCCAGGCGCTAATCGTTTAGCCAGGTAATGGATGGAACGCCCGCAGAGGAGTTACGCCTCAAACCAAGACATTTTTTATCCTTATACCGACGAAAAAAATGCCGACATAAAGTCGGCATGGTGTGAATCAATTGTGCTATGCAGTAATTCAAAAAAAGGAAGTAAGACAATATGGAGCGCAACGCCCATCGCTTGACGTTGCATTCACCTGCGGGAGTGATAGTGCCGTACCAATGGGTAAAAAATGTTGATATAACTCAATATTGCCGTGATTTTCTGTCTACTGCTCATAGAGTGTGATTATTTGCGCAATAAGAATCATTGTTTTTTCATAACCATTTACTGCGTTTTAACCACCAGGTAACACCAAACACCAATATGACCAACATCAGGCAAAACGCGGCGAATCCCCAATGATTCCCGGCCCCGGGAATGCCACCCAGATTAACGCCAAATAACCCCGTAAGAAATGTAGACGGCAAAAACACCATCGCCAGCAGGGACATAGTGTAAGTTCTGCGATTTAAAGCATCAGTCATAAGTGCGGTTATTTCATCAGCGATAACGGCGGTCCGCGCAATACTGGCATCCAGATCATCCAGCCCCCGCCCCAGCCGGGACGCAATCTCTTTCATCCGATGACGGTCGTCATCCTGAATCCAGGGAAGATGCTCACTGGACAAGCGGGAAAAAATATCGCGTTGCGGCGTCATATAGCGGCGCATCACAATCAGTTGCTTACGGATAAGAGCCAGTTGGCCGCGTGGCGGAATATTCTCATCCAGAATGCTATCTTCAAGATTGATAATCCGTTCATGCAGATCATCAATAAATTCGCTGGTGTCGTCAGTCAACGCCTCCGCAATAGAGACCAGCCAGCTGCCACTATCAGTAGGGCCATTACCATTCTTAAGATCGTCCACGACCTCATCAATCGCCGCGACCTTACGTCGCCGGGTGGAGACGATCAACTGGTCAGTAATAAAGACCCGGATAGCCACCAGTTGATCCGGTCTGGCATTGGCGTTGTAGTTAATACTACGCAGCGTGATCATGATCCCCTCACCCAGCCGACTCACCCGGGGACGGGCGCTTTCTCCCGCCAGAGCACTACGTATACTGTCAGGCAGTAACGTCGTTTCACTCAGCCATCGGATGCTGTCAGGTTGGGTAGAATCCAGATGCAGCCAGCAGGGTTTGGTGCTGCTAAGCGTGCCATACTCGCCAATCGGCATAACGCCGCCGTCACCATCCAGTTGGTAAGCATGAACGGCCCCTGTTTGCTGTAATGATTTTCCTTCAATGGCTACCACACGTTACCTCCGGTATTATAAACCCAACCCACCCTGATGGACGCCCTCCGTACTGACATTCGGAAGTGAGTGACTAATGTTTGAGAATATAGAGTGTTTGACTGTATGCCACATCTTCCGGATTGGTAATCGGGTACCCTTTTACCCACGGCTTGATCAAGCGTCCGTTGGTATATTGATAGATCGGTGCAATCGGGGACTGGTCCGCCAGTATCTGTTCGGCTTTGTTGTAGTCGTCATTCAGCATCTTGGCATCGGTCTGTCCCGCGGCGTCTGCAAGCACCCGGTCATAATCCGCATTTTTGAAACGAGCGATATTACCGCTGTGATTCGACGTTAACAGAGACAAGAATGTTGAAGGTTCATTATAATCCCCGACCCAAGACGCCCGTACTACATCAAAATTTCCTGTATTACGGCTATCGATGTAGGTCTGCCACTCCTGATTAACCAACCTCACATTCACACCCAGTTTCTTTTTCCACATTGAGGCGATGGCGATAGCAATCTTCTTATGCACTTCCTGTGTGTTGTACAGTAACGACAACTTCAATGGTTTTCCGGGACCATAACCGGCAATCGCCATCAGTGCCTTGGCCTGAGCATCCAGCTCTTCTTGTGAATATTGCTGCAATTCCACGGGCGCAGGCTTGAATCCTGCCGTCACATCCGGCGTAAAGTGATAAGCCGGTTTTTCTCCGGTTCTCAAAACCTTTTCCGCAATAACCTGCCGGTCAATAGCGTATGACAGCGCTTTGCGTACTCGCGGATCATTCGTCGGAGCGCGCTGGGTATTGAAGGCGTAATAATACGTTCCCAGTTGATCCGGCGTAAAAACCTGACCCGGTAACTCTTTCATCAGCTTTCGATACATGTTCTTGGGGAACGACTCCGTGATATCGATATCTCCAGCCAGATAGCGTTTAGTCGCGCTCGATTCACTATTAATCGGTACGAAAGTGACTTTGGTCAGACAGGTATGGGCATGATCCCAATAGTCATCATTCGGCACCAGCACCAGCTTTTCATTCACCACCCTGTCTTGCAGTTTAAACGCACCATTGCCCACTAAATTACCGGGTTTGGTCCAGTCGTTACCGTATTTTTCCAACGTGGCCTGATGTACCGGATAAAGACTGAAGTTAGCTACCAGGCTGACAAAATAGGGTACAGGTTTATTCAGTTGTACTTTGAGAGTGTGGTCATCCATTGCGATCACGCCCAGTTTCTCGGCTGGTAGTTTACCCGCCAGAATCTCATCGGCATTGAGAATGCCAGCCAAACGGGCAAACCAACCAAATGGTGAAGCATTTTTCGGTGTAACCAGCCGGCGCCAACTGTACACAAAGTCTTTGGCCGTTACCGGATCACCATTGGACCAACGGGCATTGTCACGTAATGTGAAAATAAACGTACGGTTATCATTGGTTTGCCAACGCAGCGCCACACCGGGGATCAGATTGCCATGCGCATCCTGATTGACCAGGCCTTCATACAGGTCACGAATAACCTGCGCTTCCGGCAATCCCACCGCTTTTATCGGATCCAGTGAGACAGGTTCGTCCTTGATATGACGAACAATTTCCTGCTTTTCAGCCAGTATGGTTCCCGGAGGCACTTGTGCGGCACTGGCGCTGCTCATTAACGTTGCAAATAACCCGCCACACAGGATGGAATAACGAAATAACATGATGAATTGACCTTACCTGATAACCACCCTGTTCGAATATCAGCAACAGGGGAACATGAACCATTGTTATGCCTAGAGACGCTTTCTGGCAGCATTTTCCGCGCTGAAAAACCATAGCTCTGGCGTTCTTTTTGGATAAAAGCGAACTTCATAACTGTCTTGTAGCGGTTTGAGTTTCCAGCTTGGGCGGACATTTTTCTTCGGTGCTAAAAAACGTTTCCACCCCAGCTTACGTTCCGCCTGCCGATCCAGCATCCAGGCGACGGAAGCCGATAATGGCAAACGAACATAGACGTCCTCGACACTGATATCACAAATGCACATATTTCACCTTACCGCATAAAAAATGGTTACTATCCCGTGGGTTATAATAGTCAAAAATCCGCTTTTACATCCAGCCATTATGGCTATATTACAGGTGTTATTCCCAACGGCATCACAGAAGTATTATTTGCTATGATGAACCTGACAATGGTGACGCAGGAATACAGTAATGACGCAACATGCATTACCCTATCGAGACAGGCAATCGCGTGGCTTTTTCTCCACATTCAGTGAGCCTTATGGTCACTCAAGACTAGGTGCACCACTTCTTTATTTCCCTGCTGAAATTCAGCATAGCGGTAGCGGGCTGATCATTGCAGGCACCCACGGAGATGAAACCGCTTCTACCATCGCGCTGTCCTGTGCCATGCGCAGCCTGGCGCCAGGCCACCGTCATCATCATGTCATTCTGGCGGTAAACCCGGATGGTTGTCAGCTAGGGATACGTTCCAATGCCAACGGTGTCGATATCAACCGCAACTTTCCGGCCAGTAACTGGCAACCGGGTGAAACCGTTTATCGCTGGAGTGATGCCACTAAGGCGCGGGATGTCACGCTATCAACCGGTGATGCTCCGGGGTCCGAACCGGAAACCCAGGCATTGTGCCAATTAATTGACCAACTCGCCCCTCCGTGGGTCGTGTCATTTCATGAGCCATTGGCCTGTATTGATGATCCACAATATTCTGTACTAGGCACATGGATGGCTTACCATTTTTCCTTACCGCAGGTAGACAATGTGGGGTATGGCACACCAGGCTCGTTTGGCAGTTGGTGTGCCGACAGAGCGCTGCTATGCATTACTGCCGAGCTGCCCGTCATTGCCGCAGACACGGCGAATGAGCGTTATCTTGACCCGATGGTTAACCTGTTGGGGCATAATTTTTTATATCAAAATTGAGGGTATTGCCCTACACTGAACAACATGTTAACCACATGTAACTAAGGACGCAGACATGTCACAGACTATACATTTTCAAGGCAATCCAGTACCCGTAGCCGGGGTCTTTCCCAAAGTGGGTAGCAAAGCCGGCGCGTTCTCGTTGGTTGCTAAAGATCTCTCTGACGTTGCTCTCAGCCAGTACGCAGGCAAACGTAAAATTCTGAACATATTCCCCAGCATCGATACCGGCGTTTGCGCGACATCTGTGCGAAAATTCAACCAATTGGGCTCCGAGCTGGAAAACACCGTTGTGTTGTGTATTTCTGCTGATCTGCCATTTGCCCAGTCACGCTTTTGTGGTTCAGAAGGGCTGAATAACGTAGTGGTGCTTTCTACACTGCGTGGCACTGAATTCAAAGAAAACTATGGTGTCGCCATTGTTGATGGTCCATTGAAAGGCCTGACTGCTCGTGCGGTTGTGGTACTGGATGAAAACGATATCGTATTGCACAGCGAGTTAGTGAACGAAATCACCACCGAACCGAATTATGATGCCGCACTGGCAGTACTGAAATAATCCCCGTCATCGGCGTTCATCATGCCAGTCAGCGTTTTACTGACTGGTATTTTTTCATTATCAATTAATTGCTTTTCTGAATGTCCACCGCCACACAAGATGTAATAGTGACTTGCTGCGGCTCGTGGTTTTCCTTACGCAACACCAGACCTGTACGCAGTACTAATATCAGCATCAAGCCCCATTCAGCACATAATGTAACGATCAGTGCGGTCAAAAATCGTCCTTGTGTAAAATGCAGCGTCTGAACCAACACCGTTCCCAGTAAAATGGGCCCCAACCCCAATGATGCTTGTTGCACCGTGGAAAGCAGTGCGCTACCAGAACCCGCATGCACCATGGGGACATCAGACAGCCCGATACGGAAAAAGCTGCTGACAATAAATGCCTGGCCGAACCCAATTACCGACGTTGCGGGTAATAAATACACCCCTTCCGACACGGGCCACACCCATACCAGCGTTGCTATCAATAGCAACAATCCGATCATCTGGATAGTGCACCCAATCAACAGAGCACGCGTTTTGCCAACCCGTCCAGTTATTCGACTGCTGAACAGTGAAGCAATAAAATAAGCCAACCCCAAACCAATAAAACTGTTCCCTGATTGTAACGGCGTAAACCCGGCACCAGATTGCAATGTGTAAGCCACGGCGAACATAAATCCGCTCCAACTGGAGAAAAATAGTACGGCAATCACTAGTCCCAACCGGACGCTGGGTAGACGCAATAAAGCTGGGGGCAATAACGGTGCTCGCTGTTGTCGTTCCTGGTAACGTTCAATCCACAACAGCAGAGGGAATAGCACCAGCGTGGCAGCCAGCGCCGCCAGACACTGCCACGGCCAGTGCCATATCGGGCCAAGTGCCAGTGGAAACAATAGACAGATAATCGCCAGCGACAATGCCACAATGCCAAGAAGATCGAGAGCCACCTTTTTCTCACCACGTGTATCCGGTACCCATCGCGGGGCACAGGTCAACACCAATAGACAAAAAGGCAGGTTAATAAGGAATACACTACGCCAGCCGTAACCACCAATATCCAGTTGAATCAGTAACCCACCCAGTACTTGTCCGACAATAAACGCCAACCCGCCAATGGCACTGTACAAACCGATGGCATGCGCATGCTCTCTACCACGCAGACAGACATGCAGCGTGGCAAGAATCTGCGGCACAATCAACGCCGCACCCACACCTTGCAATGCCCGAGCCACCAGTAACAACCATACCGTTTGCGCAATACCACACAGCAGAGAGGCCAGCCCAAATAAAAAGACCCCCATCATAAAGACCTGGCGACGGCCATAGTTATCACCCAGCCGCCCTCCCATCGCCAGAGAGACGGCAAAAGCTACGCCATAAACCGAAACCACCAGCTCTAGCTCAGCAGGACTGGCCGACAGGGAATGGGCAATAGACTCCAGTGCCACGTTGACTATCGAAAAATCGATCATCGGCAGCAGTTGTCCGGTTAATAAAATCACCAGACCGATACTGCTTAACCCCAGGGTGGATGAAGCATGTTTCATAATTGTACCCATTGCGTTAAGAACCAACCGGAGCTAGCATCACCTGTAAATTAAACGGGTACCAGTTCTTGATTATCCTGGTATAAACACTACCTGTCAGAATAGAAGAAGACGCGTAATGGCGATAATGAATGTTAATCCGCAGTCAGAAGCTGAAGCTCCGCCAACCATACAGAACAACCGTAAAGTATTGGGTACTTTTCTGCGTTCGCGCCGTGAAAGTCTCGACCCCCGGCGTCTGGGATTAGCTGTGCCCCGCAAGCGACGTACTCCCGGATTGAGACGAGAGGATGTGGCGCTATTGGCCGATGTTGGCATTACCTGGTACACCTGGCTAGAGCAAGGGCGACCTATTCGTACTTCAGTCAAAACGCTAACGGCTATCGCCGATGCATTGCAGTTTAATGAGGTGGAAACCCGGCATCTGTTTATGCTGGCAGGTTTACCATTCTCACCATCAGTGCAGGCAAGCTGCGAAAAAATTAGTGCTGCCAGTCAGCGGATCCTTGACCAACTCAACCCCTTTCCCGCTGTTATTGTCAATGCCCGTTTTACTATTCTTGGGTTTAACCAGTCTTGGTGCCGTCTGTTAAATATCGATCTGCGCCAGATTCCACTAGAAGATCGCAACTGCATCTACCTGGCGTTAACCCATCAGGGCTGGCGAGAGCACCTGGTCGATCTTCATGAATTTCTGCCCAATATTGTGGCCATGTTTCGCGCACAGATGGCGGAACATGCTGGCGACCGGCGATGGGAATCACAATTGCAGCGCTATCTTGCCGTATCAGAGGAATTTCGTCAGTTATGGCAGCAACACTACGAAATTCAGGGCGTTGATGATCGAGTAAAACGTTTCTACCACCCGGATCTCGGCATCATTTCACTGCGACAGATCAACTGGTGGACAGCATCACGTAATGGCGACCGCATGCTGGTCTATATGCCTGCGGAAGAACAAGATCAGCTATTACTGGATACTCTCGCCACATTTCCAGCGCCAAATGAATCCAAATGACCGAGACGCATTTAGGTAAGTTTATGTTCCCCTTACTGACACCCAACTAGCAATTTGCCCCTTCGCCAATGATGGTATTCCCCAGTTTGTCGATACGGTGTTGGAGTCTGTCAACACTGTCGGGCGCTGGCTACCCTGGTGTACATCCACTTACAGCACTATAGAAGCCACAGACTGGTTCACCTTCTGTGACCAGAGCAGGCAGGCACATACCGTGGTTGATCTTGGTATTTTTTGACCGGTCATCCGAAAGATTTTTAGGTGGTATCTCTATTAATGAAATTCAGCCGATTCGCCAAATGGGTAATATTGGTTACTGGATACGGCAATCCGCGCAAGGAAAAGGTATCGCGCTTGAAGCCGTTAACTCAATAGCCGTATACGGATTCAGTCAGCTAAAACTAACCAGGCTGGTAATTGTGGCGGGCGAAGAAGACAGGGCCAGTCGCCGGGTAGCAGAGAAAGCGGGAGCGCACTATGAAAGCATCGCCAGAAACCGGATCATCATCCGGCAGCAGCCGATCGATACTGCCATATATTCACTGGTTCCCGCAAATAGCCTTCATGCCCGTTAAAGAGGCACAGTGCTTACTCGTCTTCTTCCCCATTGACTTTACGATTGCTAAGCCCGTACTCCCGCAGTTTATTGGCTATCGCAGTATGAGAAACACCAAGCCGTTTCGCCAGCTTGCGAGTGCTGGGATAGGTCTGGTAGAGACGAGTCAGTACCGAGCGTTCGAAACGTTTACTGATATCGTCTAGCGACCCCTCCAATGGTTCATCACTCTGTGGCAACTCAGCCACGAAAGCGGGCAGATCGATATCCTGCAAACGCAACTCATTGCCATTCAGTTGAGCGAGTGCGCGATAGATGGTGTTTTTCAACTGACGCACATTGCCGGGCCAGCCGTATTGCGGCAGCAGATTACGCAGTTCCGGCACCAATTTTGGTCTTGGTATGCCTTGCTCATCCGCAAAACGAGCCACAAACAGTTCGGTCAATGGCATAATATCCGCCGGACGATCACGCAACGGCGGCAACGTCAGCGTCAGCACATTGAGGCGGTAATAGAGATCTTCACGAAACTGACCGTGCTGTACCAGTTCCAGCAGATTCTTCTGCGTGGCGCAAATAACCCGCACGTCCACATGAACTTCATGCTCTTCCCCTACCCGACGGAACGTACCATCATTGAGAAAGCGCAGCAGTTTAGTCTGCATCTGAGGTGACATTTCTCCCACCTCATCCAGCAATACCGACCCCCCATTAGCCTGTTCAAAAAATCCCTTTTTACCTTCCAGTGCATTGGGATAAGCACCCGGCGCATAACCGTAAAGTTCACTTTCCATAACGTCATCCGGCAAAGCCGCGCAATTCAGTGCCAGGAACGGTTCTTTTCCACGGGTACTGCGCAGATGGCACGCCCGTGCCAGCATATCTTTACCGGTGCCCGTTTCACCCACTATCAACAGCGGCGCATCCAGCATCGCCAATTTTCTTGCCTGATCGATCACCTGCCGCATCTTAGGGCTGATAGCGACCAGATGATCAAATTCGCTGTCATCATTAATGCCGATCGCCTGCAACTGGCGTCCCATACGCGCCGCAGATTTCAACATTATCAGCGCACCGACAATCGTCGGTTTAGCGGTATCGTCGTCCAGATATACCGGTGTTATTTCCAGCAGAAAATCCTGACTCTGGATCACTACTCGCTCGGTTTCTGGCACACTACCCAGCTCCAGCCAATGGGTAAAATTATATCCGTGGATCAATTGGCCAAGGGTGAGGTTACGGGCCTTCTCCACCGGTAATCCAAACAGCCTCAACGCCGCCGCATTGATCAATTCCACTTTCCCTCTCAGGTCGAGGGAAAACACCGGTTCCGGCATTGACTCCAACAAGGCGTTCAACGCTCGGTGCTCACGTTCGGAAGGCATAAAAGCAACGGTTCGGACATCGCTGATACCATCAATACGGCGAATTTCTGCCATCAATCCCCGGAAGTCATCAAAACTCAGGCTCGCGAAATTGAGATAAATTCGGCCAGCGGGATCAATTTCAATCCCGCGCAAATCAATATGACGGAGTACCAGCAAATCCAACAGTTCGCGGGTTAGACCAATACGGTCTTCACAAAAAACTTCCAGACGCATCAACGACAGCCTTCTTAATCAGGTGCGGCAGAGGATAAAACCTGATGATACCCTTTCACCGTCACAGGATGAAGTAAAGTGTCAGCAAAAGTTGACAGTCAACGAATAATTCAAACACGGTGCAATACCCGCTTCAGCACGGCGAACCACTATTCCAATAGCAGCGATTAAATTTACGGGAATGGCGTAGTTACCATGGATACGATCGTTCTTACACCCTCGATATAGTTACCAACGCGCAGATTTTCGTCCTGATTGTTCTGATTGTCGTCTGCATTCAATAACGGCACGAACACATAGCTGCTTTTTAATAGACGAACCGGGCCATTAATCGGCGGTGAAATACCCACCATACGATTTTTTTCCGCTGCAATCCCCCTGGGGGCGGTTATTCCCTTTACCGCCCATATCGCAAACGGGGAATCCATCGGTGTTCTGACCGCGACGGCACTGCCTGGTGAGGCCAGCATCGTCATGGAAATCAGACGAGGATAATGATTCCGCTCCTGTAACGAAGGTGAGTCAGCGCGGATGATATGAAAACCTTTGGATACCACATACGTTTTCAGCAAATCGTAGAGATACTCCGGCGGAGCTTCCGGTACCGTTCGGAGGTTAATACTGGCGGTAGCCGTAGCCGGTATGACCGTCATAGCCCGTCGACCGGTATCCCCGGCATTGAGACCGATAATATCCAACGAAGGGTATTGCAGCGCCTCAATAGGATTGTCCGCAATCTTATCCAACTGATTCACACCATAGCGGTTTTCTATCGTTCCAGGCGATGGAGCAGATTCGGCCATCTGTTTACGATCGCTGTCGCTGATTTTTACCCGATCATAAAAACCGGGGATCGTTACCCGGCCATTCGCGTCCTTCATACTGCCCAGCAACGCTGCCAGCTGCATGGCCGGATTAGCGATAATGTTGCCATAAGCCCCACTGTGCGCACCGACAATAGGACCAAAAACTGTCATATCCACCTGGATGCTACCCCGATAACCAAAGGTGATCATCGGCTTATCATTATCTGACATGGCACCATTGAAAATGACGATACCGTCGTTTTTAAGCTGCGCCGCATTCTGTGCCACCACTCGAATAAGATGTGGTGATCCCCGTCGTTCTTCTGAGTCCAGCAATACTTTGATGTTTACCGTCGTTGGTGTATTCGATCCCTTCAGTGCATCTATCGCCGCCAGAAATATGCCAATGGTTCCTTTACCATCAGCGGCAGAATGAGCAAAGATACGCCACTCCGGGTCGAGTGCGGACGTGGTTAACAGATGATTGTCAGGCTGTACCTGCCATCCGCCTTTTCCATCATTAACTTTCAGTATCGGTTTCCAGGGATCGGTTTTCCACTCGGTTGCAGTGATAGGTCGCCCATCGAAGTGCATATAAAACAGGATGGTTTTGCGGTTCGGCTGTGGTTTCCCCCATTCGGCGTAAACCATGGGACGTAAATCATTCTTCAATTGCTGAGTAATGAATCCACGCTTCTTAAGTGCGTTGATAAGCCATGTAGCATTGTGCTGAATATCGGACGATGACGCCGTGCTATCAGGCAATGTCAACCAGTCCAGGTATTCGGGGAAACTGCCTTGTGCATAACGTTGAGCATCGGCGGGTGCCAGCACCAATTGTGCCTGGGCAGATAAAGAGAGCAACACAGAACAGAGTAGTCCGGTAATAATGATTTTTTTACAGTGGTGCATAAGCAAACATCCCGTCAATGGAAGAGAAGCATACACATATCGGTATTTGCATGAAACCCGTACTTGGTATACATGACTATGCTTATCATAACGGTACTGATGAATGCACCAAAACATGAACGTTTTCTTGACTAATAGTAAGAAATTTCAGGAGAAATGCCAGATATCATCCCATCGTGCTGAAACTGTCAGGATGTTTTATGCATGATGGCCTTAACCCGTCCTATAAGCTCACGACGAAAATCACCCAACCGTGGTTTATCATCCAGCCAGGGCAAAGGACGACACAGCTCCATTGCTTTGATGCCTAAACGAGCGGTCAACAGACCAGCACCAATACCCTGTGCGGCACGAGCCGACACTCTGGCGGCCAGATCCTGCGACATCCAGTCCATGCCAATTTCTCTCACCAGCTCAGATGCGCCAGCAAAAGCGATGTTCAGCAGAACCAGACGGAACAGTCGTAGACGGCTGAAATACCCCAGTTCAATGCCATAAAGCGTTGCGATACGGTTAATCAACCGCAGGTTACGCCAGGCAATAAACGCCATATCCACCAGTGCCAGTGGGCTGACAGCAATCATCAATGCTGACTCGGCAGCAGAGCTGCTAATCTCCCGTCGGGCGTGATTATCCAGCACAGGCTGTACCAACCGGGCATACAGTTCGACAACCTCCCTATCGTTATGGGTATCATGCAGCGACGCCTGCCAACGTTGTATCGCCGGATGTCCTTGATCCAACCCTGCCTGTCGGGCCAGTTTTTCACAGAATCCCCGTCCGGCGCCAACGCTGTGACTGTGCAACAGATCACGCGCAATATCGCGCTCTTCCGCCCGCAAGCGCAGGCGATAAAGCCGGCGCCACTCGATCACCAGCGAACCAACACCCGCGCCGACGATCAAACTGCCAGCGGCAATACCGCCCAACGCTATCCAGTCTTGTGCCAGCCAGGCGTGATACAGAGATTGCCCTCCCTGCGCCAGCGCGCTGATGCCAAACAACGTGATCCCCGCCATCACCATACGTCGCCATAGGCTACGTTTAGGGTGCAAAACATCATTGATAACCGCTTCCGCCATCCCGTCTTCCGGCAGTTCACTGGCGGGATCCTGTGGGGTAAACCGTTGTGCGTCTTGCTCATCAAAAGTCTGATTCGCACGCAATGTCGGCTGCGGCTCTTCTGGCTCGTTCTGCTCAAAAGTAATGCGCGGCTTCAGCGGTTCATTCATCGCAATTTATCTCCCAATAAAAACTCCATCACCGTATCCAGCCGGATATGCGGCAACGGCGTATCCACACTCATTTCCTGCGGGCGGAACTGATCAAAATGGAACCCCTGCTCACGCCAGAATGTCGCGCCTGGAAGGTGAGCCGGTACGTCGCCAGGATAGAGTGTCAGTAGTTGTCCATCGCTGAGTCGGTGCCCCTTCAAGGCCGGGATTTTCTGTCCCTGATGTTCCACGATGCCACCTTGTGTCGATTGAATGGCAGCGATACCGGCACAATCGATGCTAATACCTTCAAAGGCAGCACTCTGTCTGGCTTCCTGCACCAATTGCTGCAATAACGACACCAGATTGGTGTGCTGATCGGCGGTAATATGGTCCGATTTTGTGGCAGCAAACATCAGCTTATCAATGCGAGGGGAAAACAGACGGTGCAACAATGTACGTTTACCATAATGGAAACTTTGCATCAGTTGCGTCAGGGCAAGACGCATATCGTTGAACGCATTGACACCACTATTCAGTGGTTGCAGGCAATCCACCAGTACTATCTGACGGTCGAAGCGTACAAAGTGACGTTTATAAAAATCTTTAACAATGGACTGACAATAGTAGTCAAAACGCTGGCGCAGCATGCCGATGTTGGTACGAACATCCGCTTGAGACAGTCGGGACTCCCCCTGCACATCCAACCGGGGCCAGGGAAAGAATTGCAGTACCGGCGCACCCGCCAGATCACCAGGTAACACAAACCGTCCGGGCTGAATGAAATGGAAACCTTCCTGCTTACATTTCAGCAGATAATCCGTGTAGGCCTGAGCGATAGCCGCCAGTTGGTTTTCATCCGCCGGAGCCAGAGGGTCCAGTTTTTCACACAGCGTCAGCCAAGGCTGCGCCCAGGCGATGCGATCCCCTTGCAACAATCCGGTCATCTGTCGTGACCAGTCAAGATAACGCTGTTCCAGCAACGGCAGATCCAACAACCATTCGCCAGGATAATCGACAATTTCCAGATACAGGGTCGACGTGTCTTTAAAATGCCGGAGCAGAGAATCATGAGAGCGATAACGCAGCGCCAGTCGGATCTCACTGACACCACGGGTCGGTGTCGGCCACGCGGGCGGAGAACTATACAGCGCAGCGATGCCTTCATCGTAAGCAAATCGCGGGACACCCAGGTCGCGCTGAGGAATGCGTTTTGCACCCAGTAGCCGCCCTTCCCTGACGGCAGAAAAAAGCGGCAATCTGGCGCCGCTATGTAGATGAAGTAACTGGTTGACAAACGCCGTGATAAACGCCGTTTTACCGCTGCGGCTCAACCCAGTCACCGCCAATCGTAAATGACGGTCGACACCACGGTTTACCAACGAGCCTAACTCGTTTTGCAGTCGATTAAGAGGATGAGACATGGCACTCCTGTTCCTTGTAACGCTTTCGGACACTCGGTGCGTTATCATTTTACCGCGTTCAACACCAAAAAATACGACACAACGCCCGCTTGCCGAAGCAGCGCGGCATCATGTACCAGTAAGGTTAAAGCTGACGGAATCGACTTTGTACCCCGAAAGTATCGGAAGTAATGTAGCGTTCAATATGCCGCAAACGCTGCTCGCTAGCGCGGAGCGTCGCATCGGCATCATCCAGCAATTGGCGTGGTGTCTGCGTCGGGGTTTCCCGGTAAAACGATGCAGGGGCCGGATCCAACACCAGGCTCAGAATGATATAGGCCACAGCGGTGATCAGAAATAGCCCAAAAAACACCGATAATATCGCGATAACTCGCACCAACTTCACAGGAACGTCAAAATAGCGGGCCAGACCAGCACAGACCCCTTTGATGATGCCTTCTTCCGGTAGAAGGTAGAGTTTTTTACCCGTCAAGGTACTGTTCATCAGGATTGTCTCCAGCTTGGATGTTCCGCGTCCAGAATCTCTTCCAGCGCCGCAATACGTTCTCGCATACGGTTTGCATCTTCTGTCAATCTGACCAAATGCTGTATGTCATCTTGACTGAGTTGAGCATTGTTTTTGCGCTGGCTGTAATGAAGCCAGAGCCATATCGGTGCCACAAACAGCATAAATATGGTTAGCGGTATCATAGTCAGAAACAAGGCACCCATTTTTTCTCCTTAATTATTATGATGGTCAATCATGGCAGCCGCCAAATTTAACGACTACCGTCGCCATTACTCCATGGGTTTAACTTTAGCTTTCAACGCCGCCAGTTGCGCGTCAATTTCATCGTTAACTTTCAATTCGGCAAACTGCTGATCCAGCGATTTCTGTTTACCCAGACCCATACTCTCCCCTTCAGATTCCAGCGTATCTATCCGGCGCTCAAACTGTTCAAAACGCGCCATAGCTTCATCCAGCTTACCACTATCCAATTGACGACGAACATCGCGGGAAGACGAGGCGGCCTGATGACGCAACGTCAGCGCCTGCTGACGAGCACGAGTTTCGGTCAATTTGTTTTCCAGCTCACCAATTTCCCGCTTCATACGCTCCAGCGTTTCATCCACATTGCTGGCTTCCTGTTCTAATACCGCCATCAGATCCGTCAATTTCTGCTTTTCAATCAACGCCGCCCGGGCCAGATCGTCCTTATCTTTACGTAAGGCCAGCTCTGCTTTTTCCTGCCACTGAGACTGCTGTCTGTGAGCTTGTTCAATACGGCGCGTTAGCTGTTTTTTCTCTGCCAGTGCACGCGCGGAGGTCGAACGAACTTCCACCAGCGTATCTTCCATTTCCTGAATCATCAGCCTTACCAGTTTCTGCGGATCCTCCGCTTTATCCAGTAACGTATTGATGTTGGCATTCACGATATCGGCAAAACGAGAAAAAATACCCATAACATAATTCTCCTGATGATTTTCGGCGTGCATACGCCTGATTCAGTGATGTTATCAGCCACTGCGGATAACACCTTTGCGTGTCGATATAACCTAATCAAACTTCATGCCAAGTTTTATATTTACTTAACCACATGAAATATAAATACTTATTTTATTGCTGTTTTTTACACCACACATTATCATGGTCAAATAAGCCAATAATTGGTGAAAATGACAAGGCGAGTGTTATGGATCATGAAAAAGAATCTCTATTGGGTGAAGCCAACAATTTTCTTGAAATGCTGGAACAGGTGTCACAACTGGCGCAGCTTAATAAACCCGTACTGGTAATTGGCGAACGCGGTACCGGTAAAGAGCTGATCGCCAGCCGACTGCACTATTTGTCTCCCCGCTGGCAAGGGCCATTCATTTCCCTTAACTGTGCGGCATTAAATGAGAACCTACTCGACTCTGAACTGTTCGGACACGAAGCGGGCGCCTTTACTGGCGCACAAAAGCGCCATCTCGGGCGTTTCGAGCGTGCCGATGGTGGAACGTTATTCCTTGATGAACTGGCGACTGCCCCCATGCTGGTGCAGGAAAAACTATTGCGGGTCATCGAATACGGTGTACTGGAACGCGTTGGTGGTGGACAGCCATTACAGGTGGATGTCCGGCTGGTCTGTGCTACTAACGACAATTTGCCGGCACTGGCTGAACAAGGAAAATTCCGTGCTGATCTGCTGGATCGTCTGGCATTTGACGTGGTGTATCTCCCCCCACTGCGTCAACGTCAGCAGGATATCATGTTGCTGGCTCAGCATTTTGCCGTGCAGATGTGCCGTGAGTTGGGCCAATCGTTGTTCCCGGGGTTCACACCGCATGCTGAACATACCTTGTTGCACTATGCCTGGCCTGGGAATATCCGGGAATTGAAAAATGTGGTGGAACGATCGGTATATCGCCATGCCAGCAGTGTGACAGCGCTGGATAATATTATTATTGATCCGTTCCAAAAGGCCATGCCAATACTACCGGACTTTACCGCCACTGCCAGCGATGCCCTTCCCGATTTACCGCTGGATATGCGTCGCTGGCAGCGGGATCAGGAAAAACATCTGCTGGAGCAAGCACTGGCGCAGGCACGTTTCAATCAACGCAAAGCCGCGGAACTCCTGGGATTGACCTACCATCAGTTCCGCGGTTTGTTGAAAAAACATGAATTATCCGTGAGTAATGAATAGCTGGCATTAGACACGCCTTACCATTCAGGGAAAGGATCTTCCATTTCCACCCAATGATCTACGCCAGCGACCAACTGGCTGTCATTAATCAGGCAGGCATTGAGTCGATGGGTAATCCAGGCTGGGTCAATATTTTGGCCGATGAAAACCATTTCCTGACGCATATCCCCAAACGGCTCCTGCCATTTTTCAGTAATCATCTGTTGTGTTTCTGCATCTTGTGGCCATTGGTCGACAGGTATGGCCTTCCAGAACTTGCCAGCCAATCCATAGCGCAGTATACCACCGGCCTGATTCCATAATCCGGCATCAAAGGGCCGGGTTGCCAGCCAGAAAAATCCTTTCGAACGCAACAACAGTCCGCCGCCCCAGTCATCTTGTTGCAAAAAATCATGAAACTTGCGGGTATCAAAGGGCCGCCGAGCCCGATAGACAAAATTACTGATGCCGTAGTTCTCTGTCTCCGGCGTATGTGTCCCTCGCAGTTCCTGCAACCAGCCGGGTGCTTGTGCCGCCTTGTCAAAATTGAAGCGTTCGGTATTCAGTATCTCTTCCAGCGGAACCTGTCCCTGCTCGATAGGCACAATATGCGCGGTCGGGTTGAGGGTTTGCAGCACAGTAATAATCTCTTGCCGCGCCTCAGTGGTCATTTGATCGGTTTTGCTGATCAACATCACATCGCAGAATTCAATCTGCTCAATCAGCAGATCCGTCACACTGCGCATATCCTCTTCGTCCAGGCTTTGCCCAACGTCATACAAACTTTCAGCCGCCTGATACTGTTGTAGGAAATTGACGCCATCCACCACAGTGACCAGCGTATCCAGCCGGGCGAAATCAGACAGACGCTGTCCATTCTCATCTTCAAACGTGAAGGTTTCCGCTACAGGTAACGGTTCGGAAATACCACTGGATTCAATCAGCAGGTAGTCATAACATCCGGCCTGCGCCAACTCCCGCACAGCAATCAATAAATCTTCACGCAGGGTACAGCAGATACAGCCGTTACTCATGGAGACCAGCTTTTCCTGACGATGATCCAGCGTAACTTCATTATTCACCAGATCAGCATCAATGTTCACTTCGCTCATGTCATTGACAATTACCGCGACACGCCTTCCCTGACGATTATTTAATACATGGTTTAGTACCGTGGTTTTTCCTGCCCCCAGAAAACCGGACAATACAGTGACGGGTAGTGGCTGCATGACTTTTCTCCTGCCTGAAATATGTTGTGCAATGGCTGACTAACGGTTATGCGTCAAACTCACGTGATAATCGGGAATTACATTAGCACAATTATGGAATGTTATAACATAACGTTTGATAAAAAATCGACGGTACGCGACAGAACATGCTAAACCGGCAGGAACGATAAAAACCAACAATGGCTGGATGCGGCGGGTTAATCATTGAGTTACACATACTGTCAAATTGTCGTACTTAATGATGAGTTATGCAGCAATTCTGATGGAAAAAAGGCCAGATAAGCACAACAGATTGGGAGGAGGCGCAGAGTGCGATACACTCTGTGTATTACATAATGTGTGAAAATGCCTGTATGTCCGGAAAAATAACTCTCGTATTGGTGCTGTTCTGTCTGTCGTTGCCCGCGCTGGCCGTACCGTTACCACCCCCAGTTGGCCCAACGACACCATTGGAAGATATCCGACACAGTGGGTTTGTTTATTGCGTCAATGATGTTCTAAACACCTTTAACCCACAAATGGCGCGCAGTGGATTAATGGTCGATACCCTGGCAGCCCAGCTGTATGATCGTCTGCTGGGGGTCGATCCCTATACCTATCGCTTGATGCCTGAATTGGCCCAACGCTGGGAAGTGTCAGATAATGGCGCAACCTACCGATTTTGGCTGCGGCGGGATGTTCCGTTTCAGAAAACCCGTTGGTTTACCCCAACACGCATGATGAACGCAGATGATGTGATGTTCAGCTTTCAACGCATGCTGGATAAAAATAACCCGTTCCATGACATCAATGGCGGTGAATATCCCTATTTCGATAGTTTGCAGTTTTCCAGCATGGTACAGAGCATCCGAAAATTGGGTGAGTACAGCGTAGAATTCCGGCTAAATCATCCAGACTCATCGTTCCTGTGGCATCTGGCGACACATTATGCGCCAGTGCTTTCGGCTGAGTATGCGCAGAAACTGGCGCAGCAAGACAAAAAAGAGCAGATCGATCGTCTACCGGTAGGCACTGGGCCTTATATGCTGGACGAATACCGTTACGGTCAATATATCCGCCTGAAACGTAACGATGAATATTGGCGTGGGAAACCACGTATGGCTCAGGTGGTTATTGATCTCGGTTCCGGCGGCACCGGACGACTATCAAAGCTTCTGACCGGTGAATGCGATGTATTAGCTTATCCGGCTGCCAGCCAATTATCCATCCTGCGTAACGACCCCCGCTTACGTCTGTCTCTGCGACCCGGCATGAATGTCGCCTATCTGGCGTTTAATGTGCAGAAACCACCACTGGATAATGTTGATGTTCGGCATGCTATTGCCCTAGCGATTAATAATGACCGGCTGATGCAATCCATTTACTACGGCACTGCGGAAACTGCCGCCTCTATCCTGCCTCGAGCGTCATGGGCCTACGATAACTCATCGCAGGTGACAGAATATAATCCTGTAAAATCCCGTCAGTTGT
This sequence comes from Prodigiosinella aquatilis, assembly GCA_030388725.1. Classification (NCBI taxonomy): domain Bacteria; kingdom Pseudomonadati; phylum Pseudomonadota; class Gammaproteobacteria; order Enterobacterales; family Pectobacteriaceae; genus Prodigiosinella; species Prodigiosinella aquatilis. The sequence goes on from CP128857.1 coordinate 2,606,306, forward strand.
TGAAGAAACTAGGGATTACCAATCTAAGTCTGCGCTTATGGGTACCCATGGCCTCTCAGTCCTATAATCCCAGCCCAATAAAAACTGCCGAGTTGATTCAGGCCGATCTGGCGCAAGTGGGAATTAAAGTCACGATAGTTCCCGTTGAAGGTCGTTTCCAGGAAGCCCGCCTGATGGAGATGGACCATGATCTGACACTGGCGGGTTGGGCCACCGACAGTAATGACCCAGACAGTGTGTTCCGTCCCTTGCTAAGTTGCGCCGCCATTCCTTCACAGACCAATTATGCTCACTGGTGTGATCAGAATTTCGATACGTTGTTGCAGGATGCACGCTCTTCACAACAGCTATCCCTACGCATTGAGTACTACCAGCAAGCTCAGCACATTCTTTCCGAACAGTTACCTGTGTTGCCGTTAGCATCATCGCTCCGCATGCAGGCTTACCGTGCTGATATGAAAGGGTTAATACTTAGCCCATTTGGCAACTCCTCATTCGCCGGAGTTTACCGAGATGACGGACATCAGGAAAAACCGGATGCAACATCCGTGGATCCTTCTTCACAGATGCCAGCTAAAGAGGAAAAACCATGATCATCTATGCGTTGCGCCGTTTGCTACTGCTGTTGGTGACACTGTTTCTGCTTTCGCTGATCAGCTTTAGCCTGGTTTATTTTACCCCCCATGCTCCGCTGAGTGGTGCGGCTCTGTTAGATGCCTATCATTTCTATTTTGTCAGCCTGTTACAGGGTGATTTCGGACTTTCCAGTATTAATGGTCAACCCATCAACGAACAACTGAGAGAAGTATTCCCTGCCACGATTGAATTATGTGTCCTGTCGTTCTCATTATCATTGTTGGTAGGGATTCCGTTAGGGATTACCGCCGGTGTGATGCAAAACAAGGGGATGGATAAATTTATCAGTGGATTGGCCTTGCTCGGTTTCTCGCTGCCGGTCTTCTGGCTGGCTCTGTTGATGACGCTGTTTTTTTCACTCCATCTCGGTTGGTTGCCAGTATCTGGACGTTTTGATCTGTTGTATCAGGTTCCCCCCGTCACCGGATTCGCCTTAATTGATGCCTGGCTGTCAGACTCACCGTACCGGGATGAAATGTTACTCAGTGCCATCCGTCATCTGATTTTGCCCGTCATTGTGCTCTCGGTTGGACCAACGACCGAAGTTATCCGACTATTGCGCCTCAGTACGGCCGAGATTGGCAGCAAGAACTACATCAAAGCCGCCTTAACCCGCGGGCTGTCACGCTCAACCGTAATCCGCCGTCACCTACTGCATAACGCCCTTCCACCTATTATTCCCAAACTGGGATTACAGTTTTCCACCATGTTAACGCTGGCGATGATCACTGAAGTAGTATTCAGCTGGCCAGGACTGGGCCGCTGGCTGGTGAACGCTATCCGCCAACAGGATTACTCGGCAATCTCGGCGGGCGTAATGGTCATCGGCACGGTGGTCATTTCTATTAATGTGTTATCTGACATCTGGGGTGCAATGGCAAACCCGTTGAAACATAAGGAATGGTATGCCCTTCGATAATGTCTATAGTGAAAAGAATCTACCCAGCCGTTGGCGTGATACCTGGCAAGCGTTTTATCAGGATATCTTGGGCATGTTGGGCCTTTATGGCTTCCTGTTTTTGATCGCCTTATGCTTATTCGGCAGCGCACTGGCACCTTATGCCGTCGATCAGCAATTTTTGGGCTACCAGCTACTGCCCCCTTCCTGGTCACGTTATGGTGAAGTTTCCTTTTTCCTCGGCACCGACGATCTGGGGCGCGACCTGTTGAGCCGTTTGATGAGTGGTACCGCACCAACCTTTGGTTCCGCATTGGTGGTTACCGTTACCGCTGCACTGTGTGGCGTACTGATAGGCGTATTGGCAGGCGTTACCCACGGGTTACGCTCCGCCGTACTGAACCATATTCTCGATGCCCTGCTCTCTATCCCTTCCCTGTTGCTGGCCATTGTTGTGATCGCTTTCATCGGTCCACAATTGGGACACGCCATGCTGGCGATAGGCCTGGCACTGCTGCCGCGAATGGTGCGCACCATATACACGGCTGTGCATGAAGAACTGGAAAAAGAGTATATTATGGCCGCCCGTTTGGATGGTGCCTCAATAATTTACATCATCTGGTATGCGATACTGCCCAATATTCTGGCGCTGCTGGTAACAGAGTTTACCCGTGCCCTCTCTGTCTCCATTCTGGATATTGCCGCCCTAGGTTTCCTGAATCTGGGAGCCCAACTCCCTACGACAGAATGGGGTACCTTGCTGGGGAACTCGCTAGAACTAGTCTATGTTGCTCCCTGGACAGTCATGCTGCCCGGGACCGCGATTACCTTCAGCGTACTGATTGTCAATCTGTTGGGCGACGGTGTACGCCGTGCTCTGATGACTCAAACTGAGTAAGGGTGAAGAAAGGTTATGCCATTACTGGATATTCGTAATCTGACCATTGAATTACTCACCGCCGAAGGCCCGGTCAAAGCAGTAGACCGAGTGAGCATTAGCCTGACCGAAGGCGAAGTGCGTGGGTTGGTAGGAGAATCCGGCTCAGGAAAAAGCCTGATCGCCAAAGCAATTTGCGGCATCAGCAAAGATAACTGGCGCATCAGCGCCGACCGTTTTCGTTTTGACGATATCGACCTGTTACAGTTATCCACGCGGCAGCGGCGCAAACTGGTCGGACACAACGTTTCCATGATCTTTCAGGAGCCACAATCCTGTCTCGATCCTTCCGCCAGTATTGGCCGCCAACTAATGCAGGTCATCCCCGGGTGGACTTACAAAGGCCGCTGGTGGCAACGCATTAACTGGCGCAAACGTCGCGCCATAGAATTGCTTCATCGGGTCGGTTTCAAAGACCATAAAGACATTATGCGCAGCTATCCTTATGAGCTAACGGATGGAGAGTGCCAGAAAGTAATGATCGCTATTGCACTGGCTAACCAGCCTCGTTTGTTAATCGCTGATGAACCTACCAATGCGATGGAAGCCACCACTCAGGCACAGATTTTCCGTTTACTGTCCCGGCTAAATAAAAATAACAATACGACGATTCTGCTTATCAGCCATGATCTGCAAACCATGAGCAAATGGGCAGATCGCATTAATGTGCTGTATTGCGGCCAAACAGTAGAAAGCGCCACCGGTGAAGACTTGATTACAACACCACATCATCCGTATACCCAGGCACTGATTCGCGCCATGCCTGATTTTGGCCGCTCTCTGCCACACAAGAGCCGGTTAAATGCACTACCAGGGGCTATACCATCGCTGGAACATTTACCTGTGGGCTGTCGACTCGGCCCTCGCTGCCCTTATTCCCAGAAGCAATGCATGACAACCCCACCGTTGGTGTCAATGAAAAACCATCTGTATGCCTGCCACTTTCCGCTCAACATGGAGGAATCCTGATGGTAGAAACACTGCTGGAAGCCAGAAACCTGACCAAAACATTTCGCTATCGTACTGGCTTGTTCCAACGCCATCACATAGAAGCAGTGAAATCGGTGAGCTTTACGCTGAAAGAGCGGCAAACATTGGCCATCATCGGTGAAAATGGCTCAGGTAAGTCGACGCTGGCAAAAATGTTGGCAGGGGTGATAGCCCCCACGTCCGGACAACTGCTGATCGACGATCATCAACTTCATTATGGTGATTATCGCTACCGCAGCCAACGTATTCGCATGATTTTTCAGGATGCTGCCAATGCACTGAATCCACGCCAGCGTATTGGCCAATTGCTGGATCTCCCCTTACGTCTGAACACCAGTTTGAGTGCTGAAGATCGGGAAAAAGCCATCAATGTGGCGTTACGGCAAGTCGGGCTACGGCCAGACCATGCCTACTACTATCCGCACGCGTTAGCTCCGGGGCAGAAACAGCGCGTCGGACTGGCTCGGGCGTTGATTTTGCAGCCCAAGGTGATTGTGGCCGATGAAGCATTGGCCTCTCTGGATATGTCCATGCGATCACAGATTATCAATCTGATGCTGGAGCTTCAGGAAAAACACGGACTGTCCTATATTTATGTTACCCAGCATCTGGGCATGATGAAACATATCAGTGACCAAATGCTGGTAATGCACGACGGAGAAGTGGTCGAACGCGGCAGTACCGCCGACGTATTGGCAGCCCCACTGCATGATTTGACCAAACGGCTGATAGCCAGCCATTTTGGTGAGGCACTGAGTGCTGATGCCTGGCGACGCGACAACGGAAACTTTTGATTCAATCGACGCGATAACCAACAGAGAAATACTCTCCGCAGGTGACCAACCGCATTGACTGCTCGGAGTACCCCTCTGTGTGTCATACATGATAGAATCATCCGGTTTATTCACCGCGACCATCAATAACTAACTATTTTTATTGGTGATGACCGCAGCAACAATGATCACAAGGATACTGCTATGGGTTTTCTTAACGGCAAGCGCATTCTGGTAACTGGTGTTGCCAGTAACCGCTCCATTGCATTCGGTATCGCACAGGCGATGCACCGAGAAGGAGCAGAACTGGCGTTCACTTATCAGAACGACAGGCTGAAATCTCGTGTAGAAGAGTTTGCCCAAGAACTGGGTTCCAGCATCATTCTGCCATGTGATGTTGCGGAAGATGCCAGCATTGAAGCACTGTTCGTTGAACTGGCAAAAGTATGGCCAAATTTCGACGGTTTCGTTCATTCTATTGGTTATGCCCCAGGCGACCAACTGGACGGAGACTATGTTAACGCCGTTACTCGCGAAGGTTTCTCTATCGCGCATGACATCAGTTCCTACAGTTTTGTTGCCATGGCGAAAGCCTGCCGCAGCATGCTGAACCCGCACGCTGCACTGATTACACTTTCCTATCTGGGTGCAGAACGCGCCATCCCGAACTATAACGTGATGGGGCTGGCCAAAGCTTCCCTGGAAGCCAACGTCCGCTATATGGCGAATGCTATGGGTGCACAAGGCGTGCGCGTCAATGCTATTTCCGCTGGCCCGATTCGCACACTGGCTGCTTCCGGCATCAAAAACTTCAAAAAAATGCTGTCACACTGCGAAGCCGTTACGCCTATTCGCCGTGTAGTCACCATTGAAGATGTAGGCAACGCGGCTGCTTTCATGTGTTCTGACCTGGCGGCCGGTATCTCCGGTGAAATACTACACGTTGATGGCGGTTTCAATATCGCTTCCATGAATGAGCTGGAACTGGATAATTAATCTGGTAATAAGTGAGCCGCAAGGCTCACTTCAGACCGTTGGCAAACCTATGTATAGCGTCAAAACGGTGATAATAAGGAAGAAGAGTAAAGCATCCGCGCCAGGGAATAGCGCGGCTTGAGCTTACAGGGAGGTACTTGCAGCGCCTTTCCGATCTTCTCATTATCGCCGCTATATAGACTTTGTCATCAAACCCACTGATCAGTTTGACCTTGATATCCTCTCTCTGCTTTCCATTCCATTTACCGATCTCTGTTCAACAACCAATCTCGCGCCACATCAAAGAAATGCTGAGCCAGCATTGTCGCCCGCCCGCTTGCAGCCATCACTACCGCTCCGTGACGTGGCATCGGCGGCAGCGCCAATTCACGCCACATCAGTTCTGACATCATCGCCGGGATCAAACTACCGGCAGGCACAATGCCACAACCCAGCCCGACAAACACACCCTGGATCAGTTGCAGCACAGATGAACTCTCCATTCGTACCCGCGGCGCAATACCGGCTTCGCGGAATTGGTTATCCAGATAACGTCGAAAATAGCGGCTGGGCTCTGCCAGGCAAAGCGGCAATTCGGCAATCTCCGTCAATGCCATTACACTGTCACTTACAAGCTGTGGAAAATGCTGTGGATGATACAACATTGCTACTCGCTGCTCGGTCAAAGAGGCGGTTTGAAAATTTAGCTCTCGCAATACAGTCGGCTCAAAAAAGCCGATACCGACATCCACAGCATGTGCATTAAGCGCTTCCAGCAATGGGTCAGCACTGAACAACGAAACCTGATAATCCATATGTGGGTAATCGGCACTGACGGCAGCTAACAATTCAGGCAACGCCAGGCTGCATTGCGGTACCACTCCGATACGCAACAGACCGCTAGTCCCACGTTTCAGTGATCCTACTTCCAACTTGAGTCCCTGATACACTGACACCATCTCCCGAGCCCAGGCCAATACCCGTTCACCTTCTGCGGTAAAACCTTCAAAATTATTACCTCGGTTGATAAGCGCCAGCCCCAGTTCCTGCTCCAGATTTTTCAATCGCATCGACAGTGTCGGCTGACTGACAAAACTGGCTTCGGCAGCACGGCCAAAATGACGTTCTTTTTCCAAATTACACAGATAAATCAGTTGCTTGATATCCATAGCATTGCTCTTTTCCGCATGGAAAAACTACTATATCACGTCACATGGCGTCCTTCGGCGATGATAAGCTTTATCTATCCCGCTATTATCCCCTTCGATTAGACAGCATCTTGTGCAGCACCTAAACTTCTCAGTTAGCGAACAAAGCATTAAAGAAAACGCTACATATCCGAAACATCATCACCTGCATAGTAAATCATGAAATTTAAATCATCTATCAAGCCATACCACGCTGCTGCGGGTGGCTGGGGCTCTCTAGAAGCCACTACCCGTTTTGTACTGGATAGCAAGCAAGCGCTGAAAAATATCCGCCATTTGATGCGAGTCAATAAAAGCAAAGGATTTGACTGCCCTGGCTGCGCCTGGGGTGACGATAACAGCAGTACGTTTAGCTTTTGCGAAAATGGGGCCAAAGCCGTTAGTTGGGAAGCCACTCGCAAAACTGTTGGCCCAGATTTTTTTGTCGCCCACAGCGTCAGTGCTCTACGCCGCCAGAGTGACTATTTTCTCGAGTATCAGGGACGACTGACACATCCGATGCGTTATGACCGTCAGCATGATCACTATGTACCGATCAGTTGGGACGATGCGTTTGCCATTATTTCCCGCCACATCCATGAGCTGGCGCATCCAGATCAACTAGAATTGTATACGTCAGGTCGTGCCAGCAATGAAGCTTCGTTCCTCTATCAATTATTCGGCCGCATGGTGGGCACCAACAATTTTCCGGACTGTTCCAACATGTGCCATGAAGCCAGTGGCACCGGGCTAAAACAGAGTATTGGCGTAGGTAAAGGTACTGTCCGCTTGCAGGACTTTGAACTCGCCGATGCCATTTTTGTGTTCGGGCAAAACCCCGGCACCAACCATCCACGGATGTTGCACAGTCTGCGGCATGCCGCCGACCGCGGTGCCCATATTGTGGCGTTCAACACTTTGCGTGAACGCGGTCTGGAACGCTTCGCCAATCCACAAAATCCGCTGGAATTGCTAACACCGTTGTCTGGCACCATCAGCGAAACCTATCTGCAACCCAATCTTGGCGGCGACATGGCTGCGGTGCGTGGCATGGCGAAGGCGTTGCTGGAAACACATCGACAACGTCTGACCATCGGTGAAACAGGATTGTTTGATCAGGTATTTATCGACCAGCACACCGACGGGATCGACGCTTGGTTGACGATGGTGGATGCCACCAGCTGGCCACAAATCGAACAGCAATCAGGACTGAGTGAAACACAGATCCGCTATGTTGCCGCTATTTATCAGCGATCAAAACGGGTGATTTGTACCTGGGCAATGGGTATTACTCAGCATAAACATTCAGTGGCGACAGTTCGGGAAATCGTTAATCTGCAACTACTGTTTGGGCAATTGGGAAAACCGGGCGCGGGGCTATGTCCAGTGCGTGGTCATAGCAACGTACAAGGCAATCGCACAATGGGTATTGACGAGAAACCGTCCACTGCTTTGCTCGATAGTCTGTCCGATCATTTTCACTTCACCCCGCCGCGTGGTCACGGCCACAATACGGTACAAGCCATCGAGGCCATGCTACGTGATGAAGTCAAAGTGCTAATCACCCTGGGAGGCAATCTGGCCGCCGCAGCACCAGATACCGAACGTACAGCTGACGCCATCAGCCGCTGTCATCTCACTGTTCATATCAGTACCAAACTTAACCGCAGCCATCTGGTCACCGCGCAAGAAGATACATTAATTCTACCCACGCTCGGTCGTACCGATCAGGACATACAGGCCAGCGGATCACAATTCATCACGGTGGAAGACTCTTTCAGTATGGTGCACGCTTCCGAAGGCGTCGGCCAGCCACTGTCGCCGGAGCAACGTTCCGAAATCGCTATCGTCGCCGGTATTGCCCAAGCGACATTAGGCAACGATCACGTTGATTGGCTGGCGCTGGCGGCAGACTATAGTCTAATACGCGATCATATCGCTGCCACGTTACCAGGATTCAACGACTTCAATCAACGTTGTGCCGAGCCCGGGGGATTTTGGCTGGGCAATGCGGCAGCTGAATACCATTTTCACACGCCAACCGGTAAAGCCCGCTTCAGCAGTGCCCCGCTACCAGTCAGTGTGGTTCCCAAAGGCGATGGCTCCACACCGTTCACGTTGCAAACACTTCGTTCGCATGATCAATACAACACCACTATCTACGGACTGGATGATCGCTACCGCGGAGTATACGGCCAACGCGAAGTGCTATTTATGCACCCGGAAGATATTGCCGGATTGGGGCTGGAGGAGGGTGATCAGGTGGATATTGAAACCTTATGGCATGATGGTATCTTACGCAAAGTAACTGGATTCCGGCTAGTGGGTTATAATATTCCCCCCGGCAACCTGGCGGCTTACTATCCAGAAACCAATCCGCTGGTGCCGCTTTCCAGCTATGGTGACGAAACCTTTACGCCGACATCCAAGTCAATTCCAGTACGGATTACGCCCAGCGCGGAACAGCCTGAATCCCGGATTGCCTAACTGCACTCGAATGGGAGATACTCAGATTGCACAAGGCCCGAGCCGGATATTCCCTGCATTACCTGATCAGCGCTTGCCGCCAGCGACTGATTCGCGTAAAACTATTCGCCGCTAAAGCCACTTATAACCGCATTCCTGGACGCTATGTTTCAAGATAATCCGCTGCTTGCTCAGCTTAAACAGCAACTCCATTCCCAAACGCCACGGGTAGAAGGCGTCGTTAAAGCTACCGATAAGGGATTCGGCTTTCTTGAAGCCGACGCTCAAAAGAGTTACTTCATTCCGCCACCGCAAATGAAGAAAGTCATGCACGGTGACCGTATTGTCGCCACAGTGCATACGGAAAAAGAGCGAGAAAGCGTCGAACCGGAATCGTTAGTTGAGCCGTTCCTGACCCGTTTTGTCGGGCGTGTTCAGAAGAAAGACGATCGTCTGGCTATTATTCCTGATCATCCTTTACTGAAAGAATCCATCTCTTGCCACACCGCACACGCGTTGACGCATGACTTTCAAGAGGGTGACTGGGCTGTAGCGGAAATGCGCCGGCACCCGCTGAAAGGTGATCGCAACTTCCACGCTGAACTAACGCAGTACATTACTAACAGTGAGGATCCTCTGGTTCCATGGTGGGTGACATTGTCACGTCACGATCTGGAGCGTACTGCGCCCGAGGCCGATACTGCCGCACTGGATGATGGGGATTTGCAGCGAGAAGACTTAACCGCGCTGGATTTTGTCACTATCGACAGTGCCAGTACGGAAGATATGGACGATGCCTTGTTCGTACAGGATAACGATGATGGTTCACTGCAACTGACGGTAGCTATTGCCGACCCTACCGCCTATGTCCCTGCTGGCAGTGAACTGGATGCAATTGCGCGTCATCGCGCGTTTACCAATTATTTGCCCGGTTTCAATATCCCAATGCTCCCGCGCCATTTATCGGATGATATCTGTTCACTACGGCCGGGAGAACGTCGTCCGGTACTGGCATGCCGCATGACTATCGCCGCCGATGGAACGCTGGATGATATGCACTTCTTCGCAGCCTGGATTGAGTCCAAAGCCAAGCTGGCCTACGACAGTGTTTCTGATTGGCTGGAACAACAAGGTGACTGGCAACCTGCCAGCGAGACAATTGCCCATCAGCTCCGTCTGCTACAGCGCGTATGCCTGGCCCGCAGTCACTGGCGCACGACACATGCTCTGGTATTCAAAGATCACCCAGACTACCGCTTCTTGTTGGGAGACAAAGGTGAAGTGCTGGATATCGTGGTAGAACACCGTCGTATTGCCAACCGTATTGTGGAAGAAGCGATGATTGCCGCTAACGTTTGTGCGGCGCAGGTTCTACGTGACAAGCTTGGTTTTGGTATTTACAACGTACATAACGGCTTTGATCCGTCCAAGGTGGAACAAGCGGTCACCGTGCTGGGGAATAATGGTATTCATGCCGATGCGCAACATCTGCTGACATTGGAGGGTTTTTGTACGTTGCGCCGTGAACTGGATACTCAGCCAACACAATTCCTTGACAGTCGTATCCGTCGTTTTCAGTCATTTGCGGAAGTCAGCACTACGCCTGGGCCACATTTTGGCCTTGGTCTGGAAGCTTATGCCACCTGGACTTCGCCAATCCGTAAGTACGGAGATATGGTGAATCATCGCCTGCTGAAAGCAATTATTAGTGGTCAGCCGACAGAAAAACCACAGGATGACGTTACTGTGAAGTTGTCAGAACGCCGTCGTTTGAATCGTATGGCTGAACGTGATGTCAGTGACTGGCTGTATGCCCGTTTCTTAAAAGAAAAAGCAGGCACTGACGTGCGTTTTCTGGCAGAAATTATGGACGTAACTCGCGGTGGTCTGCGTGTTCGTTTATTGGATAACGGTGCCTCGGCATTTATTCCCGCATCATTTATTCATGCGGTACGTGATGAACTGGTATGCAGCCAGGAAACCGGTACCGTGACGGTGAAAGGTGAAACGGTATATCGCCAAAGTGATACACTGGAAGTGACCATTGCTGAAGTTCGTTTGGATACTCGTAACATTATCGCCAAACCGGCAGCTTAATCTCATCGCGCCATCAGGGTCCTCCTGATGGCACAATTCTCTCTGGATTTATCACTGGAGCACCAATGAAAAAAATTGCTATCGGGAATTCAACGTTACTGACTGCCAACATTTCGTTGGGCTGTATGCGCCTGGCCAGTAAAAGTGTCGATGAGGCAGTTACTATCCTCAACACCGCACGGGATATTGGGATCGATTTATTTGATCACGCCGACATCTATGGCGCTGGAAAATCCGAGGAAATTTTTGCCGCCGCCATGCAGAAATCAGCCATACCACGCGACGCACTATTTATCCAAAGCAAGTGCGGGATTCGTAAAGGCTATTTCGATTTTTCCAAAGCACATATTGTCGCTTCGGTAGACGCCAGCTTGCGTCGGCTGCACACTGATTATCTGGATACCCTGTTACTACATCGCCCCGATACGTTATTCGAGCCGGATGAAGTAGCTGCTGCTTTCGATGAACTGGAAACCACTGGCAAAGTGCGCTATTTCGGCGTCAGCAACCAGCATCCATTACAAATTGAACTACTGAAAAAATCGGTACACCAACCACTGATTGCCAACCAGCTGCAACTCAGCATCATGCATACGCCGATGATTGATGCTGGTCTCAATGTCAATATGACCAACCCGGCATCCGTGAATCATGATGGTGCCGTGCTGGAGTACAGCCGACTTCATGATATGACCATTCAAGCCTGGTCACCTTTTCAGTATGGATTTTTTACTGGCGTATTTCTGGACAATGAAAAATTCCCGCAGCTCAATGCCACCATTGATCGCATTGCTGAGCAATATGGTGTGAAAAATACCGCTGTCGCCGTGGCCTGGATCCTGCGCCATCCGGCCAACATGCAGGTGATTGTGGGCAGCATGGACCCTCAGCGCCTGCAAGATATTACCCTGGCGTCGGAACTGCGCTTAACACGTGAAGAGTGGTACGAAATCTATCGTGCCGCCGGAAATATACTGCCATAACGCAAAACGAGTCCGGCAATGACCGCCAGACTCGTTCTTTCTTGTTTAACTTCTGAGCAATCCGTTATAACACTTGATTATTGCTTGAATATCCACGTCTCCAGTGAAGTAAATTCGTGAAATCAGGCAAAATACATTATTGCCCGTAGTAAGCGTTCTTACCGTGCTTACGCAGGTAGTGTTTATCCAGCAAGGTTTGCTGCATCGGTTCCAGAGTCGGCGTCAGCTGACGTGAAAATATCCCCATATAGGCAATTTCCTCCAGAACAACGGCATTATGCACCGCATTATGAGCATCACTTCCCCAGGCAAAAGGACCGTGCGAATTCACCAACACAGCAGGAATATCGGTGGGAGAAAGATGTCGCTGGTGAAAGGTTTCAACGATAACCTGGCCGGTTTCCCGCTCATAGTGGCCGTTAATCTCGTCATCGGTCATTAATCGGGTACAGGGAATGGCGCCATAGAAGTAATCGGCATGCGTGGTTCCCCATGCCGGTAGATCGTGTCCTGACTGGGCCCAAATAGTGGCATGGCGAGAATGTGTATGGACAATTCCACCGATCGAATCAAAGGCCAGATAAAGCACCCGGTGAGTATCGGTATCTGATGATGGTTTTTTTGAGCCTTCAACTATACGCCCTGTCTCTAGCTCTACGACCACCATATCGTTTACTGTCATCACATCGTATTCTACGCCTGAAGGCTTAATCACCATTAATCCTTGCTGACGATCTACCGCACTGACATTACCCCAGGTAAATGTCACCAAATGATGCCGAGGTAAGGCCAAATTAGCTTCAAGTACCTGATTTTTAATTTCATCTAACATTATCCACTCCCTTTAGCCATTTCATTCTATTCTCTCGGTGACACGTCACTCCCGGTATGGGCTAAATAGCTAAAGATCTGTCAGCGTTCTGCTGCACCAGCAGAAGTATAACCAGACTGGCAAGTCTGGCAGATCGCGCGTTGACAACAACAGCAATGAGGACTGTACTATGAACAGAATTAAGAGTTTTTACCTGTTGCTGCTAATATCGATGATTATACTGACGCCTGGGTGATATAAGGCGAAAAATTTATATTTTATTTTAGGAAAAGCACGAATAACAATATTTTCCTCATTTCAGGCCAGCAATAATCTTGTTTAAAACGCAAAGCGGATCCAACGGGAGAAAATCATGAGAGTGAACCAACGTTTAGTCATAGCCGCCATGGCAATAGCACTAACCATCGGGTTGAGCGGTTGTTCCAATATGTCCAAACGAGATCGAAATACAGCTATTGGCGCTGGCGCTGGTGCGATCGGCGGTTCAGTTCTGACCCACGGTAGTGTATTGGGAACAGTAGGTGGCGCAGCCGTAGGAGGTATTGTCGGTCATCAAGTCACTAAGTGATTCCCTGTGCAGGCTCGATTTTCCGAGCCTGCACTATCATGGCTTCATCGATAGTTTGTTCCGGTCACCATTAGCCTCCTGCCAATTTTACCTTCATCCCTTTAGCTTCTAGCAACTGTTTCAACAGATCACGTTTATCGCCCTGAACCTCAATTGCGCCATCTTTCACCGAACCACCACAACCACATCGTTTCTTCAGCTCGCCAGCCAGTTTTTCCAGTGCGGCGGCATCAAGTTCGACACCAGTGATAACACAGACACCTTTACCTTTACGTCCACTGGTCTGGCGCTGAATACGAACAATACCATCGCCCTGAGGGCGTGACACTGGCGCGTCTTCCGGTTTAATGCGACCGTTTTCCGTTGTATACACCAGACGGCTGTTATCATCATTCATCATTATCTCCCTTGCAGCGACAACAGGATATCTTTCAATGCCTGAGCCGGATCCGCTGACTGAGTAATGGGGCGTCCAATAACCATATAATCGACACCAGCCTGCAACGCCTGTTCCGGTGTCATAATCCGCCGCTGATCGCCCGCCTGACTACCAGCCGGACGGATACCCGGCGTCACCAGCGTAAATCCGGCGCCACATACCTGTTTCAAATGCTCAGCTTCATGCGCAGAACACACTACACCATCTAATCCACACTGTTGAGTCAGCATGGCCAGTCGTTCAGCTTGCTCTGCCGGCGACAATATAATACCAAGGCCACGTAAATCATCTGTGTCCATACTGGTTAGTACCGTCACGGCAATTAACCGAGGTGCCTCACTACCAAATGGATGCAACGCCTCTTTAGCCGCCACCATCATGCGAGCACCACCGCTGGCGTGAACGTTCACCATCCACACGCCCAATTCGGCAGCTGCAGCCACGGCTCGCGCTGTGGTATTAGGAATATCGTGAAATTTCAGGTCAAGAAAAACATCAAAACCACGCTGCTGCAAATCCTTGACCAACTGTGGACCAAACAGTGTAAACATCTCTTTGCCTACCTTCAGGCGGCAATCTTGCGGATCGATGTGATCAACAAAATCATAGGCAGCACGCTGATCGGCGTAATCGAGCGCAACGATAATCGGTGATGTGGTTGATGCTTTTTTCTGCCCTACAGTTTCGACATTCACGAGTATTTCCCTCAATTACACATGCTGATAAGTAAAGCCCTACTTTCCCGCCGCGCATTCTACATGTCCAGACCAGCAAATCCCAGCCGCCTGGAAAGCATTACCAGTCTATTGCCTGATGGTCAGCACCAGAAGAGTAAATGCACTATTGGTATGTTGTAACTAAAATCAGATAAATAAACATTTGCCACGGCTATTCACCATCAAGGCCGCGAATGGGCTTGATACTGGCCCACGTCCGACAGGAAGGACAATGCCAATATAGTGACTGTGATGTAAATCCACATTTGTTACAACTATAGCGGGGTTTTGTCTGGACTTGCTCACCGACCATCTTACGCAATACAACCAGGCTCTCTTTGGCTCTTCCGTCCTCTGCCTCTCGCAAATGAAAGTCCATCAGCCGGTGAAATCCTCGCATGGTAGGGTGTCGCTGAATCTGGCGGTTGATATAGATCTGAGCGACTTCGGTACCGTCTTCTCGTTCAATAATATCCGCCAGCATCAGTTCTGCGGTGGCGCCAGTGTTTTCCTCCACGCACCGTTTCAAAAACGCAGACCAATCCTGAGGTTGATGTAAATGCTGATAGCACTCCTCCAGCATCGGCAACGTTTCACTGACAAAATCCCTATCCTGCTCCAACACTTGTTGCAACGCCGCTATCGCTGGGGAAAACTGCTGCTGGGCCATATAAATACGCCCTATCATGATAGAAGCGCGAGCACACTGATTATCCGATGCTATGGCTTTCTTCAACAACGCCATAGCTTTGTTCAAATCATCATTACCCATGAATTGCAGTGCCAGTTCACAGTAAAAGTGGGCGATCTCTACTCGCAATCGGTCGGTGCCCAATTTGACCAGTTTTTCCGCCGTATCAATAGCGGTCTGCCAGTCACTGGTCGCCTGATAAATCTGCAGTAATTGCTGTAACGCACTGAGGCGGAAATCTTCTTCATCCACCAATTGTTTGAATATTTTTTCGGCACGGTCATACAGCCCTGCCGTCATATAATCACGCCCCAGTTGCTGTACAGCCAGCAAACGTTGTTCAAACGTCAACGCGGTACTTTCCGTCAGTGCCTGGTGGATGCGGATGGCGCGGTCAACCTCACCACGTGAGCGAAACAGATTTCCCAGTGTAAGGTGAGCTTCAAAGGTATTGGTATCGTCCTTAAGCATATCAAGGAATAGCTCAACCGCTTTATCCTGCTGATTGGATAACAGAAAGTTGACGCCTGTCACATAATCCCGCGACAGACGGTTAGCTTCATCCTGTTTATCCTGCTGTGCGCTTCTGCGGCCCATATACCAGCCATACGCGGCGGCAACTGGCAGCAACAGAAACAGCAGTTCTAACATAGGGAGTGATTCCTTAGTGGGTCGTTGTTTGCTCAGGCGGTGTCACGTTAACTTCATCAGTGATGGGTAATTGCTGCTCAAGGCGTTTGACTTTACGTTGTTCACGCCCTAGCGCAATGCGTACCCGCAGATAAAACAGACCGCAGATCACCCATCCCAAAATGAACCCGACCGCAAACAGTGTCGCCAACAACGTTGAAAGCTGATATTCGCCCTGTGCAACCAGATAATTAAAGGTAATAACCTGATCGTTATGCGCGCCCAGTGTGACAGAAATAATGAATATCGCCAGCACGAGGAGAAAAATTAGCATGTATTTCACGTTTTGTTCCTGTGATATAGCGTTAACCGCATGAATTATGCCAAATTTCGGAGATAAACCCCACTAAATTAGCATTTCCGCTCCGCGGTGGGAAATGTTGTCTGGTTGAGATAAGAGATACAACTGGCGTTCAGATATCAGTCCAACTGCTGCAGAAACAGAGATATACACCGAGGGAAAACCCTATTTGCTGGCTGATTCCCACATTTTACTTATCACAGGTTTAAAGACACAACACTGACGCTTTAATGGTTTCCGATATGAAAATCACCACAACATCATAAAGGATAACGCGCTTATTTCATTAAGCGCGTTATCCTGAATCAATTTTCGTCGTAAGAGAGAAAGACGTTAATCCGAGCGATCCGCAAATACTTGCCTTACCCGTTTCCTGTGTTCTTGGACGGTACGACTGACAAACGATTACAGTGCTGACTCAACCATGTCGCGACCATCGCCAATATTCCACTGATCACCGTTGCCATTATCAGATCCTGTGGCCAATGCATCCCCAGTGCCAATCGACTGCCCATCACCCCGATGGCCCATATCATCAATAGCGTTACCGTTACATAATGACGGCGCGGCCATAACAACCCGACCCCCATCAATGCCCAGGTGGCCGCAAACAGCGTATGTCCGGAAGGAAAAGCAAACCCGTGTTCACCCTGCCAGTAATGGCTCAGCCACAGTGGTGGTGGTTCGGCATTGAGTGGCTCCTTTGCCAATCCAGCGCGGGTATTACCGGGTAAGGAATAGAAATAGTGACTGTCAACCTGATGTTTTTTTTCCAGCCAAACAACAAAAGGGCGCGGTTCCTGGACCCAGTTTTTAATGACAGATTTCACGCCCTGTCCCAGCAGAATGGCCATAGCCATAATGGCTATCAACGCCAATGCCGGTGCCCATCGAAAACGTAGACACCACGAAAACCAAAGACTCAACCCCACGCAGGTTAATACCCCCCACGGTGAAGAGACCGTTTCCGTTATCCAAAATAATACCAGTAGCCACCAGCCAGAGACGTCAGGTCTCCATTGCCAGCCAGTTACCCAGATAATTAGCGGCATCAACAGCAATACTATTACACCCAGCACAGTTCGTCTGGCGAGTTCGTACATCATTTCTCCCTATTTTTCAGCGGGATATAAAGCAACATATTTTTCACAATTTTACCAGAAAACAGGACATAAGCAGCCACTATGGCGTAAAATACCTCCCGGTTCTATCAACGACACTGCTACAACGTTAGCCATTTCGTCATCGATCAAGCACCGACAACCACATACATCGATCTGATTCGAGTCAGATCTTGGGCTGATTAAGGTTCCCATCCAACGGTAGGATGCGCATCAGTATTTTTTGTTTTTGGAGATTAACATGCAGCTAAAGCGGGTGGCAGAAGCCAAATTGCCTACACCTTGGGGTGATTTTCTGATGGTCGGTTTTGAAGAAATAGCGACCGGTCAGGATCATCTGGCCTTGGTATACGGTGATATTTCCGGTCCGGAGCCGGTTTTAGCCAGAGTGCATTCAGAATGTCTGACAGGAGATGCACTATTCAGTCTGCGCTGTGATTGTGGTTTTCAGTTAGAAGCAGCACTTAACCATATTGCTGAAGAAGGCCGCGGAATACTGCTTTACCATCGTCAGGAAGGTCGTAATATCGGTTTACTAAACAAGATTCGGGCCTATGCGTTACAAGACAAAGGAGCGGATACTGTTGAAGCTAATCATCAGTTGGGTTTTGCCGCCGACGAACGTGATTTCACCCTCTGTGCAGATATGTTCAAGTTATTGCATGTCGGTGCCGTACGCCTGCTGACCAATAATCCACAAAAGGTCAAAATCTTAAGCGAAGCAGGTATTAATATCGTGGAACGCGTTCCGTTGATCGTCGGTCGTAACCCGAAAAATGAACGCTACCTAGCCACCAAAGCCGCCAAGATGGGCCATCTACTGGATATAAAATAACACCTGTCAAAATTTCCCCAGACGATAAATCCATCATCTGGGGCAGAAAAACCAATAGGTAACAGTGTAAATATCCAGCGAACGCATTAACAATATGACCACGCTGGTACAGAACTCGATCTCCGCCAACGGATAATTACAACATTCCACGAATGACATAGTGCAAGATACCGTCGTTCTGGAAATAAATCAGTTCGTTGCGTGTATCAATACGGCACAGCGTGTCAATCACCTGCTGCTGACCATCCTGTCGGGTGATTTTTACGGTTACGGTACAACCAGGATGAAGCGTAGTCAGTCCAGTAATATCAATTTGCTCATCACCGGTGAGCTGTAATGTTTTACGCGTTACACCTGCCGGAAATGATAACGGTAAAATACCCATACCGATCAGATTGGAACGGTGAATACGTTCAAACGATTCGGCAATCACAACTCGCACGCCGAGCAAACGAGGGCCTTTCGCTGCCCAGTCACGGCTGGAACCTGACCCATATTCTTTACCGGCGATCAATGCCAGCGGTAAATTCTCGTCCTGATAACGCATTGCAGCATCATAAATCGTCATTTCATCCTGCGATGGTATATGCCGGGTGTATCCACCCTCTTTACCGGGCACCATCTCATTGCGGATGCGAATGTTGGCAAACGTGCCACGCATCATCACTTCATGATTACCACGTCGTGAACCATAAGAATTAAACGCTTCGGTTGCCACCCCATGTTCCCGCAGATAATGGCCGGCCGGGCTATCCTCTTTGATGTTGCCTGCTGGGGATATATGGTCAGTCGTGACGGAGTCGCCCAGTATCGCCAGAATACGAGCACCGTTAATATCCTGTACTGGTGCAGGTTCCGGTGACATCTCATCGAAAAAGGGTATCTTACGAATATAAGTGGAATCTACCGGCCAGTCATAAGTGGCCTTGTCCTCTACCAGAATATCCTGCCACTCCTGCGTTCCAGTGAACACCGACGCATACTCTTTTCTAAACATATCCGCATTAACCTGCAATACCGCTTTCGCCACTGCTTTCGCTGATGGCCAGATATCACGTAAATAAACCGCCTTCCCGTGCTCATCCTCACCCAGCGGGTCACTTGTCAAATTCACGTTCATATTGCCAGCCAACGCATAAGCCACTACCAGCGGTGGAGAAGCCAGCCAATTGGTTTTCACCAGCGGGTGAATGCGACCTTCAAAGTTACGATTACCGGACAGCACGGCTCCAACCGTCAGATCCTTCTCTTTTATCGCGTGTTCAATGGCAGTGGGTAACAATCCCGAGTTACCAATGCAGGTAGTACACCCATATCCCACCAGATTAAAACCCAACTGGTCGAGGGAGTCAGTCAATCCTGCTTTGGCGAAATAATCCGTTACGACCCGAGAACCAGGTGCCAGAGAGGTTTTAACCCAGGGTTTCGTCTTCAACCCACGCTTGACCGCATTCTGGGCCAACAATCCGGCCGCCATCATGACGCTGGGGTTAGATGTATTGGTACAGGACGTAATTGCAGCAATGACTACCGCGCCTTGGCTGAGGCGGCAATCTTCCCCTTCCGGTAAAGAGGTGTCGTCATCCGGCTGACGAACGGTTGCAAGATCCAGCTCAAGCGTGGCCTGAAAAGCGTTGGGAACATCCACCAATGCTACTCGATCCTGTGGACGTTTGGGGCCCGCCAGACTGGTTTCTACACTATTCATATCCAGTGTCAATTGGCTGGTAAACCGGGGTTCATCACCAGCATATCGCCACAACCCCTGCTGCTTGCAGTAAGCTTCCACCAGTGCAATCTGATCGTCACTGCGATTCGTCAACCGCAAATAGTCCAGCGTAATATCGTCGACCGGGAAAAAGCCGCAGGTTGCACCATATTCCGGTGCCATATTGGCAATCGTCGCACGATCAGCCAGTGCCAGGTGATCAAGTCCGTCACCATAAAATTCAACGAATTTACCCACGACACCCTGTTTACGCAGTATCTGCGTGACATTCAGCACCAAGTCCGTTGCCGTAATACCTTCTCGCAGTCTACCGGTAAGCTGAAAACCGACAACATCGGGGATCAACATTGAAACTGGCTGTCCCAGCATCGCCGCTTCAGCTTCAATACCACCAACCCCCCAGCCCAATACGCCGAGGGCGTTGATCATCGTGGTATGAGAATCCGTCCCCACCAATGTATCCGGGTAAGCAACACATTCTTCCTTTTGCTTTTCATGCCAGACAACTTTTGCGAGATATTCCAGATTCACCTGGTGACAAATCCCGGTACCCGGCGGTACTACGCTAAAATGGTGGAAGGCTTTCTGTCCCCAACGTAGAAAGGCATAACGCTCATAATTACGCACCATTTCCAAACGCGTATTTTCCACCAGAGCCTGATTGTCGCCAAAATAATCGACGGTCACGGAGTGATCAATCACCAAATCCACTGGGGTTAATGGGTTGACCTTATTAACATCTCCTCCAAGCCGTTGCACTGCTGCCCGCATCGCCGCCAGATCGACGACAGCCGGCACACCGGTAAAATCCTGCATCAATACACGGGATGGACGGTACGCAATCTCACGCTCAACGTGGCCGGTATCTTGCCACGCAACCAATGCTTCAAGATCGGTATCCTGCACAGCATCGCCATCTTGATGACGCAATAGATTTTCCAGCAGAACTTTGAGCGATTTAGGCAACCTATCAAGGTTACCCAGCCGCTGAGCAGCCAGAGACAAACTATAGTAATAATAAGATTGTTCTCGGACGGTGAGTGTAGCGACACAAGCTTCACGAAGTTGAGATGACATACTTCCTCCCGGGTGACTGAGTATCTATCTGAAGAAGCATGATTTATGGTAACCCGCATCTCCATTTGGATAGGTTTTTCGTGCTGGTGATCTCGTTTGCTGCTCCGACGAACGCTGTCCAGCCCGAATTTTACGGCCTTCTTTAAAGATAACACAAACTAAAAATAACATTCTGTTAACATCAGGATCGATAATAAAAATCACCTATACCTATCAAAATACTTACTGTTCTTTCAGCTTTGTTCTTGAGCTTCAACAATAGTCATTACTCTGTATCAGATAGGCGAAATTGGCAGGAGACATGACCGCATAATCAGCGTGCTATTGATTTTTCAGATCAAATAATCTGCGAGATAACGCACAGTAGATGGGTGTAATTTATAGCAATAATGATTTACTTATTTTTTAACAAAATCATACATATTATTATCAATTTGTGACAAAAACTCTCTCGACTCTTAAGAAAGGAATAGCACATGAAACTTTATTACAAACCGGGAAGTTGCTCCTTGTTTCCCCACATCATCCTGCATGAAACAAAGACTCGGTTCACATTGGAAAAAGTCGACCTGCGCACAAAAAAAACCGAGCAGGATAGAGATTACTTGCTAATTAACCGAAAAGGATTGGTACCGGCCCTTGAACTGGACGATGGCTCTATTTTAACCGAGACAGTCGCTATTGCGCTTTATCTGGCGGATAAAGCGCCACAATATAATCTTATTGCTCCTCCGAATACTATTCACCATTATCACGCCATTGAATGGCTGAATTATATTGCTACTGAATTGCATAAATCATTCTCGCCGTTGTTCCGCCCGGGAACGCCCGAATCATATAAAGATCTTTTACGCAGCTATCTGGAGCAACGCTTTCGCTATATCAATGAAGTATTAAGCGAGCATGACTGCCTGGTCGGTAATCGTTTCGGTGTGGCTGATGCCTATTTGTACACCATTACCCGTTGGGCACAGGCACTTAAATTTGATCTTACACATTTCCCTGCACTGAAGGCTTATCTGGAGAGAATTGAGGTACGCCCATCGGTGGAAAAAGCGTTAACAGCTGAAGGATTATTATTGCTGTAAAGAACGGGGAATGCCTCCGCAAGAGCGGAGGCTTACACCATCAGTTAAGGCGTACCGACTGGAAATGGTGGCGAGGATTCACGATACCGTCTTGGGCTGCAACCAACTGAAGTTCATACTGATCCATTTCTCTAGTCATCAGCATCACCTCATAAACAGCGGCAGTGGTATGTTCCAACGCTTTTTCCAGCGCGACGCCTTTAAGAAGATTGACCAATAGTAAGCCGCTGGTAAGATCACCCACACCAACTGGCTGACGCTCACCAAAATCCACCAGTGGACGACTGATATGCCACGCTTCCGTCGGCGTAACCAACAGCATTTCAAAACTGTCATTACGGTACGCTGCCCGACTGAGATGTTTTACCAACACCAACTTTGGTCCTCGCTGGCACAATTCACGGCAAGCCTGCACGGCTTCATCAACACTCTGTACGGCTCGACCGCTTAGCAATTCCAGTTCCGGTAGGTTTGGTGCAATGGCATCACTGACCTGCAATGACTGATTGCAATGGAAATCCGTCACACCAGGCGCCACAATGCATCCTTTTTCCGGCGTCCCCATTACCGGGTCGCAAAAATAAATGGCATTCGGATTGATCGCTTTTACCTGTCTGACAATATCCAGAATATGTCCGCCCTGCTCTGGCGAACCAATATAGCCACTCAACACCGCATCACAATCTTTAAGGCGATCGATATCATTGATGCCTTGAATAACGTCAGTCAAATGACTGGCAGGCATAACGCACCCGGTCCATTTTCCATATTGTGTGTGATTGGAAAACTGAACGGTATTCAGTGGCCACACATTAACGCCCATTCGACGCATAGGAAATTCAGCCGCACTATTCCCTGCATGACCAAAAACGACATGTGATTGAATTGACAATATATTTTTCATAAACTGTTGTTATCCCTGTCTGCACTTTTCGTACATATTACTCTTGATAAACAAGGACACGATAAACCCAGGTGCCGGTCAATCAAAAAGCCATACCGGGTTCAGGCCAGAGGGAGAAGCCCTTACCAGGGTCTCATCCCCATGCCGTCCCGGATATCGCCTTCAAATGATAAACATCAGGAACCGAAAGCCCTTTTTTGATTATCGCCGTTACACCTGCCAGCAAATCAGGCAGTAATGTTTTTTACCCCGACGCAGTAACGTATAACGGCCAAACAGACGATCGGTATCCTTGAAGGTGTATTCAGCATCGGCTATCTTTTCACCATTCACGGTTACCGCATTGGAGGAAATCATCGTGCGGGCCTGACCACGAGACGGCACCAGTTCAGCACTGACCAGCGCTTGCTGTAAATCAGCCCCTTGATCCAGCGAAATAGTCGGCATCCCATCCTGCGCCAGTTGGGCGAAATCCTCTATCGTCATATCCTGCAATGAACCCGAGAATAGACTCTGGGTAATTCGCTGCGCAGCAGCAAGGCCTGCTTCGCCATGTACCATCCGGGTCACCTTTTCGGCCAGTACATACTGGGCTCGTGGGGCTTTACCACTGTTTTTATCTTCATCTTCCAAGGCATTGATCTCTTCCATGCTCAGGAAAGTAAAGAATTTCAGGAAGCGATAAACATCTGCGTCAGCAGTATTTATCCAGAACTGGTAAAACTTATAAGGGCTGGTCTTACTGGCATCCAGCCAGACGGCCCCCCCTTCAGTCTTGCCGAATTTGGTACCGTCAGCTTTGGTAATCAGCGGGACAGTTAAGCCAAATGTCTGCTTCTGATTCATTCGGCGGGTTAAATCGATCCCAGACGTGATATTGCCCCATTGGTCCGAACCGCCAATCTGTAATTCGACATTCAATTGGGTATTCAAGGCAGCAAAATCATAGCCCTGCAACAAATTGTAAGAGAATTCAGTAAAGGAGATGCCGACATCATCACGGTTCAGTCGCTGCTTCACAGCTTCTTTGTTAATCATCTGGTTCACAGAGAAATGCTTACCTATATCGCGCAGAAAGGTCAACACGCTCATATTGCCAAACCAGTCATAGTTATTAACGGCAATGGCGCTGTTTTCACCACAGTCAAAATCGAGGAATGGCGCGACCTGACGGCGGATTTTATCTACCCATTCTCCAACAGTTTCTTCCGTGTTCAACTTGCGTTCGGTCGCTTTAAAACTGGGATCACCAATCAGCCCCGTTGCCCCACCGACTAATGCTACTGGTTTATGACCCGCCATTTGGAAACGTTTCAGACACAGCAGAGGAACCAGATGCCCCAAATGCAAGCTGTCAGCCGTCGGATCGAAACCGCAATATAGAGCAATCGGCCCTTGCGCCAGTCGCTCTGCTAACGCGTCCTCATCCGTTACCTGAGCTACCAGGCCTCGCTCTTGCAATTGTTTAATCAGGTTACTACTCGCCATCGATAACTCCATTTTTATGCAAAAAAATCATGTCGCATGTTCAGCAGAATGACTATCATCGAACATGACAGGTTTAATTATCCCCAGGATAAATGAGGAAAAAAGACGATATCTGTTTCTGACGCGTCAGTTTGTAGCCTATGTTGCCTTTAAAGCGCCAGCAACACGAAGCTTCATAGAATAAAGCGCTCCCGACGGGAGCGCCAGTGGGTTAATAGGGATATTTCACACTTAAGGTGCCAAACGGTCTACTTGCCAACCATTTTCCTGACGTTGATAGAAAAAACGATCATGCAGGCGATGAACTCCGCCTTGCCAGAACTCCATGCTATCAATGTTGACACGAAATCCGCCCCAGAAGCTGGGTAGAGGAACTTCGCCATTTTGAAATTTTTGTTTAAGCTCCAGAAACTTACTTTCCAGAATTCCACGGGTAGAAATTCGACTGGATTGCTTTGATACCCAGGCACCAATCTGACTGTCTTTAGGCCGACTGTGGAAGTACTTTAGCACATCCAGTGCCGGCAGTTTCTCGGCTCGACCCAGAACAATGACCTGCCGGTCCAACATATGCCAGGGAAATAACAGACTGATATGGGAGTTGTTCATTAGTTGCTGGGCTTTTCTGCTCCCCATATTGGTGTAGAACACCATCCCTTTTTCATCATAGTGCTTTAGTAGCACAATCCGTTGATAAGGTTGCCCTTGTTCGTCTACTGTCGCCACGCACATTGCAGTAGGGTCAGCAAGCCGAGCTTCACACGCTTGTTTTAGCCACCGTTCAAACAGGTCAAGTGGGTCTTCCGTCAAATCATGGCGCCGAAGGCCACTGCGAGTATATTCACGGCGTAAATCCGCAATATCTGTCGTGCTTTCTGTTACCGGCACTGCGGTTATCGTATTGCGCGAATTTTCATTTTCCGTCGTCATTGAGTCCTGCCATCGCTAAACCGGGCCAGAAAAAAGTGCGATCATTCTGCGCCCGTACGGGTAAAATCTCAACGGTTGACATAGAGCGGAAACCCGATCATTTCAGAATGCAATCGTTAACAATAATGTTGCTCCCCCTCTGGATAAAGGCGTGATTTCCCTTGCTCCAGAACGTATATTTCCCATCACTATAACGAACGCCTGACGCCGATAGTGTCTGTTGCAAGGTATGGAGTTCACCATCCAGCAGGAAAGTGACGTGGGATTGCCGTGGTTGCTCAGTCATCGTTACCGTCAACGGCATAGTGCCACACTGATAATGTAGTGTGTGCTCCTGTTCCCCTATCCATTGACTACATCCGCTTAAAAGCAACAAGGCTCCGCCTGTCAGCAAGTGTTTCATTAGTCTTCTCCTGTTATTTTTCCTGGCATACTGCATTCTGACTGCATTACCAACCAGACCAACACGCAACTCAATAACAGTCTAACAACCAGTTAATATCAGAAACCTCAGCGAAGTCTGATTAGTCGTGCATAGCGGGATAAATTCCCCCTAGAATGGTTTCCCGGCTGGCGCCGGTTACCGAGGGCAAATTGCCAGGAAGGCCTGATAATGTACGAAATGCCAGCCAGGCAAACGCCAGGGCTTCCATATCATCACCACTGACACCACACTCATCGGTTGTGCTAACTTCAATACCCGACAGTAACGCGGAAAGACGACACATGATCAACGGATTCCTCGCTCCTCCGCCACAAACCAACAAACGCTCGCACCCACCACTCAACAGCACCTGCTCAGCAATGCTTACCGCCGTCAACTCCACCAGCGTGGCCTGGACATCTTCTGGTTTTATCAGCGGAAAAGCGGCGAGCTGCCTTTCCAGCCAGCCAAGGTTGAAGTATTCCCGCCCGGTGCTTTTCGGTGCAGGCAACGAAAAATAGGGATCAGCCAGCAGATGACGCAACAAGTCAGTATGCACCAGCCCGGTTGACGCCCATGCAGCGTTCCTGTCATAAGGCTGTGTACAATGACGCCAAATCCATGCATCCAACAACATATTGCCCGGACCTGTATCATAACCTCTGACTGGTACCCCTGACGCCAACAAGGAAATATTGGCTATCCCACCGATATTCAACACAATACGCCGCTCAGTCGGATGAAATAACAACGCATGATGAAACCCCGGCACCAAGGGAGCACCCTGGCCACCCAAAGCCATATCCCGGCGGCGAAAATCACCCACCGTGGTGATGCCAGTCATCGCCACAATACGGTTGTTATCACCAATCTGCATAGTGCAAGGAGCATCACCACCGGGTTCATGCCATACTGTTTGCCCATGACAACCGATAGCGGTGATATCCGAAGCGCTGATTCCCGACTGTTTCAACAACGCCAACACAGCTTCAGCAAACAGAATACCGAGCTGGGTATCTAAATGCCCAAGTGCCGACAATGTCACCGGTTGCCCCTGGCACATGCTGAGAATAGCCAGCCTGATAGACGGTGGGATCGGATGGCAATAGCTGGCCTGCTGCGCTACGGTGTATTCATCAATCGCGGCCAGCACCACATCAATACCATCAAGACTGGTTCCCGACATCACGCCAATATATCTGCCTGACTTCATCTGATTAACCTTTTACTTTCCATGTGGATCACACAGTAATGGCCGGTGAGAAATGTACCCGATAAAAATAGCATTTCACCGACATTCTTAGTGGACTTTTGTCATTTTTTCTATGTTGTCGCCAATTTTTGTAAAAAATAACCGTTTGACATGCCTTTTCACAAAAATTGGACTTTAAAGTGAACTTTATAGTCGGTTTATTATAAAGTTAAGTGCATTATCTTATCTTGGTGATCAGGTAAAAAAGTGGAATGGTGCTTTAGTCCACGTCATAATCTACATGTAAATAATTTAGTCGGTACAAGGGCAGCGCCAGTCCGACATTGCCATTACAGGAGCCTTATATGATGAAGCATTTTCTTGTGATTACTTTAGCAAGTGTCACTTTGGTTGGCTGTGCAAATACCAGTACATTATCTGGAGACGTTTACAGCGCATCTGATGCCAAACAGGTCCAAACCGTAACTTACGGCACAATTATTTCTACACGGCCAGTACAAATACAGGCTGGCGAAGAGAATAACATTATTGGCGCTCTTGGCGGGGCCGTCTTGGGAGGCTTCCTGGGCAATACTGTTGGTGGAGGAACCGGACGTAGCCTGGCCACCGCCGCTGGTGCTGTCGCAGGTGGTGTCGCTGGACAAAGTGTTGAGGGAGCGATAAACCGTGTTCAAGGTGTTCAACTGGAAATCCGTAAAGATGACGGTAATACAATTATGGTGGTACAAAAACAAGGTACTACCAAATTCTATGCTGGTCAGAGAATCGCAATGGTCAGTGATGGCCGTTCAGTAACCGTTTCTCCTCGCTAATTGCAAATCGATTAATCACCACTCTAACGAGGGGTGATTAATCGGCAAAATTAAATTTCAGCAAAACACTCTGTTAATGGCAATTTAATTAACAATCAGCAGAATTTAATTTTTAAAACCAAGATTTTTCAAGTGCCATACAAATTAAGACTGCATTTCATATAACGATAGAATATTGCTTTCCAACCTAGAAATTATGGTCGCTAATTTACTAACCTCTTCAGGTGTGATTCCATTTAATATTTCACTGCGCGTTTGATCGATAACATCATTAACCGCCTGAATGATCGGGTCAGCCATATCTGTCAGCATAATGCGCTTAGCTCGGCGATCATGTACACATATATGTCTGGTAATCAATCCTTTATCTTCAAGCTGATCCAAAGTGCGGACCAATGACGGTTGTTCAATACCAATCGCCTTCGCCAACTGAATTTGGGACTGCCCTGGGGGCAGTTCATGAATATTATGCAGCGTCACCCAGTGCGTCTGTGTAAGTTCTAACGGCTTCAAACGGTGGTCTATCAAGGCGCGCCAAACACGTACTAACCGGGCTAAATCAGATCCTAATGGCAATTCCATCACTACTCCTTATAATTAGCATGCTAAGTTATATCCCTGGATTGCAATCAACTCTGATTTATAAAAATGAAAATAAGACAAAACGAAAAATATATATTTATTGTAAATACAATAAGTATTCTACCAAATAATAGTTATCTAAAAATGATCTTAAACTTAATTTATTACACAAAATATTACGACCTATCTTAAAACAAACTCGATTGCTCTGATTCTGGC
The DNA here is from genome assembly GCA_030388725.1 of Prodigiosinella aquatilis. Classification (NCBI taxonomy): domain Bacteria; kingdom Pseudomonadati; phylum Pseudomonadota; class Gammaproteobacteria; order Enterobacterales; family Pectobacteriaceae; genus Prodigiosinella; species Prodigiosinella aquatilis. The sequence goes on from CP128857.1 coordinate 2,634,907, forward strand.
GGTATTGAAATTTTCTCAACACGCTGCAATCGTTTCATCCTTTGTCGGCAAAGACGTAAGACATCCTGTTTCTGAACATCGCTCATTTGTCCCCAACTAAAACGTTCCGACCGACTGCGAAAACATCCTCGGCAAAAACCCCGCTCATCAGCCTGACAGATACCACGACAGGGATTGGGTACAGGAAAAAGCTCAAGTTGCTCAGCCACGGGACCTCCTCCTCATCGAACCTTTTTATTGAAGCGTTGATCGTCCCGGCTGGCAAGCATTGATTAACAATAACAATAAAAATAGTTTCGTAACTATGGAAATACCAGTCAGTTTTGTCGAAATTGCGTTTTTTAGTAAAAAAGAAGCAAGCAACGAGAAAATGCTTCAGGCAAAACAGCATTATCTCCCACCAAGAGTCGGCAGCCAGAAGACTTCTGTGACCCATGGCTTGGACTCAAACTACATGCACCGCTATACTTCTCCCATTGATTTTACCTGCAAATTACTATTAACCACTGAAGCCAATAGAGGAAATTATGCGTTTACTTCACACCATGCTGCGTGTTGGCGATTTATCACGTTCCATTAATTTTTATACCCATATTTTGGGTATGCAGCTGCTGCGCACCAGTGAAAACACAGAATACAAATATTCACTGGCGTTTGTCGGTTATACCGAAGAGAGTGAAGGTGCAGTGATAGAGCTGACTTATAACTGGGGAGTAGACAGCTACGATCTCGGCAACGCCTTCGGGCATATTGCACTCGGGGTGGATAATGTTGCAGCTACCTGTGAGCGTATCCGCAAAGCGGGCGGTAATGTCACCCGTGAAGCAGGTCCGGTAAAAGGCGGGACCACGATCATTGCCTTCGTCGAAGATCCCGATGGCTATAAAATTGAATTAATTGAACGTTCACAGGCCGATCTGGGCCTGGGAAACTGATATTCCCCTCATTGACAGGTGCCAGAATGGTGCCTGTTAGATCTGACGTTACTGCATCCGCCACTAAAATTTGCCATAATGCGCACTGCATTTGCTGAAGACCAATAAGAGATGATGGCTGACAAAAATAACCTGAATGTCCTGAGTGCCCGTTTTCGCGGATTCTATCCGGTCGTGATTGATGTGGAAACCGCAGGATTTAACGCTAAAACGGATGCACTACTGGAAATTGCCGCAGTGACGCTCAAAATGGATGAGAATGGTTGGTTACTGCCGGATCAGACATTGCATTTTCACGTTGAACCGTTCGAAGGCTCAATTTTGCAGCCAGAAGCACTGGCGTTTAACGGCATAGACCCGACCAATCCTTTACGTGGTGCCGTCAGTGAATATGAAGCGGTACATGAAATCTTCAAAGTCGTGCGTAAAGGGGTTAAAGATCAGGGATGCAATCGGGCCATTGTTGTCGCACACAATGCTACTTTCGATCATGGTTTTCTCATGTCCGCTGCAGAGCGTTGTGGACTGAAACGCAATCCTTTTCATCCTTTTGCCACCTTTGATACCGCAGCGCTCAGTGGATTGGTAGTAGGACAGACAGTCCTGGCTAAAGCCTGCATTACTGCCGGTGTCCCATTTGATCCCAGTCAGGCTCACTCTGCCTTGTATGATACCCAACAGACCTCAATGCTCTTCTGTGAGTTGGTAAATCGCTGGAAACGAATGGGGGGATGGCCAACAGTCACGCAACCGGAAGCAGAACCTTCACCTGCTCATAGCGAAGACTGATATTTTCAGGCGGTGGTTACCGCCTGAAAATCATCGCGCACAAAATAACATAATGTCGATTTATTGTTGCTGACCATCTTCCTGGGACGAGTATTTTTCTGCAGTATCCTTGATAAGTTGCTGTAACTCACCACGCTGATACATTTCAATGATGATATCGCATCCACCGACCAGTTCACCGTCTACCCATAGCTGAGGGAAAGTGGGCCAATTGGCATATTTGGGCAATTCTGTACGAATCTCTGGGTTCTGCAAAATATCAACATAAGCAAAACGCTCGCCGCATGCTGACAACGCCTGTACCGCCTGAGCAGAAAAGCCACAGCTTGGCAATTTTGGAGAGCCTTTCATATATAGCAGAATAGGGTTTTCAGCGATCTGGAGCTGAATTTTTTCAATTGTCGTTGTCGTCATTCTATTGCTTCCTCAAGCACGTGATGGCTATACGATTGATCCGCCGCCATCAACATCAGTTATAGATATTACCAATATCACATTGACTCTTTTGTATTGTAACGATAGCGGCAGTCACAAAAAAACGTTATCTTTTGTAGGGTTTTAAACCAGGGCTATCATTAGATAATGATTGGTGAAATCTGATGCAGAAACTGATGATAATCACACCATAATTACACTCGTTAACGATTTTTCACTATTTTGTTGTAATAAAACGGCTATTCTCACTTTTTTATCGTCCCATTTTCAGGAATACTGTGGAAATCGAGCGATTGAGGACGACATTCAGTCATAATAATTATGCGGTTATTTGTTACCTTTTTCTTGTTATTTTTTAGCAACTTGTTTTTTAATTTGGCACAAGCCGCACCTCACGCTGTGGCGGTTTCCCTGCATAAACTCAATGTGGGCGTAACCGACACGGTTGATACAAGAAAAAACAAACCGTCCAAAAACACCAAGAAAGCCACAGTACCGACACACGATAAAAAAGAGAGGGGCAGTAAGGGATACTCGCTAAAAACGACTAAAACAGTACATTCCCACAGCAAAGCCACACGAAACTCAGCCGCTCATCCAACACATCTGACTAGATCATCGACCAAACATCGCACGAAAACCCATGAGACTAAAGCAAAAGAAATCAAGCATGTGGCATCGAAAAGACACGTTGAAAACGGTGAACCTACACATCACAGAACGCAAGATAGAAAAAAAATAGCAGCACGGACCAAAAGCAGAGAAAGCAAGCACAAGAAAGCACTACCCCTTAGTCTTATGCGCAGAAAGCATTACCAACACGTCAAGTTGACTGCAATGAATAAGCTGCTAAAGCAGATTGGGAAACCCTATCACTGGGGAGGCGCTTCACCTGCTGCCGGATTTGATTGCAGCGGATTGATCTATTACGCCTACAAGGACGTAGTAAAAATACCTATCCCACGTACAGCTAATGAAATGTTCCACCTGCGTGATGCAGCACCGATCAAAAAGAGCGAGCTGGAAAGAGGTGATCTAGTGTTCTTCCACATTAGCAATCGCGGTGCAGCCGACCATGTCGGGGTTTACCTTGGTAATGGACGTTTTATTCAGTCCCCTCGGACAGGTTCTGATATCAAGATCAGCAAATTGAGCGGAAATTATTGGCAAGAACACTATGTCGGCGCACGCCGTGTAGTCACGCCAAAGACCGTTCGCTGATGTAACATCCTCTTTAAGCTCAAGATACCTGGGTATACCGCACCGAGAGATACTCCAACTGACAACGGGACCTTCCGGTCCCGTTGTCTTTCTGTCTTGTCATGCCAGAAATGACTAATTTAGTGGCTTTACGCTGTAACTGAAGCTTATCAGTTCAGCACTGCTGTAAAACTGAACGCCATGATAATGGCCAATGCACACACTGTGGTTAACAGCGACATTTTTAGAGCCGTATCCATAAATACCTCCTTTGCAGACTCAGTATTGACATTCGTTATTGTAATCAGAATGGGTTTATTACCCCAAACCAGACCATAAATACTACCAATAGTAGTGGGTATATGGAAACTTTCTCTTAAATTTAATCGAGAAATCCTCTTCGAATATCGCAGACATAATATGAATTAGCACTTCCACTTTTGGATTAAATCGGACAGAATTTGCAGTTTACTGTACACACCCTGCGTTGGTCGAAAGCGTCAACCTTGCCCTTCAGGTCTAAACCGCCGACACTCTCCTTCTGAAGTTCTGCTTTCGTGGTCAGAAAGAGAACTATTCACGCAGGCAAACGATTAACCATTTACTTACTGCTGTAATCAGGTGAGTTCAGGAGTCATTTTACATGGCAACGATTAAAGATGTGGCAAAGCGCGCAGGTGTTTCTACCACTACCGTATCACACGTGATCAATAAAACACGTTTCGTCGCCGAAGATACTAAAGCTGCCGTGAGGGCAGCCATCAAAGAATTACATTATTCACCAAGTGCCGTTGCCCGCAGCTTGAAAGTTAATCATACAAAATCCATTGGACTGCTTGCGACCTCAAGTGAGGCACCCTACTTTGCAGAAATTATCGAATCTGTTGAGAATAGTTGCTACGCAAAAGGATACACACTAATTCTGTGTAATTCCCACAACAATCTGGATAAGCAACGTGCTTATCTCTCCATGCTGGCACAAAAACGGGTAGATGGATTACTGATAATGTGCGCTGAATACCCGCCAGCACTGCTTTCCATGTTGGAAGATTATCGTAACATTCCTATGGTCGTGATGGATTGGGGCAAGGGGCACAGTGATTTTACCGATACCATTATTGATAACGCCTTTGAAGGTGGCTATATGGCAGGTCGTTACCTGATTGAGCGTGGTCACCGCGACATCGGTGCCATTCCCGGTCTGCAAGAGCGGAATACGGGTAGTGGGCGTTACTTGGGTTTTCTTAAGGCCCTGAAAGAATCGCATATCACAATACATGAAGAGTGGATTGTTCAAGGCGATTTTGAACCGGAATCCGGCTATAAAGCCATGCATCAGATACTGGCACAAAAGCATCACCCAACAGCCGTCTTCTGTGGTGGTGACATCATGGCCATGGGGGCAATCTGTGCAGCTGACGAACTCGGCTTACGTGTACCGCAGGATATTTCGGTGATCGGGTATGATAATGTACGACACTCTCGTTATTTCACACCAGCGCTGACAACGGTGCATCAACCCAAAGAGCGTTTGGGGCAGTCTGCATTATCTATGCTACTGGATCGGATTGTCAGCAAACGTGAAGAAGCACAGGTCATTGAAGTCCACCCTACCTTGATTGAACGACGCTCTGTCGCAGATGGTCCGTTCCGTGATTATCGCCGTTAATTCAGACAATTTACTTATTGCTGCCTTATTTCATTAAATTTTTAACCACTGCTTCAGACTATTTATGCTTGTCCACAGGCTGAAGCAGTCATAGACTTGCTATTGCCTTATGTGAACATAACAGGCAAACAAGACATACTGAATAGTTTTACTATCCTTATACTCAGACTGCCGAACTCCTTCGTCGTCTAATTTGGATAGGTGCTTTCCATACCAACGTTTCTCTTATTTATTTCTCTGAAATAGTTCAGAGAGTAAACGATGGATAAGCATCCACCGATTCTTATTACAGGTGAAAATTGTCTATGTTGTTCCTTGCTGTAATTCAAATGGCAAGGTAGGGAGAGATTATGAGTTCGTCTTATATAGAGGAGCTGGGTAGGCATAATACGTCCTGGTTCCAGATTGTGCATGAAATGCTGTCAATGGCTGACATCACTATTAATGGTTCACGACCTTTTGATATCACGGTCAAGAACACCGATTTTTATAAACGCATTCTGCGTGAAGGCTCTTTGGGTCTTGGTGAGAGTTACATGGACGGCTGGTGGGAGTGTGAACGTCTGGATATGTTTTTCCATCGGGTACTGCGAGCCGGATTGGAAAAAAAAATACCGCAGCGCTGGCGCGATTTGATGCGGATTCTACTTGCACGAGTCATCAATCTTCAATCAAAAAGACGATCCTGGATTGTAGGGAAAGAGCATTACGACCTCGGCAATGACCTTTTCTCACTGATGCTTGATCCATACATGCAATATTCCTGTGGTTATTGGAAACAGGCAGACACCCTGGAACAAGCTCAGGAAGATAAACTTCGTATGATTTGCGAAAAGTTACAACTGCGTCGCGGCATGACACTGCTGGATATTGGCTGCGGTTGGGGCGGACTAGCGGCATTTGCAGCTCGTCACTACGGTGTATCGGTCACAGGTGTCACTATTTCTCGTGAACAGCAGAAACTGGCTCAGCAGCGGTGCCAGGAACTGGATGTCACGATTTTATTACAGGATTATCGCGATCTGAATCTCCAATTTGACCGCATCGTTTCTGTTGGTATGTTTGAACACGTCGGCCCCAAAAATTACGACACTTATTTCCAAATGGTACGTAAAACCCTGAAGCCCAACGGCCTCTTCCTGCTACATACTATTGGTGCCAACAAAACGAATCTTGAAGTCGACCCCTGGATCAACAAATATATTTTCCCTAATGGTTGCCTACCGTCGGTCCGACATATTGCCCAATCCAGTGAACCTTATCTGGTCATGGAAGACTGGCACAACTTTGGAGCTGACTATGATCGAACGCTGATGACTTGGCATGCACGTTTTCAACAACATTGGTCCGAACTGTCAGCGAATTACCCTGAAAAATTCCACCGCATGTTCAGTTACTATCTGAACGCCTGTGCTGGTGCCTTTCGCGCACGGGATATTCAACTGTGGCAGGTGCTATTCAGTGTTGACGGCGTTGAAGGTGGGATACGCGTCCCCCACTGAGGATTGACGTGGCCGCCAGCTTTATGCTGACGGCCACACTATTTTATTCTGTTGCTTCTGTGGCCGGATCTTGTTGACGGTGAGATTGATTCGACAATACACGCTCAACCGTATCCACGATCGCCTGTGTCTGTGGATCAATCTCAATATTCACACGATCACCCAACCGTTTTTGCCCCAGCGTAGTCCGGTTTAACGTTTCAGGGATAAGATGCACGCAAAAACGACTGCGAGTAACTTCACCAATAGTCAAGCTGATACCGTCAATACCAATGAACCCTTTGTGTAATACATATTTCATCAAGGCATCATCCGACATTCGAAACCAGATCTGGTGATTATTTTCCGAGGTCAGAATTTTAACGATGTCTGCCGTACAGATGATGTGACCCGACATAACATGCCCACCGACTTCATCACCGAACCTGGCAGCGCGCTCTAAATTGACTGAATCACCTACGTTCAAGTTACCGAGATTGGTCAAACGCAGTGTTTCTTTCATCAAATCAAAACTGACTCGCGCCCCGTCAATCGCGCTCACGGTCAAACAGCAACCGTTATGAGCAACAGATGCGCCTGGCACCAGCCCTGATAACATTTCAGGCGGAAATTGAACAATGTGCGTGCGAAAATTGGTTTTTTCATCAATGGACACAACAGGAGCCGTGCCCTGAACAATACCGGTAAACATGCGGAGTGCCTCTTAAATTCGTTTAAAAAATGCAGTGTCAACGGACCATATACATTAATACCAACTTGATTCCAACATTATCCAGGCAGTTTGCACGATATTAAAAAGAAAACCAAACTTGATTACCGAGTAAAAGCGCTATTGAATCAGCGCATTTTCCGGCATTGCGACATAATCGCAATAGAACAGGAGAAATGGTAATTCATTGGTTTACTGCTGATAAATCGTTACAATGCCCGCTCTTTTTATGTAAAAAAGGATGATTGTCTTTCTCTCTGGTTGAGATATCTATCGATCCTATTAGGAAGGTGTGTTCGTGCAGAAGTATCTGTCGGAGGCGCGTCAATTATTAACGCTGGCGATTCCTGTCATCATTGCGCAAGTTTCCCAGACCTCAATGGGCGTAGTCGATACGATTATGGCGGGTTCTTATAGCGCAACCGACATGGCCGCAGTAGCGGTAGGAACGTCCATCTGGTTACCAGCCATTTTATTCGGCCATGGCTTACTGATGGCGCTAACGCCTGTCGTTGCGCAAATGAACGGCTCTGGACGGCGAAATCGCATTGCTCATCAAGTACAGCAATCTTTTTTACTGGCGAGTGCCATTTCTGTTGTCACCATGATAGTTCTGTATCAGGGGCAGTATGTAATCCACTTGATGCACAATGGCCCGCCGGAACTGGCCGAGAAAGCAATTGATTACCTTCATGCTCTGGCATGGGGTGTGCCAGGATATCTGTTTTATCAGGTTTTACGCGGTCAGTGTGAGGGGTTGTCAAAAACGAAACCGGGAATGACTATTGGTTTCATCGGGTTATTGGTTAACATCCCGATTAACTATGTCTTTATTCACGGTAAATTGGGTATGCCTGAAATGGGTGGCGTAGGCTGCGGTGTGGCGACATCTTCCGTATACTGGATTATGATGCTTTTGTTGGCCGCTTATACTCGCCAGGCCAGTTGGCTGCGGGATATCCGCCAACACCATTCAGCACTCAGACCAGACTGGCAGGCGTTAAAGCGACTGTGGGGACTCGGCTTACCTATTGCTTTGGCAATGCTGTTCGAAGTCACGCAGTTCGCCATTGTTGCCCTGCTGGTACTCCCACTGGGTGTGGTGAATGTCGCTGGCCATCAGATCGCCCTCAACTTCAGTTCGCTAATGTTTGTACTACCGCTTTCCGTCGGTGTTGCGGCTACCATCCGTGTCGGACATCGACTGGGCGAGGGCTCTGTAGCCGATGCTCGTGTCGCGGCCCACACCAGTATTGCATCTGGAATTGTGCTGGCAATTTGCACCGCTATTTTTACTATCACACTGCGTGAACCCATTGCCATGCTCTATAACAAAAATCCAGATGTCGTTGCAGTGGCATCACACTTAATGTTGCTGGCAGCGGTGTATCAGATTTCTGATGCCGTTCAAACCATTGGTAGCGGTGTCTTGCGTGGCTATAAAGACACCCGCTCTATTTTCTTCATTACCTTTGTTTCCTACTGGATATTAGGATTACCCAGCGGGTATGCATTGGCACTGACCGACCTAATTGTTCCCCGAATGGGACCTGCCGGCTTTTGGTGCGGCTTCATTATCGGGCTGACATCCTCAGCCATCATGATGGTAACGCGCATCCGTTGGTTACAACAACAGCCTGCATCCCTGATCCTAACTCGCGCATCACGATAAAACAGAAGGTGTGACGAAAAAAACGGCGTACTGCATATAAGCTCGACAATCAGACTGGTAAGCAGACAATTTTTATGTTTTTCTCCTTGCCAGCGGCGATATAGCCCGTTAATATTCGTCCCCGCCGCTACTCTGGTGGCAATGTTTTGAAAATGCGTTCTTAGCTCAGTTGGTTAGAGCACCACCTTGACATGGTGGGGGTCGATGGTTCGAGTCCATTAGAACGCACCATTCCTAGTATACGATCGTAGCTCAGTTGGTTAGAGCACCACCTTGACATGGTGGGGGTCGGTGGTTCGAGTCCACTCGGTCGTACCAATTCTTATTTCACAGATTTTCGCTGGCGTCTGTAGATCATAGATAGCGTTTGATGTGTGAAATAACCTGCGACAGCCTTTCATGAATAAAAAATATCGTCGGAGCCTGTAATCCATAAAACTGCGCATAGTCCGCCAGTTGCCCTACGAGTGCCCCGTGGCTGTGAAGACACCACTAAACCGCAACTGATAAAGAAAAATCAAATACGTATCACAGAAATGAACAGCCAGGTTTTGGCTCTGTATTCCAAAAGCATGATCACGAGTGAGATTATCCCCACGTTCAAAGAGATGTACGACACCGATGTGTCATCTACTCTAACTTTCATTATTACCATTGCGGCCCCGAAAGTAACAGCCATTAATAAAATATCGGCTATTGCATAACGCAAACCCATAGTGATTTCATTATTCATTATGAATCCCGCTGTTCACTTCTTGGGGCCGCACTAATTATGTGTTGGTATCAAATATTATTTAAATATCTTCTGAACAAACATTATGTAAGCCGGTCGCCAAACATCCATTTCATGCCCCAGATTGGGATAAACGGTGTAATCAAACTTCATCCCTTTCTGCTCCAATTCCTTTTTCAAACCAGCGATATCCTTCCCGGTGACACTATCCTTACTACCCACCACTACAGTGAAATTACGTAATTGCTGATTAACTTGCTGCGCTTTCGCCAGTTGTGCAGAGACTTTAGCATTAGGAACAGTGGTTGTGCTTACACCACTGAAGGTAGCCAGCCAGCCAAAATAATCAATGTGGCTCATGCCAGATACCAGCGTCTGATATCCCCCTTGAGATAAACCTGCCAGTGCTCGACCATCGGCATCATGACGAACATTAAACCGTTGGCTGATCAGTGGAATAATGTCATGCATCAGTTCGTTGTCCGCAGCTGCTGCATTGCGAGGATAGAAAACCTTTCGTCTGTCCTGCGGCACAAAATCTTCTGGTATTGCGTTGGCCGCATCCGTTTCAGTATCCGGAATCACAACCAGCATTGGCACTATTTTTTTCTCTGCCAGTAAGTTATCCATAATTTGGGGGATGCGCCCCTGGGCAACCGCCGAATCTCCGGTATCACCAAAACCGTGATAAAAATAGAGTACCGGCAGTGGTTTACCTGAATCGCTATATCCTGGTGGTGTCCAGACATACATCTGACGTTCTGATTTCAACGTCGATGAATGATAGGTAATGATTCGCAAATCACCATGAGGTACCTGCCGGGTATCCAATATACTGCCAGGAACCAGAATCATGCTGGTATTCACCTGTCGCTGCGGTTTTGGTGTGGACGACCCAGTGTCAATACTACGGAAACCATCAACATTGAAAAAATATTCGTACAAATCAGGGGACTGTGGTGCCGTACGGAAAGACCACACACCCAATTCATCCTTGACCATGGGATGAATTACCCAGGATTCTGGTGTAGCGCCGGTAATTACGCTGACCGTTTTCGCCGTAGGTGCAAATAGCCGGAATGTAATGCTTTTATCCGCATTTACTTGCGACAGATAGCGCGTCGAAACCACATCAGAGCGCGGGAACGCCGGTATCCCCTTTGGAAACGCGTTGGCACTCAATGGAGAAAACAGACACAAGCTGGATATCAGCAGATACACACTATTTTTTGTCATTTTCATTAAATCAACCCTCATATTTTTCATACCATGCCCAACAGATTTCGAGTCGCAGAAAGCAGAAAACATAAGAATTACAATAAATTTACCCAGATAAGTGATTCAATGGAGTAAACGAAGGCAATGTATCTGCAACTTGAAAAATAACTGATATACATAAGTAGCAAATACTATTAATTAAACAGCGACTACCACCACACTTCCGCTTGAATACCTACAGTAAATTGATCTTTTTTTGTATCTGGAAATGTAAATGCATCCCGTTCATTATCCAGCGCTCTTAAATACGTGCCATAGAAACGGATTTCTGGTCGTGAACTAAGCATGCTGGTATCGACTTTAATTGTGTGAAACAAGGTGGCTTTATAACCAGATTCAGTGAATTTTGTGCCAGTTTGATTTTTATTGGTCTGGGTAAACCTACCAAGCGATCCTATTGCCCAAGATTTCGGTGAACCTTGTGATCCAGTGGACCATCCTGAACGGAAATAACCTGTACGCTACAAGCGTATTTAGCCCTCTAGCCTAAATATGCCAGATAAAATACAATTCTGCGGATAAGTTATATCCGCAGGAAAAGATTAAGTTAACGGATTAATGCACTACCATTACTGGCGATAATCGATTTGTACCAGAAGAAACTTTTCTTTCTATATCGCGTTAGACTTCCATTACCTACATCATCTCGATCCACATAAATAAATCCATATCGTTTTGACATCTCTGCTTTTGATGCACTGACCAAGTCAATCGGTCCCCAGCAGGTATAACCTAATACCTCGACACCATCATCAATCGCCTCACCGACCTGGACCAAATGATCATTCAAATACTGAATGCGATAATCATCGTTAATCGAACCATCATTTTCTTGTTTATCTTTAGCTCCCAGCCCATTTTCAACAATAAACAATGGTTTCTGATATCGATCATAAAGGAAATTTAATAGGTATCGCAATCCTTCCGGATCAATTTGCCATCCCCATTCTGAACTTTTCAAATGTGGATTTGGCACCATATTCAATATATTGCCACGTGCTTTTTGGCGATAATCTTCATCGGTCGTGACACAGCCGCTCATATAATAACTAAACGAAATAAAATCGACTGTTTCTTTTAATGCTTGCCGATCTTCTTGCGTTATATTCAACGTGATACCAGCTTGTCTAAAAAATCGAGTCATATACGCCGGGTAAGCACCTCGCGCCTGTACATCACCAAAAAATAACCATTCTCGGTTTTGTTGCAGACTCTCCATTACATCTGCTGGCTTACAGGTCAAAGGGTAAAGCATGGCCCCGAGTAACATATTACCGATTTTGGCATCCGGAATAATTTCATGGCAGGCCTTAACTGCTTTTGCACTGGCAACCAATTGATGATGAATTGCCTGATAAATATCTGGTTTACTACTCTCGGGAGGCAAGCCAACACCGGTAAAGGGTGCATGCAGCGCCACGTTGATTTCATTAAACGTAAGCCAGAATTTCACTTTATCTTTATAGCGTGAAAATACCGTTCTGGCATAACGTTCAAAAAAGGAAATTGTTTTACGATTACCCCAACCACCATAATTTTTGACCAAACCATATGGCATCTCATAATGAGACAGTGTCACTAAAGGCTGAATATCATATTTAGACATTTCATCGAATAATCGATCATAAAATGCCAGGCCAGCTTCATTGGGTGTTTCTTCATCTCCCTGAGGAAAAATACGCGTCCAGGCAATCGATGTGCGCAAACATTTAAATCCCATTTCGGCAAATAACGCAATATCTTCCGGATAGCGATGATAAAAATCAATAGCGACATCTTTTATTCCACTGTCCCCAAGCTGGCGCTCAATGATTTCGCCAAATATACCCTGAGGCTGTACATCAGAAGTCGACAACCCTTTTCCGTCGATTAAATATGCACCTTCAACCTGATTGGCAGCAACGGCTCCGCCCCACAAAAATGTTTCTGGAAAATGATGGCTCATTATTTCTGTTCCTCCCTTGGACTGATCTGAATATCGTTTTCTTGGCGAACCAATACTAATAATGGTATTTTCGCGGTAATGTCACCGCTAGCGACGGGCAAGATGTCAATATAATCATCGCTATTGGTAATAATCATGGGCGTTGTGGTGTCATAACCAGCCTGTTCAATAGCTAGGCAGTCAAATTCCAGCAACAGATCCCCCTGTTTTACTACGTCACCAATACTGACATGCGGCGTAAAATATTTTCCGTCCAGCTTCACCGTATCCACACCAACATGAATTAAAACCTCTGCACCCTCATCGGTGGACAAGCCAATGGCATGATGGGTTTTAAAAAATGATGCAACAGTGCCATTCACTGGCGAAAACAATTGTCCTTCCGTTGGTTTAATGGCAATGCCCTTTCCCATCAGACCGCTGGCAAAAGTACGATCACTGAGTTGATCCAGCCGCAGCACCTTACCCTGTATCGGACTCATAATTGTTTGCTGGCGTCCATTGCTCGTCACAGATGGTGTTGAAGATGACTGAACAGATCCTACAGTAGCAGGGGCAGTTTCACGTTGTGCCGTTTTTACGCCAAACAGCCAGGTAGCGAGGGCGGCAAACACAAAAGCGATTGCTGTACCAATAATGGCGGCCCATACGCTACTATCAATTCCTGATGGCGGGATAATTTGGGTAAAAGTAAAGATGCTAGGGAATCCAAAGGAATAAGTGGTGGAATGGAAATAACCCATAATTCCTGCGCCGATAGCGCCTCCAATACACCCGAAGATGAAAGGGCGACGTAATGGCAATGTGACACCATAAATCGCAGGTTCAGTGATACCAAAAATGGCCGCAGAAAGTGCTGATCCCGAAATGCCTTTCAGTTTCATATCACGGGTACGTAGTAATACTCCTAATGTTGCTCCTGCCTGGCCTAATACCGCCGGGGTAAGTAATGGCAATAATGTATCATGTCCCATTACACTGAGATTATTTAGCATAATGGGGATAAACCCCCAGTGCAGCCCGAAGATTACACATATCTGCCAGATAGCGCCCATGAATACCCCGGCCAACAATGAGTTAAAGCCATAAAGTAACTGATAGCCACTAGCCAGCATTTGACTCAACCAGGTTGCCGTAGGCCCAATCAATAAAAATGTTAAAGGGACAGTAATCATTACACAAAGTAACGGTGTGAAAAAATTACGAATATTGACATGTAAAAATGCATTAAGTGGTTTTTCCAATTTACAGGAAACCCAACTGGCAAAAATAATTGGAATAACCGATGAACTATAATTAATAAAGGTGACTGGTATCCCCAAAAAATGGAGGGGGTGATATCCTGCCGTTTGCATAGCATTAAAAGCAGCAATCATTGAAGGATGTACCAATGTTCCACCAATTACCATAGAGACAAATGGATTACCACCAAATTTTTTACCGGCCGTATATCCCAAAATAATGGGGAAAAAATAGAATAAGGCATCACTGGAAGCAAATAATATTTTATACGTACCATCCTTATCTGACATCCATCCCAGTGCTAGACTGAGCGCTAAAAATCCTTTTAAAATCCCTGATGCTGCCATTACGCCAATAAATGGGGTAAAAATACCAGAAATGACATCAATCAACCGGGAAATGATATTCTCCTTTGTTGTGTCATCGCCACTATTATCGCGACTTGCATCAGATAAACTCTGAACGCCAGACATTCCGATCAAATCCTGATACACCTCGTTGACATGATTCCCGATCACTACCTGAAATTGACCGCCGCTTTCCACGACCATAATGATACCGGGATTATTCTTCAGTGCAGTAGCATTCGCCTTATTATTATCCTTTAACTTAAAACGCAGGCGTGTAGCACAATGTAATACACTATTGATATTACCGAGTCCTCCGACACCTTCAATTATCTCATTGGCTAACGTTTTATATTTCATTGACAATCCTCAATACTCAGTAACTTCACAGGTAAAACCGGATAACATCAGATATCCGACCACTGTTTTTGAGACAAAAAAAAACCTAAACCACCTTTCTAAATGCTACCAGCACTAAGAAAGGTGGTTTAGGTTTTGCCTGTATTCTTCAAGTGGTGAATACAGTAACAATCCAGTTTTTACGCTTTCAATATAGACTACTTATTTTTACTTCAACAGCAAGTCTATTCTCATCAATAATCACTGATTTGTGATTTACAGCATACATTCCTACTATGTCTATTGGCTTTCCAATAATTCAGATCTGACTCTTTCAATATGAATTGTCAAAAACATTAACTCTTCTTTAGTCAGCGTGTAACAATACTGCTGGATAATATGACTCTGGATTTTCTCGGCACAGTGATATGCCTGTGAGTATTTCTCTTTTACCACATCATGCAAAGACTCATCATTGCTGAATACCGTATTGTGTCCCATTACTCGCTGCGCAAAAAACTTTAAATGGGTAACGAATCGATGGTAACTGAAAGCCTGTTCGTTATAGTCAATATTCAATTGGTATTTAACAATATTAAGAATCTCCTGCATGATTTTGGTAATCTGAATAACTTCAGGCATGTGGCTATCCAACTGAGCATTGACCAGATGCAAAGCAATAAACCCCGCTTCATCCTCCGGTAGACGGATACCAAGACGTTGTTCAATAATATCCAATGCTTCCAAGCCTACCGCGAACTCTTTCTGATAAACCCGCTTGATTTCCCACAGCAGAACATTACGTATATCAACGCCCTGCTTATGTCGCTCGATGGCAAAATTACAGTGATCAGTCAATGAAATATAGATGCTGTTTTGTAACTGTCCCGACAATCGCGTCTTGGCCAGAGTGATGATTTTGTCAGCTGTCGTGATGACTTCCAGCGGAATGCCAGCCAGCAGTTCACTGAGACGGGAGGTCAACTCACTACTACGAAGTTCAAATACCTTTTCAACCAGTGTGTTATCTACATCATCCCCAATCTGTTTTTTGAAACCTAGCCCTCGCCCCATCACCACCTGCTCACTATGATGTTCATCTATAACGGTGACGACATTATTGTTAAGTATTTTGGCTATCTTCATTTTTCACGCTCTGAAAACAAAAAAACCAGATACCCGCTATGAAGCGAACATCTGGTCTTGCCTGCCGAGTGCAGTAACAATCCTGTATGTATATAAACTACCATTTGCCATCGTAGTCTCAATATCCAACACACAGAAACGTGATAGAGATCGACACAAATACAAGCATTTCACATCTGTTCTCATTTTTATCTATCCAGTTGACCTGTTTCACACAATTAGCCAAACCGGCGATTGGTTCGTTTGCACCACAATAAGTTTTTCTCAGGCAGTTGCGCAACAAGTCTGTGTAAAAATGACAAATCGCACATTTTTTTGCGTAAACGCACTAAAATATGCGTTATCATCACTTCATCTGGCTTGTTTCTCCCCATCTAACAACTATAATACGGAACGTCGTTTCATTGAATGGTTTCAGCTAATTAACGTGCCACTATCATCAATAAAATCACTTCACATGACCGGGCAATATCCTGTCACATACTCGTTTATTCTCTCATTGCTGTCACCACCTATACTTAGCTGTCAGAATCACCGCCAACCGTATCTATCCCGGGGGATTAGCACTATCAGCCACCGGCTCACATATTTTTTATCCATCACAACTTGTAGAAACTAACCATTATGAAAAAGACCAAAATCGTTTGTACCATTGGCCCCAAAACCGAATCAGAGGAAATGCTGGGCAAGCTGCTCAGTGCAGGCATGAATGTAATGCGCCTCAACTTTTCCCATGGTGATTATGCTGAACATGGCCAGCGTATTAAGAACCTACGGGCCATCACGGAAAAAACCGGTAACAAAGCCGCCATTCTACTGGATACCAAAGGTCCAGAAATCCGAACCATGAAGCTGGAAAATGGTGCCGACGTCTCTCTGACTGCCGGCCAGATTTTCACGTTCACCACCGAGCAGAGTGTTATTGGCAACAAAGACCGTGTTGCCGTGACCTATGCCGGATTTACCGAAGACCTGAAAACAGGTAATACCGTACTGGTTGATGACGGCCTTATCGGTATGGAAGTGCTCGATATCAAGGGTAATGAAGTTATCTGTAAAGTACTGAACAATGGTGATCTGGGAGAAAACAAAGGCGTTAACCTGCCAGGTGTATCTATTCAGTTACCCGCATTGGCAGAAAAGGACAAACGCGACCTGATTTTTGGCTGCGAACAAGGTGTTGATTTCGTTGCCGCATCGTTTATCCGTAAACGTTCTGATGTAGAAGAGATCCGAGCCCACCTGAAACAGCATGGAGGGGAACATATCCAGATCATTTCTAAAATCGAAAATCAGGAAGGCCTGAACAACTTTGATGAAATTCTGGAAGCGTCCGACGGTATCATGGTTGCACGTGGTGATCTCGGTGTGGAAATCCCAGTAGAAGAAGTGATTTTCGCGCAAAAAATGATGATCGAAAAATGTAACGAAACTCGTAAAGTGGTTATCACAGCAACACAAATGTTGGATTCCATGATCAAGAATCCACGCCCAACCCGTGCTGAAGCTGGCGATGTTGCCAATGCGATTATTGATGGTACAGATGCCGTGATGTTGTCTGGAGAAAGCGCCAAGGGTAAATACCCTCTGGAATCAGTGACTATCATGGCAACCATCTGTGAACGTACCGATAGAGTGATGAAGCCCCGTCTGGAAAAATTGCACAACGAGGGCAAATTGCGCATTACGGAAGCGGTATGTCGTGGTGCAGTGGAAACCGCTGAAAAACTGGAAGCGCCATTAATCGTCGTTGCCACTAACGGTGGTAAATCAGCTAAATCCGTGCGTAAATACTTTCCTAACGCCCGCATTCTAGCGCTGACAACCAATGGAATCACCGCCCGCCAATTATTGCTGAGCAAAGGCATCGAAACTATGCTGGTGAAAGAAATTGCCTCAACTGATGATTTCTATCGCATTGGGAAAGAAGCGGCCCTGAGCAGTGGTTTTGCACAACCAGGCGACGTTGTCGTGATGGTTTCTGGCGCATTGGTTCCCAGTGGCACCACCAATACCGCATCTGTGCAGCGCCTGTAATAAAGCCGGTAATGAAAACCCATACGAAAAAGCGTCCTTCGGGACGCTTTTTTATTTTCCAATTACATGAGCCAGCTAACTTATTGCCATTTTAGTTATACTTAATTGATATATTGGAGTGGCTCTACTTCAGAGTTATCTGATATAACCTTGCTGTTTTATTTACTTTTTTTAATCTGCCAGTGAAACTCGCTGGTTCTTTGAGCGAACAGTCAAAATTAAGCATCTTCCCATCAAAAATTTATTCTCATTAGAAAAAAGTTTGTGTAATACTTATAACGCTACATGGAGATTAACTCAATTTAGAGGGTATTAATAATGAATCGTACTAAACTGGTACTGGGCGCGGTAATTCTGGGTTCTACTCTGCTGGCTGGTTGCTCTACCAATGCTAAAATCGATCAACTGTCTACTGATGTTCAGACTCTGAACAGCAAAGTTGATCAACTGGCTACTGATGTGAATGCAATCCGCTCTGACGTACAGGCTGCTAAAGATGACGCAGCTCGTGCTAACCAGCGTCTGGACAACCAAGTTCGTACTTACAAAAAGTAATCGAATTGGTTGAGTAAAAAATGGCGCACATTGTGCGCCATTTTTTTACCTTAATTTTACCGTGATGGACTGATGGCAGAAATAGGTGCAGCAGCGCCTGTCGTCTGCGGTAACTGAAAGTCGTGAATCTGCTGTCCAACATTAACCAATACGGGCATACCAGAACGACGAGCAATCGTGGCAGAGACACTGCCTGCATCGGTATCCTTGTTGCGAATAAACGTCTTCACGTCCTTGCTAAGAGCAATCGGCATGGTTTGTGGGTCATCTTTATCCGATCTGGACAGTGGCTGATGTACCTCCATATAGCGCTTACCATCCGGTTCTACCGCCACCTTGATAGGTTCGTTGATAACCCGCACCTGAGTTCCTACTGGTACAGCATTAAACAATGCCTTGATATCATCAGGACGTAAACGGATACAACCAGAACTGACACGCATACCAATGCCAAAATTGGCATTGGTTCCATGGATAAGATAAACCCCGCCACTTTTAGCCAACCGTAAGGCAAATAATCCCATCGGATTGTCCGGACCAGCTGGGACTACTGCCGGTAAAATGATGCCATCTTCTTTATAGCGCTTACGAATGTTCGGCGTTGGTGTCCAAGTAGGATTCTCATGTTTTTCTCTGATCCGGGTGACCATAACTGGGGTACTTCGCCCTAACTGACCAATGCCGATAGGATAAACAATTACCGTATCCTTGCCCTTGGGATAATAGTACAAGCGCAGCTCAGCCAGATTGATAATGATACCTTCACGCGGCGCGTCCGGCAGCAGCATCTGTGTCGGAATTATCAATGTGGTTCCCGCCTTCGGCAAATAAGGGTCCGTTCCCGGATTCGCCTCCAACATCCCAAGCAACCCAATCTTATAATCAGCAGCAATTGCTTCCAGAGGGCGGCCATCGTTGGGTACGGTATAAATAATATTTTCGCCAATCAAACGGCTTCCTGGTGGTGGAAGTGGATATTCTGTCGCCCACGCCACTGAGATACCCACCAGGGACGACACAAAGAATAGAGTTAATAATTTAAAAGCGTGTTTCATTGTTAATTTCCTGTTCCACTGCTCAAAGATAGATATAAAAAATGGTAGTTAACCCACTAAGCGATTATTTTCATGGCTCACTTTTTCGGAATTAATATAACAAGGGTAGGTTTTGTTTATTTGAATCAATATATTATAATTCAATACTGTAAAAAATCTCATACTCAAGGATAAAAGCTGCCCCGAAGAAGATCTACGGGATGAAATCTGAAATATGAATTCACGCAATTAAGGTTAACTTGATATTAGATACCCCCATCCGCCAAAGGATCAAGATACGAAAGTTTGGCGCGAGGAATGGCACCATCAGAAACCTCATCCCCACGTATGTTCATATTTTACATTGACGTGATTAATATCATTCGGCCAGAGTAAGTGTTCAGATCAATGGTAAAATCCGGCTTCGTATAGCGCGTAATATTGCTTCCAGCCCCTGAGAGCGAGAAGGCGTAAGATGCTCACTCAACGCCAGTTCCTGAAAAAATGGACGGACGTCCAACGCAATGATCTCCTGCGCGCTCAACCCTTGATAGAGACTGAACACCACGGCGATAAGCCCTTTGACAATAGCCGCATCACTATCACCATGAAGAATAATGCGTCCCTGTTCGTCCTGCCGCACTACAATCCATACGTGGCTTTGGCAACCGGATACAACATTTTCATCCTGACGCCACGCCTCAGGTAACGGTTTCAAACCTACCCCCAACTCAATAATATAAAGATACCTTTCTTCCCAGTTATGACAGCGCAGGAAGTTACGCATCAGTTTTTGCGGCTCGGGCAGCATTGTCATAAATATCTCCAGACGTTATACCGGCTCAGCGGCTCAATAATCGGTGAATACGCTGTAATCCAGCCACCAGCCGGTCGATGTCTTCCCGTTGAGTATAGAGCGCCAGCGAGGCTCGGCACATACTGGGGACACCATAATGCTCCATTAATGGCATGGCACAGTGATGCCCGGTACGGATTGCTATTCCATACTGATCCAGAAAGCTACCTACATCATAGGCATGGTGTTTACCGAGATTAAAGGCTATCACACCCTGGCGCTGGCGCGGGCCGTAGAGCGTAAAATCCGCTACTTGCTCTAACGCCTCCAAAGCATACTGCATCAATTCGGTTTCATAGACGTGGACAGCTTCAAGTCCCAGGGTCGTAACATAATTCAACGCTGCACCCAGCCCCATAATACCCGCCGTATTCGGTGATCCAGCTTCAAACCGCCAGGGCGCATCAACATAGGTGGTACCATAATATAGGCTGACCTGCCTGATCATCGCCCCGCCCCCTTCCCATGGCGGCATGTCTTGCAACAGTTGTTTTTTGGCATACAACACGCCGATCCCCGTTGGTCCATAAATTTTATGACCAGAGAAAGCGTAAAAATCACAATCCATCGTCTGAACATCCACCACTTGATGCATCACCGCCTGAGCCCCATCGACGAGCACTTTCGCACCCGCTGCTTTGGCCTGCCGGATAATCTCACTGACCGGATTTACCGTCCCCAGCACATTGGAAACCTGTGTCACCGCTACCAGGCGTGTGCGTTCATCCAATAACAGAGGCAATTTCGCCATATCGAGCGTACCCTCGACGGTTAGCGGCAGGACGCGAATTTCCAGTTGGTGAGACGCTGCCAGCATTTGCCAAGGTACAATGTTGGCATGGTGCTCCATCTCGGTCACGATCAGGTTATCACCGGGTTGAAAAAAGGTACGGCCATAACTATTTGCCACCAGATTAATCGCTTCAGTCGTGCCACGGACGAACACAATCTCCTCGGCGGACTCCGCGTTAATAAACGCAGCCACCTGTGCTCTGACGCCTTCCATCGCGCTGGTGGCATGCGCGCTTAACGTATGTATGCCGCGATGTACTGCCGCATACTCATGCAGATAAAAATCCCGTTCCCGCTCGATAACGGTCAATGGTTTCTGAGCACTGGCGGCACTATCCAGATAGGCCAGAAGCTGACCATTGATGTCCTGCTGTAGCACAGGGAAATCAGCTTTCACTCGCTCAATGGGGTAACTCATGCAGCGCCTCCCATTGTATTTTCCAACCGAAGCGCAATGCGATTTACTACCACATCACGCAATACTTCATCCGTAATCGCTTCCGTCAATTCCGCAGCAAACGCGAAGATAATCATCTGCTGTGCGTCTCGCCCGCTAATACCACGTGAACGCAGATAAAATAGCTGCTCCTCGTCGATTCTCCCCACCGTAGCCCCATGACTGCATTTCACATCATCAGCATAAATTTCCAATTGTGGTTTGGTATCGACTTCGGCCAGACGACCCAGCAACAAGTTATTGTTAGTCATTTTTCCATCGGTTTTCAGCGCCTGAGGCGCCACTTTAATCGTGCCATTGAATACGGCACGGGCACGATCACGCACGATGGTTTTGTGTAACTGGCGACTTTCGCCATGGCCTTTGTTATGTTCAAGATAGGTGCGAGTGTCACAAACTTCATTACCACCCGGCAAGACCAGACTATTCATCACCAGATTAACGCCTTCACCGTTAATCTGGGCGCTGGTGTGATGACGCGTCAGTCCGGCACCTAATAGAAAACCATGGCTGCTCACCTGCGCCGCACGTGCCAGTAACAGATCATTATGGGAAAAGTGATAACTGGCTGGCGACTCAAATCCCAGCTTGTAATGCGTTACTTGACTGTTTTCCCCTGCGTCAATAGTTAAGCGTGCACCACAGAAATGTGCCCCTTCATCCAGACTGGCATAATGTTCGATAATCTGTGCACTGGCCCCCTGACCGACACTCAGGTGATGTCGATAATGAACCGTATTCAAAGCCGAGGTATCACCGCTACTGTTGATGTGTAACAAATAGAGCGGTTTATCTGCTTGCACGCCAGCAGGCAGATGGATAAGCGTAGTTGACATCGCCAGGCTTTCTGTCAGATGCAGGAAAACCTCGGGCTGAATAGCGACAGACAATGACAAGGACGATCCAGCCGGCTTTATATCTATCTGGTAAGGCCCCCACGCCACATCACTCAACATCGCATTAAACACCCCGTCAACAAATACCAGACACCAGCTGTCGACAGGCAGAGCCAGCATGTTTCGCCACCCTGGATTGATGAAACGAACCGTCGGCACAGTAAATACATGAGACAATAAGCTATCCAACGGCGTGTATTTCCACTGTTCGAGCTTACGATGTGGCAGCCCTAACCGCAGTACCTGCTGCCAGTGTTGCTCGGCCTCGGGAGATCGCGGCGCAGCCGTGTCGAACAACTGCTGCCACTGCTGCATAACGTGCTGCGGTTTGCTACTATTGTTGGTCGGTAAGCCAGCCATAGCCTTGTTCCTCCAACTGTTTAACCAATGAGAAATCGCCGGATTTAATAATATGTCCCTGAGACAACACATGCACATAATCAGGTTTGACGTAATCCAGAATGCGTTGATAGTGGGTAACAATAATGAATGAACGCTGAGTATTACGTAGTGTATTCACACCATTAGCGACAATCTTCAACGCATCAATATCCAGGCCGGAATCTGTTTCATCCAGAATACATAAATCCGGCTCCAGTGCCGCCATTTGCAAAATATCATTCCGTTTCTTCTCACCGCCGGAAAACCCCACGTTTACTGAACGTGTCAGCAGGTCTGCTGGCATCTTCAACAGCTGGATTTTATCTTCAATGAAATCAGCAAAATCAAAACGGTCCAGCGGTTCCTGCTGACGATATTTACGCACAGCGTTGACCGCGGTTTGCAGGAAAAACTGATTGCTGACGCCAGGAATTTCCACCGGATATTGGAAAGCCATGAAGATGCCTTCTCCGGCGCGATCTTCCGGTGCCAACGTCAACAGATCCTTGCCTTTGAAATACAGTGAACCGGCAGTCACTTTATAATCTTCTCGTCCAGCCAACGTTGCAGACAAGGTGCTTTTCCCGGAACCATTTGGTCCCATGATGGCATGGACTTCTCCTGGTTTAACATGCAGACTCAGCCCTCTGATGATTTCTTTCTCTTCGACACTGACTCTCAAGCTTTTGATACTTAACATATTGTATCCTTCTGGCGTCTTTTGATTGCTGACGCTCATCATTATGTGCACCGGAGTGCCATTTCCGTTGCCGTGACGGAGCCACTAATGCATTAGCCCACGCTATGTTCAAGGCTGATCGCCAGGAGTTTCTGTGCTTCCACTGCAAACTCCAGCGGCAACGCAGAAAACACATCTTTACAGAAGCCATTTACAATCATGGAGATAGCATCATCTTCATTGATGCCACGTTGCAGGCAATAGAACAGCTGATCCTCACCAATTCTGGATGTCGTTGCTTCGTGTTCCAGTTGGGCTGTATTGTTTCTCACTTCCACATACGGAAAAGTGTGTGCACCACAATCACTACCTATCAGCATCGAGTCACACTGGGTAAAATTGCGGGCATTGGTCGCACTTGGCATGATTTTCACCAAGCCACGATAGGTATTCTGGCTATGCCCGGCCGAAATTCCTTTTGAGATAATGGTTGAACGGGTGTTTTTACCGATATGGATCATTTTGGTCCCGGTGTCCGCCTGTTGATGACCACTGGTTAATGCCACGGAGAAAAACTCACCAACCGAGTTATCACCGCGTAGAATCACACTTGGATATTTCCAGGTGATCGCCGACCCGGTTTCTGACTGCGTCCAGGACATCTTTGAATTTTCTCCACCACACAGTGCTCGCTTGGTCACGAAGTTAAGGATCCCTCCTTTACTGTCCTTACCAGCGAACCAGTTCTGTACCGTGGAGTATTTCACTTCGGCATTTTTATTGACAATCACTTCCACTACCGCCGCATGCAGTTGATAACTATCACGAACTGGTGCGGAGCATCCTTCAATATAACTGACATAACTATCATCATCGGCGATCAAAATCGTCCGCTCAAACTGGCCGGTTTTTGCGGCATTAATGCGGAAATAGGTAGAAAGCTCCATTGGACAACGGACACCTTTCGGCACATAAACAAAGGTTCCATCGGAAGCCACCGCCGCATTCAGGGCGGCAAAAAAGTTGTCGTTGGACGGTACTACGCTCCCCAGATACTGACGTACCAAATCCGGATGCTCTTGAATTGCTTCACT
This sequence comes from Prodigiosinella aquatilis, assembly GCA_030388725.1. NCBI lineage: Bacteria > Pseudomonadati > Pseudomonadota > Gammaproteobacteria > Enterobacterales > Pectobacteriaceae > Prodigiosinella > Prodigiosinella aquatilis. The sequence continues at coordinate 2,659,629 of CP128857.1, forward strand.
GAATGAGCAGAAAATAATGCCTTGTTTCGCCAGTTCATGCCGATAAGTGGTGGCAACAGATACCGAGTCAAATATCGCGTCTACCGCGACATCCTTGCCTTCCCGCACCGGAATACCCAGTTGCTCGAACGCATTTTCCACCTCGGTAGTGAGGTAATTTTTTGGGTCCGACGATATGTTGGTCTCGTCAGTCCCGGAGTGCTGAATGGCACCCGGTTGAGCACTGCAATTGTCGTCACAATCGCCACAGGATGGTGCCGAGTAATAGCTGTAATCCTGATAATCAAGCTTATCGTAGTGCGCTTTCAACCAGTGGGGCTCTTCCATCTCCAGCCAGGCGTGGTAAGCATTAAGCCGAAACGCCAACATCCATTCAGGTTCATTACGCTTGGCGGAAATAGCCCGTACCACATGTTCGTTAATACCGCGAGCCAGTTCATCCGTGGCCAGTTCGGTGAAAAAACCTTCTTTGTAGCGTCCATCCTCGATCCTTGTCTGGACATCATCGGATACTTCTACGTTACTACGTGCCATGATCGCATCACCGTTTAGAGGCCAAAACTTTCTCCACACCCGCAGGCATGCTGAGCTTTTGGATTGGTGAATTTAAATACCTGATTCAAACCTTCGTGGACAAAATCCACTTCAGTACCATCGATAAAAGGCATCGCTTCCAACGGTACATACAACCGCGCACCATCACGCTCATACACCAGATCGCCTGCGTTGGGTTGATGAATCAGATCCAGAACATAACCAAAACCGGCACATCCCGATGGCTTAACGCCAAGTCGTATACCCTGTACCTCACGTCCCTGCCGCATCAGCTTCAGAATATGGGATGCCGCACTTTCCGTTAGAGTCAATCCTTGCCAGGCATTCTCCGCCAGTGAAAACATTTCTACTTTATCGTCCGCTTGCATTGGGATTACCTCATTCATCTCTGTTTCCCATTTCACGCTGCACTACCCTAATCATTAGTGATAATGATTATTGCTTCAACCACGTGATCTTTGGGGCTTTGATCCAGCCACAGTTTTATCCCGGTGATGGGAAAGTCTTCTGCCAGCATGACAAGCCATTGACTTCTAACACCATAGAAAATAATTCATTGATTAATAATAAAAAATTAGAATAATCGCGCATATGACTCACTTTAATAGTTCGAATTTTCATGTAAAAATCACAGTATTCATAGACAATACCTATTTTATAAACAGGGAAAAATAATACCGACTACCGATAATTATTAGGTCTGTGAAACATGATAAGAGGAGGAATATAGAAAACAGACTCAGAAGGGGATCACTCGAATGTTCAGTTTTAGCCCCTGGCAGCGAGCATATTAATGAACATGGACGAAAACGCCGTCATGCCACGTTGGAATTCTATATGGCTGAATTACTGTTAAATCGATCTAACGACAGTATTGATCAGCTCAAACATTATCACCTGACTGGTATGAGAATGGTGAAATTAAGTCAGAAATATGGCGATAACGGCCATCACTTGCGGGGATTGATAAAAATACATCATCGGGGTTGGTTAAAGAGATCAATGATGCTAGAAACATGACCATGATTACCCAGAGAGCGCCCATTCCGTAGGCATCCCGAATATTTTCGTGCGTTTACCTAAACTGTAATAGGCCAGGTGGAAGGCTTATTCATCCGGTGTAAGCACCGCCGTGGTGAGGCGTGACGAACAACACAGTCGACCTACTGGGTCGAAGATATCTATCTGCCAGACCTGATGTCTTCTGCCCACGTGCAACGCACGGCAAACGCCGCGCACTTCTCCCTCACTAACCGCACGCAGATGATTGGCATTAATTTCAACGCCCACCACCTGTTGAACACCTTCCGTGCATAGATAACCCGCTATCGATCCTAGTGATTCTGCCAGTGTTACTGACGCCCCACCATGCAACAGACCGAATGGCTGTTGGGTTCGGTTATCCACCGGCATAATGCCCTCCAGCGTATCATCCGTAATATGTGTCAGGCGGATCCCCAAGTGTCCCAACATGCAACCCATACTTTGCTGGTTAAACTGCACCAGATCGATATCTCTTTTCCACAACATCACACTAACTCCAACAATGCTTGTAAAGGATGCCGCAAACCGCTGCCCTCCATCCGTTTCACTTGACTGCGACAGGAGTATCCTGTGGTAAGGCAACGCTGCTGAGGTAATCGTTGCAAAGCCGGTTGCCATGACAAGCCATAAATTCCCTGTGAATTGACCAGATTCTTGCTCTCATGGCCATAGGTTCCCGCCATGCCGCAACACCCGACACTTACATTCTCCAACGTCGCGCCAAAGCGGGCGAAAATAGCCGACCATTGCTGTGTACTAACCGGCAACGCCGTTGTTTCCGTACAGTGGCCAAACAGATACCAAGGATCACCGTTCAAGGGCTGAGGCGCTTTATCAGCCAGAACGTCCGTTAACCATTCATGAACCAGCAACACCTGAAAATCACCGCGTTTATCTCCTAACACTTCCCGATATTCATCCCGGTAACATAAAACCAGCGCCGGATCGACACCAACCATAGGCAAATCCAGGCGAGCAACCCGATTAAGAAACTCTGCGGTTTTCGTGACTGTTTTAGCAAAACGCTGCAAGAACCCTTTGATATGCTGAGCTTTACCGTTCGGGGAAAACGGCAGTAAAACCGGCTTCAGATTCAGTTTTTCCACCAGACGGACAAAATCTGCCACTACCTGCGCATCGTAATAACTGGTAAAGGGATCCTGTACAATCAGTACATAATCGGCCCGCATCTGCGGCGACATCTGTTCTAGTTGTTCCAGCGTAGTTGCCATTGCCTGATGCCCGGCAAATACCTGATGCAATGAGGGCGATGAAAGCAGTGGTAAATCGACCATTCCGATATATTTACGGCTTAAGGCACTAAGCCACGGCTGTTTCAGGAAAAAATTAAATGTCTTGGGACTACGGGCCATTAATGGCGCATAACTTTCCACCCCCGCGACCAGATAATCTCTAGCCGGACGCAGATAGCGAGTATGGTAAAGCTGTAGAAAACGTGCCCGAAAACTGGGAACGTCAATCTTGATCGGGCATTGGGTCGAGCAGGCCTTACAGGCCAGGCATCCCGACATCGCTTCTTTTACCTCATGGGAGAAATCATAATTTCCCTGACGGGCATACCAGGTGTTACGGGTTTTATCAATCAAGCTCCGCAGGCTCATCCGCTGCTGCGATAACTGCTGTTCCAGGGCCAACGGGTCAACACCTTGCTCAGTCAGCAGGCGCAACCATTCCCGTACCAACGAGGCCCGGCCTTTCGGTGAGTGAATACGGTTACCGGTAATTTTCATTGATGGGCACATTGGACTACGGGCGTCGAAATTGAAACAAAGCCCATTGCCATTACATTCCATGGCCCCACGAAACGCACTACGTACCGTCAGTGGAATACGCCGGTCATAAGTCCCGCGTTTAACTGCGTCCACTGTCATCATCGGCGCGTCAACACCCAGGGGCGCACAGATTTTCCCGGGATTCAAACGGTTATCCGGATCAAACGCGGCTTTTATTCGGCGTAACTCATCATACAATTCTGGGCCAAAGAACGCCGGGCTGTATTCGGCACGGAATCCTTTGCCATGTTCCCCCCACAACAAACCGCCATATTTTGCCGTCAGTTCGACAATCTGGTCAGAAAGCTGCTTCATCAGGATCTCCTGCTGTGGATCGCACATATCCAATGCAGGACGGACATGTAACACGCCAGCATCAACATGGCCAAACATGCCATAAGTCAGGTTATGGCTGTCCAGCAAAGCACGAAATTCCGCAATGTAATCCGCCAGATGCTGCGGTGGAACACAGGTATCTTCCGCAAACGGAATTGGCTTCGCCAACCCTTTGCTATTCCCCAGCAGACCAACGGCTTTTTTACGCATCGCGTAAATACGTTCAATACCCACGAGATCGTGGCAGACCTGATAACCAATAATGCCCGCCTCACGATGATGCAATAATGTATCCAACCGCTGGCACAGCCCACTGACCTGAGTATCAATCAATGCTTCGTCATCACCAGCGAATTCCACAATATTCAGGCCAAGCATCTCCTGACCGGGGATATCGGCAATCAATTCACTGACTGAATGCCACACAATGTCTTCCCGGGCCAGATTCAACACTTTGGAATCAACCGTTTCCACCGATAACGCCTGCGCTTCTACCATAAAGGGCGCACTACGCAAGGCGGAATCGAAAGAGTCATATTTTACATTCACCAGCCGCCGTATTTTGGGCAGACGGGTGATATCCAGTTTTGCCTCAGTGATAAACGCCAGTGTACCTTCTGCCCCAGTCAGAATGCGGGTGAGGTCAAACGTTTGCATGTCATCACTGAAAACATGACGCAAATCGTAACCCGTCAGGAATCTATTGAGCTTGGGAAATTTTTCTACGATAAATTGCCGTTGCTCGCGACAACGATGCAATACGGTATGATAAATCTGACCGAGCGGAGAATTTTCTCTCGCCAGTTGTTCAGCCAACGCTACTGGCATGGCCTGCGTATCGAGCATGTCGCCGCCAAGCAATATGGCCCGCAACCCAAGAACATGATCAGACGTTTTGCCGTAGGCCAACGACCCCTGTCCAGAGGCATCGGTATTAATCATGCCGCCCAGCGTAGCGCGATTGCTGGTGGAGAGTTCCGGTGCAAAGAAATAACCGAATGGTTTGAGATACTGATTTAGCTGATCTTTGATAACCCCAGCTTCTACGCGTACCCAACCTTGCTCAGGATTGATTTCCAGAATTCGGTTCATATAGCGGGACGTGTCCACCACAATCCCCTGATTCAGCGCCTGACCATTGGTGCCAGTACCACCGCCACGAGGTGTGAAGGTTAATTCAAGGAATGCAGGGTCGCCAGCCAGCCTGGCTAACAACGCCACATCTGCCGTCGAACGGGGAAAAACCACCGCGTCCGGCAATAACTGGTAAATACTGTTATCTGTCGCCATCGTCAGGCGATCAGCATAGTCAGTGGCGATATCGCCCGTAAACCCGTTTTGCTTCAATGCTTCCAAAAAGTTAAGCACCGGTTGAACAAGTCCGGGTGCCTGGGTGATCTGTGGGATCATTATTTTTGACTCTGTCCGTGCGAGAGGTGTTTGCCAATAAAATCATTGTCGGGCTGATGCGTTTACATCATGACCGAACTCAATTTGTTTTATCATATTTCACTGCGATATGCGCCAATGTATGCGCAAAAACTTATACTAGTGTTTAGTCATCGCTACTTGTAAATACGTGAACGTCCTGTCCAAACTGCGGGAAATCACGCATGATAAATTATTCTCATTTTTCATCGTTTTGCTGGCACGAGATAATATCAGGCATCGTACCGGCCTACAGAGGTAACATTCATTGATGAAACAGTCTCAGCCTCAACCTCAGCACTTTGATATCACCCGAATATTATTCAGCCTGCTGTTCATCGCTATTATGATTATTGCCTGTTTCTGGGTGGTGCAACCGTTCATTCTAGGGTTTGCCTGGGCCAGCATGGTGGTAATTGCGACCTGGCCACTGTTAATTCGCCTTCAACATATATTGTGGGGATACCGTCCCCTGGCCGTTATCGTGATGGCGCTGTTGTTGATTCTGCTGTTTGTCATCCCGACCTCCATTCTGGTGAGTAGCATAATTGATAATAGCGCGGCATTGATCAAATGGGCATCCAGTCAACAGAAGATGACACCGCCATCACTGCAATGGCTGGAATCCATCCCACTGATTGGCGATAAACTTTACAGCAGTTGGCAGACGCTGGTACACAGTGGTGGCAGCGCGTTAATGGCAAAGGTTCAGCCTTACATCGGCAGAACAGCCACCTGGATAGTAGAGCAAGCCGCGCACATTGGCCGTTTTCTGATGCACTGCGCCTTAATGGTCATATTCAGCGTCTTGCTCTATATCAAGGGCGATCAGGTAGCGTTAGGCGTGCGACGCTTTGCGATCCGTCTGGGTAAACAGCGCGGCGACACTGCGGTGATCCTTGCCGCGCAAGCCATTCGAGCCGTTGCTCTCGGCGTAGTAGTGACCGCAATCGTACAGTCTCTGCTTGGCGGTATAGGCCTCTCACTATCGGGCATTCCCTATACCACACTGTTAACTGTTCTGATGTTCCTGTGCTGTGTTGCGCAACTTGGACCGCTGTTGGTACTAATCCCGGCGATTATCTGGTTGTATTGGAGTGGTGATACCACCTGGGGCACGGTGCTGTTGGTCTGGAGCTGTATCGTCGGTACGCTGGATAATGTCATCCGTCCTCTATTGATTCGCATGGGGGCTGATTTACCAATGTTACTGATCTTATCGGGCGTTATCGGTGGTTTGCTGGCTTTTGGCATGATAGGCATATTCATCGGCCCGGTAGTATTGGCAGTTTCTTATCGCCTCCTGTCCGCATGGATGCAGGAAGTTCCCGAACCACCAAGTTTAACTAGCGTTAAAAATATAGGTAAAAAATAGCAACATTTTGCTCACAATGAATTAAATACGCCTCATTTTACCTTTCGGGGGTTACTCCCCCGATAACCCCACAAATGATAAATTAATCTAATCAATATAAGATTATTCCCAATGATTGTTCGTTTTTTAGATCCATTTATTTTCTTTTATGCTAAATATCTTGAACATACCTTGCAGGTACTAAAATAATTCTTAAAAAAATATTAACCATTGGGATGATTCTTAATGACTCTACAGATTGAAATTCATACTATGGATATCAGCGCTATTGTTAACGTAATGTTTGCAAATAAGGTTTCTCCTAGTCAAAGTCAGTAACGAATTGCTGTGTGTAGTCTTTGCCCATCCCCTGAGATGGGCTTTTTTTTATCCATAAGACGATGGTCTGTGAGCCATGTCAGCCGTTAAAAATCAAAACTTCAGCTAACCTATAAAAAGAAAACCGCCCGTAGCCATATAGCTGACGGGCGGTTTTAGTTTTTACTACGTGAACTGGACTAGAGATTTTCAGCCAGATTTAACCAGGTTTGCACCACCGTATCCGGGTTCAGAGACAAACTGTCGATACCTTGTTCCATTAACCAGGCAGCAAAATCTTCATGATCAGAGGGTCCCTGACCACAGATCCCTACGTATTTACCCTGTTTTTTTGCCGCTTTAATAGCCATCGACAACAAGGCTTTTACTGCGTCATTACGTTCATCAAATAGCTCGGACACCACGCCAGAATCACGATCCAAGCCAAGAGCGAGCTGGGTCATATCATTGGAACCAATAGAGAACCCATCAAAATACTGCAAGAAATCCTCTGCCAGCAGTGCATTGGAGGGGATCTCGCACATCATGATAATCTTTAACCCATCCTCACCACGGCGCAGACCCTGATGCGCCAAGCCCTCAACCACAGCCTTAGCTTGAGCGACAGTCCGAACAAACGGGATCATCACTTCAACGTTGGTTAACCCCATCAGATTGCGTACTCGCTTGACGGCTTCGCATTCCAGCGCAAAGCACGCTTTGAAATCAGGGGATACATAACGCCCGGCACCACGGAAACCCAGCATTGGGTTTTCTTCTTCCGGCTCATAACGCTCACCACCAAGCAGATTGGCATATTCATTAGATTTAAAGTCGGATAGACGCACGATGACACGTTTTGGCCAGAAAGCCGCTGCCAACGTAGCAATGCCCTCTTTCAAACGTTCGATATAGAACTCAACAGGATCATTATAACCCTGCATCAACGCTTTGATTTCACGTTGTAATTCAGGAGTCTGTTGGTCAAATTCCAGTAACGCGCGAGGATGAACACCGATCATGCGATTGATGATAAATTCCAGACGAGCCAGACCAACACCTTCATTCGGCAAGCAGGCAAAGTCAAAAGCCCGATCCGGGTTACCCACGTTCATCATGATTTTCAAAGGCAACGTGGGCATTTCATCCACTTGAGAACTTTTCACCGTGAAATCCAGCACGTCCTTGTAAACATAGCCAGTATCACCTTCCGCACAAGACACCGTGACTTTTTGTCCATTATGCAAACGTTCAGTGGCGTCGCCACATCCCACCACGGCCGGAATACCCAACTCGCGAGCAATAATCGCCGCATGGCAGGTACGTCCACCACGATTGGTGACAATGGCAGCCGCTTTCTTCATGATCGGCTCCCAATCCGGGTCGGTCATATCCGTCACCAGGACATCACCGGCATTGATACGGTGCATTTCACTGATATCGTGGACAATCTTGACCTCACCGGCGCCAATACGGTGACCAATCGCTCGGCCTTCTACCAGAATGTCACCACCTTCTGGCATATTGTAACGCTCCATCACCTGCCCGTTTGAACGCACGGTCTCCGGACGGGCCTGAACGATATACAGCTTACCGTTATGACCATCTTTCGCCCATTCGATATCCATCGGGCGGCCATAATGTTTCTCAATCAGCAATGCCTGGTGTGCCAGTGCCTGAACCTCTTCATCACTCAGGCAGAAACGCCCTGAGAGCTGTTCTGGCACATCTTCAATACGGACTTGTTTACCATGTTCCTGGCTGGAAGCGTAAACCATGCGGATTTTTTTCGAGCCCATCGTGCGACGTACAATAGCTGGTTTACCCTTCAGCAAAGTGGGTTTATGAACGTAAAATTCATCAGGATTAACCGCCCCCTGCACCACCATCTCCCCCAGACCCCAGGCAGCGGTAATGAATACGACCTGGTCAAAACCGGATTCCGTATCAATGGTGAACATCACGCCGGATGCCGCCAGATCAGAGCGGACCATGCGTTGAACGCCCGCAGATAATGCCACACCACGATGGTCATATCCCTGGTGTACACGGTAAGAAATGGCACGATCGTTGAACAAGGAAGCGAATACATGTTTCACCGCCGTCATGACCGCATCAATTCCTTGCACATTAAGGAAAGTTTCCTGCTGACCGGCAAAAGAGGCATCCGGCATATCTTCTGCGGTTGCTGAAGAACGCACGGCGAAGGACGCTTCGTCTTCTCCCTCAGACAGTTGCTGATAAGCCTCACAGATCGCCCGTTCCAACTCGGACTGAAATGGCGTATCAATAATCCACTGACGAATTTGTGCCCCAGCTTTCGCCAGTTGGCTAATGTCATCCACATCTGTGCCATCCAGCAATTCATAAATACGCTGGTTAATCCCACTTTGATTAAGAAAATCATTAAACGCCTGGGCGGTAGTCGCGAAACCATTGGGGACAGCAACGCCCAGTTCAGACAGGTTGGTAATCATTTCACCCAGAGAAGCATTTTTGCCTCCCACCTGCTCAACATCGTGCATACCAAGTTGGTTATACCAGAGGACATTACGCATATCAGGGCCGTTATTGGACATCGAAAATAATCCTTTCTGCATACAATTGGGGTATGGAAGAGTTCGCTGAGAATCGATATCAGCGCTTTGAGGGTAGCATAGCGTTTTAAAAATGCAGGAAAGGTGAATCGATCAACCTATGAAAAAAAACTGCACTGACAGGTTTTCTTTGCTTAATTAGGAGAAAACCTCAATATTGTAAAAGAATAGCATTCTAATCATGAACATAATGAAATGCCGTTTCAATAAAATCATGACGAAAAACTCGATTTATAGCACAGAAGATTTTTTAGTATCCAGACAAAAGCGTAAGGAGCAATTGTGGAAAGAAGTGTGTTTTATATATCAGATGGCACGGCAATCACTGCCGAAGCGATTGGTCATGCCGTACTCTCACAATTTCCGATCAACGCGGTTAGTTATACCTTGCCTTTTGTTGAAAGCGAAACACGTGCCAGCGCAGTCTGTGAACAGATTAATGCCATCTATCATCAAAGCGGTATCCGTCCATTGGTATTCTACTCCATAGTGACACCCACAGTACGGGATATTATTGTCAACAGTGAAGGGTTTTGTCAGGACATTGTGCAGGCTCTGGTGGCGCCACTGCAACAGGAGCTGAATATCGCTCCAATGCCGATCGCCAATCGGACTCACGGCCTGACAGCCAGTAATCTAAATAAATATGACGCCCGCATCGCGGCAATTGACTATACGTTGGCCCATGACGATGGCATCTCTTTACGTAATCTTGATCAAGCCCAAGTCATTTTGTTGGGTGTTTCGCGCTGCGGCAAAACGCCTACCAGCCTTTATTTGGCTATGCAGTTTGGAATCCGTGCCGCTAATTATCCATTCATTGATGACGATATGGACAACCTGCGCCTGCCGGAAGCTCTAAAACCCTATCAGCAAAAACTGTTTGGCCTGACTATTGATGCCGAGAGACTGTCCGCTATTCGCGAAGAGCGGCGAGGTAACAGCCGTTATGCTTCGTTGCGGCAATGCCGGATAGAGCTGAGTGAAGTAGAAGCATTGTTCCGCCAGCATCAGATCAAATACATCAATACCACTAATTATTCGGTGGAGGAAATTTCCGCCAAGATCATTGATATTTTAGGTATGAGTCGCCGCATGTACTAGTACATGGTATAGTGTGCGAGAATCGCGGTTTAATTGATTTGAAAGCAATAAGTGAAACAAACCGGATGGACTGACCTTTAAAAAATTGCAGAGATTCTACATGCAACAAACAGATGAGCTGCGTAGTGCGCGCATCACTAGCCTGGTTACACCCGATACATTGATAACCAAGCTACCGGTAACGCCTGCGGTGACAGAAATAGTGACTACGTCACGCTTAAAAATAGAAAATATTCTTACTGGTCAGGATCGCCGATTACTGGTCGTCATCGGTCCCTGTTCTATCCATCATCCTGAAAGTGCCCTCGATTACGCCCAACGATTGGCTGAACTACGCGGTCGTTATCAAGACCGACTGGAAATCGTCATGCGCACTTACTTTGAAAAACCGCGCACCGTGGTGGGCTGGAAAGGGTTAATTTCCGATCCGGATCTCAATGGCACCTTTAGAGTCAATGAAGGGTTGGCGCTGGCCCGTCAACTTTTACTGAACATCAATGCGCTAGGCCTACCTACCGCTACCGAATTTCTGGACATTGTCACCGGCCAGTACATTGCCGACCTGATCAGTTGGGGTGCCATCGGTGCCCGTACCACCGAGAGTCAGATCCATCGTGAAATGGCGTCGGCGCTGTCCTGTCCCGTAGGGTTCAAAAACGGCACTGACGGTAACACGCGCATCGCGATTGATGCTATCCGTGCAGCCCGCGCATCACATATGTTTTTATCTCCAGACAAACAGGGAAAGATGACCGTCTATCAAACTACTGGCAACCCTTTTGGGCACATCATCATGCGTGGAGGCAAAACCCCCAACTACCATGCCAAAGACATTGCCATCACCTGTGCTGATTTATGTGAATATTCCCTGCCCGAGTATCTGGTTGTCGATTTCAGTCATGGAAATTGTCAGAAACAATATCACCGCCAGTTGGATGTTGCCCAGGATATCTGCCAACAAATCCGCCAAGGCTCACAGGCCATTGTCGGCGTAATGATAGAAAGCTTTTTGGTTGAAGGTAATCAGCCCTCACGTAATCCGAAGACACTGACTTACGGTCAATCGATTACCGATCCTTGTCTCGGCTGGAAAGACAGTGAACTGATATTATCGCAATTAGCCGAGGCGGTGGACGTCCGCTTTTGAATTGTCTGCTTTGCAGTCTGAACCGTTTACGCTGGTTCACTAACGAAAACCTCCGCCCAGGCGGAGGTTGTTCCTTTTTCAATTGATAAGGTGTGCTAGGCAGTCACTACCTTATCCTCCATGGCCTGTCGCCAACCTCCCAACCAGTGAGACCGGGCATTGATCGATTGATAAGGGCATAACTCCCTTGGTCGACCAGAAATACCTGCTTGATACCCTCGTGAATGAGCCCTTTCCAGGCGATCTCGTTTCTGTCTCTTCATGCCTTATCTCCCTCACTTTCATATCTGGTGGAAAGAAAACAGTGATTACTTTTCAGTCAATCACACGTTATGAATAGCGAGTATTTCATGGAAGATCAAGGCGCAAAATTCACGCCAATGTCATATTTGTGAACTATATTGAAAGTTTTCGACTGGCGGCAGCCATAAATCATTGCTAACGAATTGAGGTCAAAACAAAACCTCTGAACGTATTTTTTTAGATTAAAAATAACGTTCAAAGGTATTTGATATGCTTTAGGGGAATGAAGCCGTCTGCTGAACAATAGAGTGACCAACCTGACGCCAGCCCTGGGACAAGGCCTTGACCAGAGCGTCGTATCCATCTGCCGTTTGTGATATCTCTATATGAAACGGATGAGTGACCACTTTATCTTGATAGCGGAGAATCCATTCTCCGCTAATCACCGCCTTACCATCGTAACGCCCTTGAAACGCAGTGACATTTACATCAAGCATTGCCGGGTTGCCTCCCATGTCCTGGGAGGTGATTCGCCATCCCGGCAACCCGTCATGTAAAGTAACCATCAGCGCCTGCCGTAATTGCTGATCGAGTGGACTGGCCCACAGGTTATTGCTGGCAATGGTATAACGCACATCTGATGTCTGAAACACAATCCCCGAATTGGACAAGTAATCAGCCAGATTGACAGTCCTGATTTCTAAATAATGACCAGATGCCGGAGTAATAGAGACCGCCGAATCCTTCACGTCAACCGGAATCTGGTAATACACTTTCTGTGGGGCGCTGCTACAAGCACTCAGCAATAGTATCAGCGCCAGTGACCATCCTTTCATCATGGTTTAGCCTTCTTCGGTTGAGGATCCTTGGCACCCGGGGCGTCAAATACCAGAGCATTACTCTTTTCATTCAAAGTACGTAATAGTGGCTGCAATTCCCGTATCACCTGATCAAAATGCTGCATATTTGCCACCATTTTATTGTAAGCCGGAGAGCCCTGCTGAAAGCCCTGCAGACTTCGATTCAACTCACGGAGCGTGTGTTGCATATCCTGCGGTAAACCCTGCATGGCTTCACTACCAGTAATCCGATTCAGAGTTACCAGTGTTTTTTGCATTTCTCGCAGGGTTGACTGACCCTCAGCTAATGTTTTGGTTGCCTGTTCTACCATCGGGGTCAATGGCAGATTATTAACCTTATCTAATATTGATACCAGTTTCTGCTGTATCTCCGATAAGCCGCTATTAACCGTAGGGAAAACCGGGTAGCCATCCACTGTCGATGGCTTACTAAGCTGACCTTTCTGTTTTGGATAGAAATCCATATCGATATACAATGCACCGGTCAGGATATTCGCCGTTTTTAACGAGGCCCTCAATCCCTTTGACCAGGCGTTGTGCAGTTCCTGATTCAGGTTCAATTTATCCCGGATATTTTTATCCAGGCGATCCTGCTCAATACGAATCAACACCGGAATACGGTAGTCACTATCAATACGTTGCAGTATCTCTTTCGGAAAGTACGGTACCCGTGTCACTGTGCCCAATCGTATGCCCCGGAATTCCACCGGTGCCCCCGGTTGTAGCCCGCGAATCGATTCATCAAAAAACATCAGATATTCTTTGTATTCGGTATAAAGCGAATCCTGAATGCTGTTCTGATTATCAAATAATTTATATTCAGCACGGTCATGAGCGACCTTCCCCGGTGCCCAGCCAGCAGGCACATCAAAACTGACACCGCCGCTGATCAGTGTGCTCAGGGAACCCATCTCCACGCGCATCCCTTGCGCGGAAAGATTCAATGACACACCACTGTCTTTCCAAAAACGAACATTGCTTGTCACCAGGCTATTGTATGGGGCGGAGATAAACAGCTGGTAGTGCATCATTCTAGCCTTAGGATCGAACTGACTGGCTTCTACCGATCCCACACGATAACCACGGAATAACACCGGATCACCGGGATTCAGTTGCCCAGACTGTTCGCTGTTGAGGATGATACGAATCCCTTTTGAATTCGGTGGTGCCAATGGCGGCGTATCCAACAACTCGAATGACTTGCTTTCATCTTCACTGGATCCTGGTTGTAGCTGTATGAATGCCCCAGACAACAGCGTCCCTAATCCCGAAACACCTTCCCGGCCTATCTGGGGTTTGACTACCCAAAAAACAGAATCACGGCTCAGTAACTTGCCCATTCCATGGTTCAAACGCGCCTTTATTTCCACCTGGTGCAAGTCTTTACTCAATACGACACTTTCCACTATCCCCACATTGACATTGAGGCTTTTAATCGTTGTTTTACCCGCTTCAATGCCTTCTGCATTACTGGTGATAAGCGTAATTTCCGGCCCCTGATGGCTAAAATGATAAAACAGAATCCAGGCACCAATTAACACCGTGACGATTGGGACAATCCATACTGGTGACCAGCGTTTAATCGTTTCAATCTCCGCTACGCTGCGATTACTTTTCGTCAACGGGAAGCTCCTCTAACTCATAATTATGTCGGTCCCATAATAGACGGGGATCAAACGTCATTGCGGCAATCATTGTCAGGATCACCACCAAGGCGAAAAGTACGGCCCCGATCTCCGGGTAAACATTCATCAATCTGCCGATACGGACCATTGTCGATAATACTGCAATAACAAAAATATCAATCATTGACCAACGGCCAACAAATTCAACAATTTCATACACCAGATGCACCCGCTCACTATCATGGTGGCCGTTCTTTTGAGCATTCCAACACAGCCAGCACATCGCCAGCATTTTCAGCGTTGGCACCATGATACTGGCGACAAAAATCACCAATGCCACGGGATACGATCCCATATCCCACAGCAGGGAAACTCCCGACATAATGGTGGATGTTGTGCGATTACCCAACGATTCCGTCACCATAATCGGCATGATATTAGCCGGAACATAAAGCAGCGCCGACGTGATCAGCAACGCTAGCGTCCATTGCAGGCTATGTCTACGCCGAGCATGTCCATGAGTGTGACAACGTGGGCAAATTTGTTGATCGGCTGGCAGAATCGCCATGCAGCAAGAACACGAGCGGACCCCTTGCAGCAATCCACTACGACCAACCTGCAAGTCGACAGGCAGACTCGGTGGGGCCGCTACATCATCCCACAACCAGCGGCGATCCAGATTCTGAAACGCCAGTAATTGCAGCAGACAAAATAAGACGTAAGGAATAAAACTGGCACCAATACCGATATCGCCATACGCCATCAGCTTGACAAAACTGACCAGGACGCCGGCCAGAAAAATTTCTGCCATTCCCCAGCTTTTCAATCGAAATAGAATTTTGGTTATGTTTCGCTTCAGGTCATAAGGCAAAGACGCACGTAAGCACAGTAGTACAATGGCCACCATGCAAAATGCCGGAACCAGTTGCACAAAGCACATAAACAAGGTTGCGACACTGGCATAATCGTCGTCCACCATCACTTGGGGAATTTCCAACAAAGTAATTTCGTTGGTAATACCAGCTATCTGCATTGAGACAAATGGAAACAATGTAGACAACACCAACATCATTACCGCACTGAAAGCATAGCTGGCAGGACGCCGGCGCGGCTCGGAACAACGACTGATTAATACCGTTTTGCAGCGGGGACACACCGCACGCTGACCGTCGTGTACCAGCGGGAGATCAACTAACAGATCACAATGTGGGCATAGCATGTGGCGATCACTATCGTGAACCTGGGTACACATTAACAGCCTCCTTCGGATAGACCTGACACAGAGGCGACGCCAGGCCATCTGCTGCTAAAGATTAGCCGTTCTTTTGCGCTTCAAGTGATTCCCAGCGTTCAAAACAGGTTTCAAGGCTCTGCTCCGCCTTCGCCAGCGATTGCAGAACCTGCTGGGTTTCGTCATACGAACGACTGAAGAAGCCAGAATCACTCATTTGTCGCTGCAATGAACTGATTTCCTGCTCAAGTTCCTCAATCTGCTGCGGCAATAGCGCTAACTCGCGCTGTTGGTTATAACTCAATTTACCAGAATACCGTTTGGCGGGTTGTGCGGCGGTGGTTGGCGCGTCGCTTACCGAGGCAGCGGCAGCAGGCACAATAGCCGGGTTACGTAGCGGTATAGTTTCAGCACGTTGCTGTTGGGCATCATAATAACCACCAACATAACGACCTATAACGCCGTTACCTTCAAAGATCCAGCACTCGGTCACCGAATTATCCACAAACTGTCGATCATGACTGACCAGCAAGACCGTACCCTGATAACCTTCAATCAGCTCTTCCAACAATTCCAGCGTTTCCACATCCAGATCGTTGGTAGGTTCATCTAGAATCAACAGGTTGCTGGGTTTTAAAAACAGGCGGGCTAACAGCAGTCGGTTGCGTTCTCCGCCAGATAACGCTTTCACTGGCGTCATAGCACGTTTGGGATGGAACAGGAAGTCCTGCAAATAGCCTAATACGTGACGTGAGCGGCCATTAACCATCACTTCCTGCTTACCTTCCGCCAGATTGTCCATTACCGTACGTTCCGGGTCTAATTCCGCACGGTGCTGGTCGAAATAGGCGACTTCCAGCTTGGTACCGCAATGAATTCGTCCACGAGTGGCCTGTAACTGGCCCAGCATCAGTTTCAACAGCGTTGTTTTGCCACAGCCATTTGGCCCCACCAACGCGATCTTATCGCCACGCTGTACCTGCGCCGAAAAATCGGTTACCAGTACCTTCCCGTCTACCTGATAGTGCACATTTTCCAGCTCAAGCACAATTTTGCCGGAACGGGCAGCTTCTTCAACCTGCATTTTAGCAGAGCCCATCACTTCACGACGCCCGGCCCGCTCTTGACGCATCGTTTTCAATGCTCGAACCCGGCCTTCATTACGAGTACGCCGCGCTTTGATGCCCTGACGAATCCAGACTTCTTCCTGAGCTAACTTACGATCAAACTCCGCATTCTGCAGATCTTCAACCCGCAGCGCTTCTTCTTTGCCCAGCAGATACTTATCATAATCTCCTGGCCAGGACACCAGCTTGCCGCGATCCAGGTCAACAATCCGGGTCGCCATGTTGCGAATAAAAGATCGGTCATGTGAAATGAACACTATGCTGCCCTGAAATGTCTTGAGGAAACTTTCCAACCAGTCAATGGTTTCAATATCCAAATGGTTCGTGGGTTCATCCAATAACAGCACTTTCGGCGAGCTAACCAATGCCCGTCCTAATGCGGCTTTACGCAGCCAGCCGCCGGACAGTGCCGACAACGGCATATCCGCCGACAGCCCCAGTTGTTCCAAAATTTCGTTGATGCGATCTTCCAGCTGCCACAACCCTTGATGTTCCAGTACATCCTGAATTTTCGCCAACTGGTTGAGATTCTTTTCGCTGGGATCGGTACTGATCAACCGTAAAACGGTGTGATACTCTTTCAGGTATCCGGCCTGCTCTGCGACGCCTTCCGCCACGAAATCAAACACAGTACCCGCCACATCGCGCGGTGGGTCTTGTTGTAGACGCGCCACAATCACATCCTGCTCATACACCAGACGGCCATCATCCAGCGGAACTTCCTGGGCTAAAATCTTCAACAGTGTCGATTTGCCGGCACCATTACGCCCGACCAGGCAAACGCGCTCATTTTCTTCAATATGAAGTTCGGTGTTATCCAACAACGGGGCATCACTGAACGACAGCCATGCGCCCGATAAACTGATTAATGACATTGTGGTTACTTTTCCTCTCCGGCATGTTGTAGCAGCCAGCAGTTGTGAATCTGACGATTACGAGCAAAATCCTGTGATAACGTGCGATCAGTAATCTCTTTTGCGACCAATCCCGCGGCGGCCAGCCCCGCCACATCCATCTGAAAACCACGCTTATTGTTGGAAAACATGATCGTGCCACCACGGCGCAGCAGACGTTTCAAATCCCGCATCAGCACCAGGTGGTCGCGCTGTACGTCAAATGTATCTTCCATACGTTTAGAATTAGAGAATGTAGGTGGATCAATAAATATCACGTCAAACTGTTCGTGGCTTTGGTGCAGCCATGTCAAACAATCTGCGTGTACCAAACGGTGCTGACGTCCGGTCAAACCATTGGCACGCAGATTCTTCTCTGCCCATTCCAGATAGGTTCGAGACATATCCACCGTAGTGGTGGTGCGTGCGCCACCCAGCCCGGCATGCACGCTGGCACTGCCGGTATAGGCAAACAGATTTAAAAAATCTTTGTCTTTGCTCATCTCACCCAGCATCTTGCGGGCGATACGATGATCGAGAAACAGGCCGGTATCCAGATAATCCGTCAGGTTCACCCACAGCTTGGCGTTGTACTCCTGTACCAGCAAAAATTCCCCTTTCTGCGCCAGTTTTCCATACTGGTTCTTACCTTTCTGGCGCTCACGGGTTTTCAGCACCAACTGATTGGCAGGCACATCCAACACACTCAGGGTCGCATTTATCACATCAAAAAGACGTTGACGGGCTTTTTGTACATCAATGCTTTTGGGTGGTGCATATTCCTGTACGACTACCCAACTGCCATAGCGATCCACCGCTACATTGTACTCCGGCAGATCCGCATCATAAATGCGATAACATTCGATACCTTGCTGTTTCACCCACTTATCCAGTTTGCGCAGATTTTTTTTCAGCCGGTTGGCAAAATCCTCCGCCATCGTCGCAACAGAAACGCCTGAACTTTCGGCCAACTGATAGTTTTTCTGCACACAATCCAGCGGACCGTTTTTAGCCTTAAACTGGCGGTCGGCGCGCAGTTGCAGACAGCTCAATAACTCCGGCGATGCACTAAATAAAGAAAGCTGCCAGCCACCAAATTCACTTTTCATCTTACGGCCCAGCATATTATGTAGGGCAATCAGTGCCGGTTCACTATCTAAGCGTTCACCGTATGGCGGGTTACTGAGCACAACACCTTTCGGTCCCTGCGGCAACGGATTTTGTAACTGTGCCGCGTCTTTCACCTCAAAATTGATCAATTCGCTGATGCCAGCCCGCCGAGCATTCGCTCGTGCTATCTCAATCACCCGGCGATCACTATCCGAGCCAAAAAACCGGGAAGTAGTGGCCTGTAGCCCTTGCCGGGCACGATTTTGTGCGACCGTCGTCACATCCTTCCACAATAACGCATCGTGTTTCTGCCAGGCTAAAAAGCCCCAGTGTTGACGGTGCAAACCCGGCGCACGATCTGCCGCCATCATGGCGGCCTCAATCAACAAAGTGCCGGATCCGCACAAAGGATCCACCATCGGCATACCCTGTTCCCAACCGGAACGCAGAACAATTGCCGCCGCCAGATTTTCTTTCAGCGGAGCCTGCCCGGCCATTTCACG
The DNA here is from genome assembly GCA_030388725.1 of Prodigiosinella aquatilis. Lineage (NCBI taxonomy): Bacteria > Pseudomonadati > Pseudomonadota > Gammaproteobacteria > Enterobacterales > Pectobacteriaceae > Prodigiosinella > Prodigiosinella aquatilis. Next base: position 2,678,897 of record CP128857.1, read on the forward strand.
ATAGCCGCGCATATGCAGACCATCACCGCTCAAATCCAAAGCCACGTTAGCTGTTTCACGCTGCAGAAAGACGTTAATACGAATATCCGGTTGCTGCCTGGCCACATCCGGACGTAGCCCACTCTTACGAGTAAAACTGTCAACGATGGCGTCTTTGACTTTTAACGCACCGTATTGGCTATTACGAATCTCATCATTAGTGCCGGTAAAATGCACTGCAAAGGTTTTATCGACACTGAAAATGGACGACCAGTCCACCGCCTGAACGCCCAAATAAAGATCAAGATCGCTGTAAACCTTAAATTCATTCAGCGGCAGCAGAATGCGCGATGCCAGACGGCTCCACATCAAGCTTTGGTAAAGCAGGTGATCGTCACCTTGAAAATGCACTCCTCCTTGCACCACACTACAGGCTTGGGCGCCCAGCGCCTCAAGTTCGCTTTTTAACAATTCTTCCAGCCCACGCGCAGTGCTGGCAAACAGAGAGTTCATATCGACGCTATCACTTTAAAGAAAATTGAGGCGCATTATAGCTAATCCCCGCGGGTTGTCATAAAGTTGCCGCTTTATCTCGGCAAGGAATATTCCGTGATCAATTTAACTCGGCTCTTTATTCACCCGGTAAAGTCCATGCGGGGCATCCAGCTTTCGCATAGTATGGTTTCTGACAGCGGCCTGGCGTACGACCGCATTTTCATGATCACAGAAACCGATGGAACATTTATTACCGCCCGCCAGTTTCCTCAACTGGTATTGTTTACTCCGGCACTGATGCAAGATGGCATTGTCATTGCCGCAACAGATGGACAAAGTATCGATATCCGGTTTGATGATTTCACCCATGCCCCGCACCCCACCGAAGTATGGGGTAACCATTTTCAGGCGCTCATCGCGCCCGAACACATTAATCAATGGCTCAGCGCGTATCTGCAACGCCCAGTGCAACTGCGCTGGTTGGGGCGCGATCTCTCCCGACGAGTGAAACGTCATCCGGAAATTCCACTGACATTTGCCGACGGTTACCCGTTTCTTTTAATCAATGAAGCCTCTTTTGAGGATTTGCGCCAGCGTTGTCCGGCAGGTATTAAAATTGAGCAGTTTCGTCCCAACTTAGTTGTTACCGGCGCGGCACCTTTTGCTGAAGACAGTTGGCAAACCATCCGCATTGGCGACGTTATTTTCGATGTCGTAAAGCCCTGTAGCCGCTGCGTACTCACTACCGTTAGTATAGAGCGCGGACGTAAACACCCGGCGGGTGAACCGCTCGCCACACTGCAAAAATATCGTACCGCCGAAAATGGCGATGTCGACTTCGGTCAGAATCTGATTGCCCGCTCCCATGGCATTATTCGTGCGGGTGATGAAATAGAGGTACTGGCAACCAGAACACCAAAACCCTATGGTGCCGGGGACATCGCAGCGCATTTGTCGATACCTCAACAAAATACACAGACAATAACCATTGATTATCAAGGACAAAAAATTCAAGGGAACAACCAGCAAATTCTACTGGATCAGTTGGAACAACATGGAATTCGTGTTCCTTACTCTTGCCGTGCCGGGTTGTGTGGGTGTTGTCGTCTCACCTTACAGAATGGTGAAGTTTCAGCGCTGAAAGATAGCGCTATCGGACCTGATGGAACCATCCTGTCCTGCAGTTGTATTCCGCAAAGTAATATCCAGTTGGGAGAATTCTAAACAGCACGAGCATAACCCGTTGATGGGGATGACATAGCTACTGTTTCCTCATCTACTGGTGACAACCGGTCATGCATAATTTTTATTGCATCTCCCATCATCATGGTTTTGCCACTTAACGCGATCTGTGCTTGTACCAGCAGGCACAAGCTGGCTTTATCTCCCGCCTCAACAATCATAAAACTGGCCTGTTCGTGATTGTCATTAAGCACAACCTGAACCAGATCGCCCGTTTGTGGACAATAGCTCTTCATCTCCTGTTGGGCAAAGTACCAGCTTTTGGGCATCAGTGGTTTCAGGAAACGGTTTGCCACCAGCGCGTTCAATACCAGTTCGGCTTTTGCTTCGTGGCTAATATTCATACACTGGCACTTTTCGTGATAAATAAAAAATAATGCCGCATCATCCACACAAAAAGCGCTTTCATTAAACGCATCGGGTGTCAGCATGCTGGCTGGAAAACGCGAGCGGAATATTATGCCATTGGCAAGATCAAGCATTAACCGCTCATGTTCAGTATCAAAATACCAACGCCAATTATCGTCAGGTGTTAATTTCATCGGATTACCTTTAATTTATCCTCACCACTATCTGCTGAATAATTACTGCTTCCAGAATAATCAATCAGGCAAGGTTCTGACGTATTTTTATACAAGCAAATAAAATATAGACTAGCCGGGAGAATAAATAAACCCCCCGGCAATAATGAAAGGATAAAAATCAGATATAAGTAACGATATCTTTAATCAAACGTGGTCCGTGAAAAATAAAACCACTATAGATCTGAATCAGTGTCGCACCCGCCACCATTTTTTCACGGGCTGAAATCAATGAATCGATTCCTCCCACACCGATTATTGGCAATCGTCCATTTAATTCCAGCGACAAACGTCGAATAACTTCCGTACTGCGGGACTGGAGAGGGAGACCGCTTAATCCGCCCGTCTGACCACAATGATTTAACCCCTGGATCAATTGACGATCCAATGTCGTATTCGTCGCAATTACGCCATCTATATTATGCCTAACCAAACTGTCTGCAATCTGGATCAATTCATCATCAGAAAGATCCGGCGCAATTTTTACCGCCACAGGAACATATTTTTGATGACGTTGTTCTAATTCCGACTGCTTGTTTTTTACAGACTGTAACAGATCATCCAATGCATCACCGTATTGCAGCGTTCGTAATCCCGGTGTATTGGGAGAAGAAATATTGATGGCAATATAACCGGCATGAGAATAAACCTTATCCATGCAGATCAAATAATCTTCTTTCCCTTGCTCTACCGGCGTATCTTTATTCTTTCCGATATTGATGCCTAATACGCCACCAAAGCGAGATTTTTTTACGTTCTCGACCAGGTAATCAACGCCACGGTTATTAAACCCCATACGGTTGATTAAGCCTTCCGCTTCCACTACCCGAAACAGACGAGGCTTATCATTGCCCGGCTGCGGGCGTGGTGTCACGGTACCCACTTCGATATGACCAAACCCCATAGCACCGAGTGCATCAATACACTCACCATCCTTATCCAGACCGGCAGCCAGTCCCAGCGGATTCTTAAAAGACAATCCCATACAGGTAACGGGTTTGGTGGGAACAGACTGACGAACTAAAAGCTCCAGTGGCGTGTGGGCAATACGATGTAATAGTTGGATGGTAAACTCATGAACTCGTTCTGGATCGAACTGAAATAACACATTACGAATGAGGGGGTACATGAACTCTCCTGAATTCCCAGTAGCAAACCGGGGGCAGATTATCAGCTATCCAATTCGGAAAGGGAATTGACCTGAGGCAAAAAGGATCGAAACAACGCAACCGTTTTCCTTTTCCAGGAGGACATCCCCTTCCTTATGCTATTTTTGACTTTAAATTCCATAATAGATCGTTTCAGAAATAAGCCAATCTCTAGCAATGAATACAGTGTTACCACAATACCAATGTCGCAAACATTACTCGTGCAACCCAAAGCAAAGAACCACCGCCATCGGCGGTGGTTCTACACACTATTTCGGTCATGTAAGATAATGCTTACGCTTCCAGTGCCTTGTTAATTTTCTCGAACAGATCCCCAGACAGATTCTTCAGCGCTTTTAACTCTTCCAGTGCCTGACGCATCAATGCCTGACGAGAAACGTCATAACGTTTCAACCGGATTAATGGCTCGATTAGGCGCGACGCCACTTGTGGGTTACGGGTGTTGAGATCAGACACCATCTCCGTCAGGAAACGATAACCACTACCATCAGCCGCATGAAAAGCCGATGGATTGCCGGAACAGAAGGAGCCGACCAGCGAACGTAACCGATTCGGGTTATTCAAGCTGAATGAACGATGATTGAGTAATTCACGCACTCGACTCAAGACATCTGCATCCGGACTGGTTGCTTGCAGTGTGAACCACTTATCCATCACCAGGCCATCCTGGTGCCAACGTTCATCAAACGCCGCCAGCAACGCCCCTTGCCCTGGCAATTGAGCGGTTACCGCTGCAGACAACGACGCCAGCGAGTCTGTCATATTGTCCGCCTGCTCAAATTGAGCCGTAACCAGGTGATCTGCTTGTGCTCGATCCGTAAACGCCAGATAGTGCAGACACACATTACGCAATGCCCGTTTGCCCATATCCGCCTGTTCTACACGGTATTCTGGCATATTGTTAGCCCGGTACACGGCCAGGCACTCATCTGCCATTTCCTGCGCCAACGCCTGAATCATGGCATGACGAACGGCGGCAATCGCTTCTGGATCAATAATGTCAAACAACTCAGCCATTTCGTTTTCACTGGGCAGTGTCAGGATCTGCGATGCCAGCATCGGATCCAGTTTGTCATCCAGCAAAACCCCCGGAAAGCGTCAACCACATGCATCGGCAGGGAAAGCGCCTGATGTTGCTGATAGCGAGCCACATTCAGGCGAATGTAGTTGGTCAGCAGACTTTGTGCCGCATCCCAGCGGGAAAATGCATTGTTGGCGTGACGCATCAAGAATGTCAGTTGCTCATCGCGCCAGGCATAGTTCAGTTTTACCGGTGCAGAAAACTCTCTTAATAAAGAAGGGAACGGCTGACTGGACACACCATCAAAGACAAATGTCTGCTCCGACTGTGTTACATTCAGCACCGAAGCCACTGGCTGTCCGTTTTGCAATAGGGGAATAACCTGCCCTGCCGGGCTGTACAGCTCAATATCCAGCGGAATATGCAACGGCAGCTTGGGTTGTTTATCCACACCGACTGGCGTCATCTGGCTGACATGCAACTGATATTTTTCACTGCCAGCATCATATTCATCCCGAATAGTCAGAATCGGCGTTCCCGACTGACTGTACCAACGACGGAACTGGGAAAGATCAACATTCGAAGCATCTTCCATCGCCTGTACAAAATCATCACAGGTCGCTGCGCTACCATCGTGCCGCTCGAAGTAAAGTTGCATACCAGCCTGAAAATTCGCCTCACCGAGCAATGTATGCATCATTCGGATCACTTCAGCCCCTTTTTCATACACCGTCAGGGTATAGAAATTATTCATTTCAATCACCTGGTCCGGACGAATTGGATGGGACATTGGGCTGGCGTCTTCGGCAAACTGAGCGCCTCGCATCACCCGTACATTATCAATACGGTTGGTCGCGCGTGAACCCCGATCGGAACTGAACTCCTGATCGCGAAACACCGTCAGCCCTTCTTTCAGACTGAGCTGGAACCAGTCCCTACAGGTAACGCGGTTACCCGTCCAGTTATGGAAATATTCGTGACCAATCACCGCTTCAATATTGAGATAATCCTTGTCGGTAGCCGTTTCCGCCTTTGCCAATACATATTTGGAGTTGAAGATGTTAAGTCCTTTATTCTCCATCGCGCCCATATTGAAGAAATCTACCGCCACAATCATATAAATATCGAGGTCATACTCCAGGCCGAACCGGGTTTCATCCCATTTCATGGCATTTTGCAGTGAGGTCATGGCCCAACCAGCACGATCAAGGTTGCCGCGATCAACATACAGTTCCAGCGCCACTGATTTTCCTGAACGGGTAATGAATCGATCCCGTAGGACATCGAAGTCACCCGCGACCAAGGCAAACAGGTAGCACGGTTTCGGGAACGGATCCTGCCACTCGATCCAGTGACGACCATTATCCAGATCACCCTGTGCGATACGGTTACCATTAGAAAGCAAATAAGGATAGCGTGTCTTATCAGCACTGATGCGAGTAGTAAAGCGAGCCAGCACATCCGGGCGATCGAGGTAGTAAGTGATATGACGGAAACCTTCCGCTTCGCACTGTGTACACAATGCCTCCCCGGACTGATACAGCCCTTCCAGCGCACTGTTGGCTGCAGGAGCAATTTCAGTTTCAATCCGCAGGGTGAAATTTTCTGGTAGCTGGCTCAGTTCCAGGCCGTTATCCAGCAAACGGTAATCAGACCACTGCTGATCATTGACATGGACACTAACCAGTTGCAACCCTTCACCATTCAGTGTTAATGGCACCCCTTTTTTACCCTGTGACACCACCTGACTGACGGCAATCACCCGTGTCTTTTCCGGATGTAGATCGAAATCCAGTGCGATATCAGTGATGGTATAGTCCGGCGCACGATAATCATGCCGGTGTTTTACTTGTGGTTGTTGGCTCATAAATCTTTACCTTATGACATGCAGTAATAATGACGGGTATGTCCGGTTTCCGACCTGCTTGAGGCATCAGATGCGTTCATCATCAACCGCCATGTGCTGATATCCGCTGGCAAGGCATCAGTGCCTGTGCCAGACCGACTCAGTCAACCGGGGTAAACAACAGTAAACAAGTACCGGAGCAGCAGGCGCAATAGATTGTTGTATAGTGCGATGCTTTACCTGCACCGTATACTTTCACTATCCATCTGTTTTATGTGCAATTCCGATACTCAAACAAGGCTTCGTCTTGTTAACGGAAAGTCTCTGCCAGAATATGATCCAACACGATGCCCGAGTGTATTCATCGTATTCGGTGAACTTTTCTTAATTTTTGTTTAGTATAAAAAACATTTAATTTCAATCACTAATGTTAAATATAACATAAAATCAGACACTTTTTTGTCACAATCGCACATTTGAATCTCGCGTTAAAGCCCCCATTATGATGTGATAGCGCCATTAAATAGTAAATGGATGATCAAGGTCTTTCTGGAACTGATGATTATCATGACGGTAAATACGCGTCTAACGAGGATGCTGTAACGCATTATGACTTTACACACTTCCCCGATATTGACCTCATTGCTTGATACCGATGCTTATAAACTACATATGCAGCAGGCGGTATATCACCACTATTTTGATGTGGATGTGACGGCTGAGTTTCGCTGCCGTGGCGATGAGTTACTGGGGGTCTATGCAGATGAAATCATCGCTCAAGTTGAGTTGATGAGCCAACTGGCGCTAAGCGAGGAAGAATTCAACTATCTTTCCTCTCTGCCATTTTTCAAATCCGACTACCTAAATTGGCTGAAAACCTTTCGTTTTAATCCACAACAGATCCGTGTAAAAAACCATCACGGCAAATTAGATATCCGTATTACCGGCCCCTGGCGTGAAGTGATTCTCTGGGAAGTGCCGCTATTAGCAGTGATCAGTGAAGTGGTTCATCGTCTCCGTTCACCGGCTGTTACTGTTGATGCCGCACTCAAGCAGTTACATCATACCCTGGCGCATTTTCGTGCCCGCAGTGCAGATATCGATCTTAGCCATTTCAAGCTGATGGACTTCGGTACCCGCCGTCGCTTCTCCCGCAAGATACAGCAACAGATAGTAACTACTCTGCAGGCAGAATTTCCTTATCTGATTGGTACCAGCAATTATGATTTGGCACGTCGGCTAGCACTGAACCCCGTCGGCACACAGGCCCATGAATGGTTCCAGGCACATCAGCAAATTAGCCCAACGCTGGAAAATAGCCAGCGTGCAGCACTGCAAGCCTGGCTTCAGGAATACCCCAACCAGCTAGGCATTGCGCTGACCGATTGCATTACCATGGATGCATTCCTGCGAGATTTTGATGGCACTTTTGCCCAACGTTATCAGGGATTGCGTCATGATTCTGGTGATCCAATCGACTGGGGAGAAAAAGCGATTGCCCATTATCAACGATTGGGTATCGACCCACTGACTAAAACACTGGTGTTTTCTGACAGTCTGAATCTTGATAAAGCGCTAAAAATTTACTGCCACTTCTGGCAGCGCATCAATTTGATTTTTGGTATCGGAACCCACCTCACCTGTGATATTCCCGGCGTAACTCCGTTGAATATTGTGATTAAACTGGTGGAGTGTAACGGTAAACCCGTCGCTAAACTGTCTGACAGCCCTGGTAAAACCATCTGTCGGGATCCAGCGTTTGTCAGCGCCCTACGTAAAGCATTTGACTTGCCATTGGTCAAAAAAGCTTCCTGAAATCTGTTGATCTGTCATCGTATTGGCTAATGTTTAATCCAGCAGCGCCGGAATTGCACAAAACTTATTGCATTCCGGTGATTTCTGCTTGTGTCCTGACAGGCGACAAGTAACATAGCGAAGCGCCCTTTTATCTGGGTCACTCACTGTTTCCAAACAAATTTTAATTAAAGAGAGAATGTTATGAGCGTAGTGCCTGTAGTCGACGTACTGCAAGGCCGTGTCGCCGTTGACAGCGAAGTCACCGTGCGCGGCTGGGTACGTACCCGGAGAGACTCTAAAGCCGGTATTTCCTTTGTTGCCGTCTATGACGGTTCCTGCTTTGATTCACTACAGGCTGTTGTCAATAATAATCTCCCTAATTACCAGAGCGACGTCCTACGCCTGACCACCGGTTGCTCCGTGGAAGTGACTGGTCGCGTAGTTGCTTCACCGGGTGAAGGGCAGAGCTTTGAATTGCAGGCCACAAATATCAATGTTATTGGGTGGGTTGATGACCCGGACACCTATCCGATGGCGGCCAAGCGCCACAGCATTGAATACTTGCGTGAGGTCGCGCATTTACGCCCACGTACCAACCTGATTGGCGCTGTCGCTCGTGTACGGCACACACTGGCTCAGGCTATTCACCGGTTCTTTCACGAAAACGGTTATTACTGGGTATCAACACCGTTGATTACCGCTTCTGATACCGAGGGTGCCGGTGAGATGTTCCGGGTATCCACACTTGATCTGGAAAATCTACCGCGGACTGAACAAGGTAAAGTGGATTTCAGCGAAGACTTCTTCGGCAAGGAAGCATTCCTCACGGTATCCGGTCAACTCAACGGCGAAACGTACGCGTGTGCCCTATCCAAAGTCTACACTTTCGGCCCCACTTTCCGGGCGGAAAACTCCAATACCAGCCGTCATCTGGCTGAATTCTGGATGATTGAACCAGAAGTGGCCTTTGCGACACTGGACGATATCGCCAAACTGGCGGAGGATCTGCTTAAGTACGTCTTCAACGCCGTGCTGGAAGAACGTGCTGATGATATGAAGTTCTTTGCCGAACGTGTCGACAAAGAAGCCATCAGTCGGCTTGAAGGCTTTGTCCATTCGGACTTTGCTCAGGTGGATTACACTGATGCCGTCACTATTCTGCAAAACTGTGGTCAGACGTTTGAAAACCCAGTTTACTGGGGCGTTGACCTTTCATCTGAGCATGAACGTTTTCTGGCGGAAAAACATTTCAAAGCGCCCGTCGTCGTGAAAAATTATCCCAAAGACATCAAAGCTTTCTATATGCGGATGAACACCGACGGTAAAACTGTTGCCGCCATGGACGTCCTGGCCCCCGGTATTGGCGAAATTATCGGTGGTTCCCAACGTGAAGAACGACTGGAACAGCTGGATATCCGGTTGGAAGCAATGGGACTCAAAAAAGAAGACTATTGGTGGTATCGCGATCTGCGTCGTTACGGTACCGTTCCTCACTCAGGGTTTGGTCTCGGTTTTGAACGACTGATCGCTTATGTTACCGGCGTGCAAAATATACGTGATGTTATCCCTTTCCCACGCTCACCACGCAATGCCAGCTTCTAAGTAAAAAATTACTATAAGTAAAACAAATAACTAGAAAATGGAGGGTCGGTAAATCCGAACCTCCGTTTTTATTTGTGACGCAGTCGACAAAAGTTCCGTGGTTTTTACATTTTGAAACACATAGTTTCCATTTGTTACTCAGTTAGGCAGTTAGTATCATTTTCGCGGTAGATTAACGGACTGGTGAATGGAAAACTGCGTGCAGACACAGGAAGACACCAAGCTTCTGGAAAAAGTTCCACACGGAATTTTCAATGGTTGCAATAGGTGTCTGTATAACACCAATGAGGGTAATAATGATGAAGCGCAATATTCTTGCAGTGGTAATCCCGGCTCTGTTAGCTGCTGGCGCAGCAAATGCAGCTGAAGTGTATAACAAAGACGGTAACAAGTTGGACCTGTACGGCAAACTCGATGGCTTGCATTATTTTGCAAAAGATAATAGCCAGAATTCTGACGGTGACCACAGCTACGCTCGTCTGGGTTTTAACGGCGAAACGCAGATCACTGATCAACTGACCGGTTATGGTCATTTCGAATATGAGTTCAGCGCCAGTGAGCCAGAAACTACCAACGGTAGTGCTGGTCACACCCGTTATGGTTATGCCGGTTTGAAATTCGCTGATTTTGGTTCTTTCGACTACGGTCGTAACCAAGGCATCGCTCACGATGGTATCTCTTATACTGACGTTCTGCCTGAATTCGGTGGCGACTCCTCCTACACCGATAACCTGACCGGTCGTTCTAGCGGTGTTGCAACTTACCGTAACAAAAACTTCTTCGGCCTGGTTGATGGCTGGGACTTCGGTATGCAGTACCTGGGCAAAAACGAAGGCTCTCGTGAACTCAAAAAACAAAATGGCGATGGTTACGGTTTTTCAACTTCTTACACTTCGCCAATCGGCATTGCTGTAATCGGTTCTTATGCCGCTTATGATCGTACTAGTGCTCAGAAAGCTGGCGGCGAAGGTGCCAAGGCCGATGCATGGGCGACTGGTCTGAAATATGATGCAAATAGTATTTATGTAGCGGCTACTTACGGTGAATACCATAACCTGACTTATATTGGTTCAACGGCAACGGGCACTGCTTATGCTGACAAAACCAAAGTATTTGAAGCGGTTGCTCAGTATAACTTTGACTTCGGTTTAACACCGTCTCTGGGTTATGTTTCCGCCAAAGCTGATGATGACACCAGCGCAACCAAAACCAGCGCTTATATCACCAAATATGTCAGCCTTGGCGCTACTTATGCCTTTAACAAGAACATGTCTGTCTATACTGAATATGACATCAACTTGATTAAAACGGCTGACGATAAGTATGGTAAAGGTACCGATGATACTGTAGCTGTTGGTGTGGTTTATCAGTTCTAATTATCTATCAGCTGATGGTGATATCAGTCTGATTGGGTAATTTTAACGCCAGTTGGCCCTGCTGACTGGCGTTCTCTATTTTTTGCCCATTTCCCTTGCCCCCCATCTTGCATCCAATGCCTGTTCTACTCCTTGCTCCTTGCTCCTTGCTCCTTGCTCCTTGCTCCTTGCTCCTTGCTCCTTGCTCCTTGCTCCTTGCTCCTTGCTCCTTGCTCCTTGCTCCTTGCTCCTTGCTCCTTGCTCCTTGCTTCTTGCTTCTTGCTTCTTGCTTCTTGCTCCGCACGTCTTCAAACACACATCTTTAGTTCTTCAGTACACAAAATACTTACCTGACTGAAAACCTTGTCATAGCCGCGTTAACAAAGCACAGCTTGTACTCTCGGTCTCGGTCTCGGTCTCGGTCTCGGTCTCGGTCTCGGTCTCGGTCTCGGTCTCGGTCTCGGTCTCGGTCTCGGTCTCGGTCTCGGTCTCGGTCTCGGTCTCGGTCTCGGTCTCGGTCTCGGTCTCGGTCTCGGTCTCGGTCTCGGTCTCGGTCTCGGTCTCGGTCTCGGTCTCGGTCTCGGTCTCGGTCTCGGTCTCGGTCTCGGTCTCGGTCTCGGTCTCGGTCTCGGTCTCGGTCTCGGTCTCGGTCTCGGTCTCGGTCTCGGTCTCGGTCTCGGTCTCGGTCTCGGTCTCGGTCTCGGTCTCGGTCTCGGTCTCGGTCTCGGTCTCGGTCTCGGTCTCGGTCTCGGTCTCGGTCTCGGTCTCGGTCTCGGTCTCGGTCTCGGTCTTAAAGTTTACGCACAATGTAAAAGAACAAGGAAAGTCACACTTTTATTACTTTCGACAATCTTACATACTAATTGTGACAAAAATAGTGGAAAAATATTTCAACATCATGAATATAATGGTTTTTTATAAATCATTAAACTATCTTAAGTATATAAAATGCCGCTTTACTTCATGAGAAGTATGTAAAAAATAACAAATAGTTTATTAAAAAATTCATAAATCGGTAAAAATAAAGAAATGTAAAATATTTAGAAATATACAAATACAATCTGTTTCAATAACAATCATTTAGTATCATTTTAATTGTAGATCCCCCCGCATTGTGGATGGAACACTGCCTGCGAACACAGAACGACACCGGCGTCTTGCAGAAGTTCCTTAAGCATTATCTGTAAACGAACAGGTGCCATATAACACAATGAGGGTATTGATAATGATGAAGCGTAATATTCTGGCCGTAATCATCCCGGCATTACTGATGGCAAGCACAGCACACGCTGCTGAGATCTATAATAAAGACGGCAACAAGTTGGACCTGTATGGCAAACTCGATGGCTTGCATTATTTTGCAAAAAATAATAGCCAGAACTCTGACGGTGACCACAGCTACGCTCGTCTGGGTTTTAAAGGCGAAACGCAGATTAATGATCAACTGACTGGTTATGGCCGCTTCGAATATCAATTCGATGCCAGCAATCCAGAAACGACCAACGGTAGTGCTGGTAAAACCCGTTATGCTTATGCCGGTTTGAAATTTGCTGATTTTGGCTCTTTCGACTACGGTCGTAACCGGGGCATCGCTCACGACGGTATCTCTTATACTGACGTTCTGCCTGAATTCGGTGGCGACTCCGGCTACACCGATAATCTGACCAATCGTACCAGCGGTGTTGCAACCTACCGTAACAAGAACTTCTTCGGCCTGGTTGATGGCTGGGACTTCGGTATGCAGTACCTGGGTAAAAACGAAGGCTCTCGTAAGCTCAAAAAACAAAATGGCGATGGTTATGGTTTTTCAACTTCTTACACTTCGCCAATCGGAATTGCGGTAATCGGTTCTTATGCCACTTATAATCGTACTAGTGCTCAGAAAGCTGGCGGCGAAGGTGCCAAGGCCGAGGCATGGGCGACTGGTCTGAAATATGATGCAAATAGTATTTATTTAGCGGCTACTTACGGTGAATACCATAACCTGACTTATATTGGTTCAACGTCAACAGGCACTGCTTATGCTGACAAAACCAAAGTATTTGAAGCGGTTGCTCAGTATAACTTTGACTTCGGTTTAACACCGTCTCTGGGTTATGTTTCTGCCAAAGCTGATAATGACACCAGCGCAACCAAAACCAGCGCTTATATCACCAAATATGTCAGCCTGGGTGCTACTTACGCCTTTAACAAGAACATGTCTGTTTATACTGAATATGACATCAACTTGATTAAAACTGCTGACGATAAGTATGGTAAAGGTACCGATGACACTGTAGCTGTTGGTATGGTTTATCAGTTCTAAGTTGATTTCACTTCCGTAAAATCATCTCAAACAAAGACAAGGCCTAACTGCCTTGTCTTTTTGTTTTTTAGCTGCTGATCTTTTCCTCTCACTCAGGCTTTTATTTTGCCTTCCCTGCCATGGTGATTATTTCCATTTCTTTTGATGCAAACGGTTGGCAAAGCCATAAGCTAGCGGTAACCTGCTATTTCTTCCTTATTCTGTTATGGAACTATCTCGCAATGTTTGAGAATATCTCTGCTGCACCCGCCGACCCAATTCTTGGCTTGACCGATCTTTTCCGCGCTGATGAGCGTCCACATAAAATCAATCTGGGTATTGGTGTTTATAAAGACGAAACCGGTAAAACGCCGGTTCTGACCAGTGTTAAAAAAGCAGAACAGTTTTTACTGGAAAACGAAACCACCAAAAACTATCTGGGTATTGATGGCCTGCCTGAGTTTGCCCGTTGCACGCAGGCATTGTTATTCGGTGAACAGAGCGACATTATAGCCAATAAACGCGCACGCACCGCGCAAACTCCAGGCGGCACGGGTGGTTTACGAGTAGCCGCTGACTTCATCGCCAACAAAACCAGTGCCAAGCGTATCTGGGTAAGTAATCCTAGCTGGCCTAACCATAAAAATGTCTTTTCAGCCGCAGGTCTGGAGGTCTGTGATTACACCTACTATGATGCAGCCCATCACACACTTGACTTTGAAGGCATGCTCAGCAGCCTGAATGCAGCTCAGGCTGGCGATGTGGTGTTGTTCCATGGCTGCTGCCATAATCCCACCGGCATCGACCCTACCCCGGAACAGTGGGCTACATTAGCCAATTTAGCATTAGAGAAAGGCTGGTTACCGCTGTTTGATTTTGCCTATCAGGGTTTTGCAAAAGGTCTGAATGAGGATGCACAAGGTTTGCGTGCTTTTGCGGCCAAACATCAAGAACTGATTATTGCCAGTTCATACTCCAAGAATTTTGGCCTGTATAATGAACGTGTCGGTGCCTGTACGTTTGTTGCTGCTGATTCTGCCACAGCCGACACTGCGTTCAGTCAAGTAAAAGCCACTATTCGCGCCAACTATTCCAACCCACCAGCTCACGGTGCCGCAATCGTAGCAACCATTCTGTCAAATGACGTGCTGCGCGCCATCTGGGAGCAGGAGCTGACCGCCATGCGAGAACGCATTCAGCGGATGCGCCAACTGTTTGTTAGCACCCTGCAGGAAAAAGGCGCGCAACAAGACTTTTCCTTTATTATCAAGCAAAATGGGATGTTCTCTTTCAGCGGGCTTAATAAAGACCAGGTACTACGTCTGCGCAGTGAATTTGGCGTATATGCCGTGAATTCTGGCCGTATCAACGTTGCTGGGATGACACCGGAGAATATGTCTCCGTTGTGTGAAGCCATTGTTGCTGTACTCTGATATCAGCGCAACAAACCCGCTATCGTGACAACTAGCGGGTTTGTTGTGACAGCTAAAATGATATTAATGCTGATAAGACAGGTAGTTAATGTGTTCAGCGTTTGGAGGCAAATCCTGCTACGACCATATCGTTTTGATGATTAGCCTTCACTCTGGCAATAATGATCTTATCTGATCTATCTTGGTAACGACTAATTGCAGATTAACCGAACGTAGTATCATTACGGACAAACGGGTTAGTTTTCCGCTCTTCACCAAACGTCGACATTGGGCCATGTCCCGGGATAAAAGCGACATCATCACCCAATGGGAAAAGTTTATTACGGATAGAGGCAATCAATACCTCATGGTCACCCTGAGGAAAATCGCTACGTCCGACACCACCGCTGAAAATCACATCACCAACCAATGCCAATCGCGATGCTGCGTCGAAAAAGACGATATGCCCTGGTGTATGGCCGGGACAATGCAATACCGATAACAAAATCGTCCCTACTGTCACCGAATCACCTTCGTCAAGCCAACGGGAAGGTGTTAATGCCGGACAGTCTTCCAGCCCAAACATGCGGCTTTGCGCTGGCAACCCATTCAGCCAGAACGCATCTTCACGTTGTGGGCCTAAAATAGGTACCTGATAATGCTCAGCCAATGATGCAGCCGCGCCAACATGATCGAGATGCCCATGCGTCAAGAGAATCTGCTTAACGGTAACGCCAGCCCGTGTTACGGCTTGCGCTATTTTTTCCTTCTCACCACCGGGATCAACAATAGCGGCTTCTTTGGTTTCTTCACACCACAATAAAGTGCAATTCTGGCTAAACGCCGTAACAGGAATAATCTGGTATTTCATACAGTTCCGTTTTTACCCCACTATCCCATGACATGCTATATCCACCCATGTCATGTAGTTATTATGCTTTACCAGGTACGAACCGCTCCGGTATCAATGTGCACAAAATTACTTTTCGGGTAATACCCTACACCGCCAGCACGCATTTTCAGAGCAGCTTTGTGAATAGTAGCCAATTGCACACCTTCAATATGGAAATCCATCGCTTTACCTTGTGTGTGATAACTGTGCTTAGCAACCCCTCGACTGTGAGATCGTAAATTCTCATTAGTACGATAAGTACGATAACCGGAGATAAGCTGTACTGGTTTATTGGTACCCAACATAACCTGTAACCGATATAGTTGATCGAACAGGTTGGGATCGATGGTTTTCACCTTATTCGCCCGATAATCGCGAAAGAAATGGTTTAAGCGTGACAACTCTTCTTTATTGTACCGGTGTCCGTCAAAAAACTCGACTTTAAGATGTTCACCCGTATGAAGGTTATTCAACATCAGAATGCGGGGTCTGGACGTAGAAAAGGAGGCAAAAGACCGACCTGGAAGCAGGGCTAATCCCAACGCCGCACTCCCAAGTGCCAGCCATTTACGACGATGATTGTCAATATGTTCCATAAAGCAGTATTACCCTGGCTAAAAATGGCTAAAAAAAAATCGGTGTAATGGTACAAAAAATGCGCCATCCGAACCTTAACTGCCGATGAAAAGTGAGTCAACCTGCTTTACATGAGAGGTTGCCGAGGATCCTAATGATTTATCGCTCACCGCCATAGCCGTAAAAAACGGGCAATATCTGATATTACCGCTAGTTATTGCAAGAATGACCCGACGTTTGGCAAGGCCTGAGCATTGCTTCTCACCATGCCATCATAATTGTAAATATCTGTACGAAATTGAGGCTTACCATTATCGGCTACCCAGGCGGTCAAATAATAGAGATTAACCGGTATGCGTTGACGGATCGGGACGTAGATGGTGTTCCCCCGATCAAGTGTTGAAGAGATTCTGGCATTATTCCAACCGGCATCCTGTAACAGCAGGACAGCCAGTTCAGAGGCTTTATTGATCCGGACACAGCCTGAACTCAGCGCCCGAATATCCTTCTGGAACAGGTTATGATTCGGTGTATCATGCAGATAAATCGCATCTGAATTCGGCATATTAAACTTATAGCGTCCCAGGGAATTCTTCGCCCCTGGGGATTGGCGCAGCCGATAGGGAAAATTCATTGCCGACACCAACGGCCAGTCGATCATGCTTGGATCGATGATCTGGGCGTCTCGTCCCCAGTCAGAAAGTACGACATAATCATGGCGTTGCAGATAGCCCGGGTCCTGAATCACTTTGGGAATAATATCTTGGCGCACTAGCTTTGTCGGAACATTCCACGGTGGATTCATCACCACATCATTTAGCAAACTGCTCATCTGCGGCGTTTTCCGCTTCGGCTGCCCGACAATCACCCGTGACGACAGAACTTCAGCTCCATTATGATAATAGATGAGAGAATAATTGGGGATATTCACCATGATACCCGTGTTGACATTATCCGGGACCAGACGCAAACGTTGAATATTTAGTGCCAACAGCCTTGCTCGCATCTGGGATGAAACGTTAAGCCAGTCACGTGTACGTCTACCAATCACACCATCCTCTTGCAACCCTTGCCACTGCTGAAAACGCTTCACTGCCTCAACCAATTCTCCATCATAAACATTAACGGACGGCTGAACGTTGGAAGAGGACTCGTCGTGCGATATTGAGGATGTTACAGAGGTCAACATCCCGGTACGCTGTAATATTTCTCGCAGCGCGGGCAAATCAGTACTGTAATCGCCAGGTCGCAATGTACCCGACAGGACCAGTTTCGGCCACGGGCGATTATCCAATAACATATTTTTCAATGCCTGATGCATTTTAGCGTATTGCGAGTGATGCGGTATTAATGTGGCAATATAAACGGCCTCGCTGCCTGCCGAGATAGCCTGCTGCCACTGATTTATCATTACTGCCGGCGGCATTGCCAACGGATAAGAAACCTTACTGTAAAGCCAGTCATTACCTTTTTTTTCAACGCCAGACACAAACTGCATGTATCCCAACATGGCATCGGAAAGGACAACATCACGTGCAAACCCGGTGAGCCTGGCATCGGTCAGCCATCTAACCCAAGTAGTAAATTGCGGTTGTACACCGGAAAGAGCGACTTCGGCCAATTGCTGCTGAAACTCTCGAACCGCTCGATGATCAGACCACATAGGTTGCATAGCGTGACGGGTATAAAGCGTTGTCAATTCAGACAAATAGTGAGGTGAAATATTCGCCGGAAGTGCTGACATTAACGCCATCCGCCTTGCCTGCGAAGAAATATCGACTGATATCGCGGTTCTCCCGATGGTCGTAGTCGGTGATACCGCTTGAACTATAAATGGATAAAACACACTTCCCAACAATAACGCGCCAATAGCACTACAAAACAGCCTCTGCGTTTTCTGCCTCGTCAACAACATCCCATATCCCCTGTTCATTACCCACCATACTTTCCAGGACAAACCTTGCTACCCATAGAAATAAAATAACCAACTTCCAATATCGCAAAAAGTGTCCACGTTGATGGTGACAATATTTTCATCGCATAAAGCGGATATGGCTGGTCACCCACGCATTTGAAGAAACGCCCCCTGCCTTACTCGCTAGTATATAAACAGAAAATGTATTTTGCTTTATAGTTGACAGACTTATTTAATACTGAGTCCCTATTCACTGATTATCCGATAGCGTTTCACGATGCCATCATAAGAAACGGGAGACAAATAAATGTCGAGCCTGATAGATGGCTATTCATTTGTGTCATAAATAACCATCACACAATAGCGTGTTTTTAACATTAGCGATATGCAGGAACTTCTCTATCATCCAGGAAAAAGAGTAACAGCCAGCTACCTTTTAGCTGGAACAGGATATGGCAAGATGTTTACCCCACTCTGGGGGTAACGCCGCCAGATCGTTCATTTCCGGCTGTTCCTGATAAGGGTGACTCAATGCCTGGTGTAATCGTGCCAAAACGCTGACATCATCCTGTTGCGCACGTTCAATAGCCTGCTGCGCCAGATAATTTCGCAGAACATACTTAGGATTAACAGACATCATTACCTGTTGTCGGTGGCTATCGTCATAATCTTCTATCATCAGACGTCTCCGGTATGTATTAAACCATTGATCAAAAACAGGCCGGTCGATAAATTCATCCCGTAATGGAGATTGAACACTTTGCTGTTCCGTTGCCGATAACAGTCGGAATGTTCGGGTGTAGTCTGCCTTTTCCCGCTGCATTAACCGCAGTAACCCTACCAGAATGTCATTATCTTCCGCCTGCGCGGTGAACAAGCCAAGCTTTGCCCGCATCCGTTCCCCAAAAGCCTGCATTAAAACGGGCTCATAACGTTCGAGAGCTCGCTGTAGCGTTTCAACCGGTATCAGTTCTGATAGTGACTGAGCCAAACGATGCAGATTCCACAATGCAACAGCCGGTTGGTTATCAAATGCATAACGTCCTTGGTAATCTGAATGATTACAGACATAACCAGGGTTATATTCATCCATGAACCCATAGGGCCCATAGTCAATAGTAATACCGAGGATCGACATATTATCGGTATTCATAACACCATGCGCGAATCCCACCGTCTGCCACTGAGCAATAAGCCGCGCCGTACGTTCTACCACATCAGTAAACCACAGTTGGTAACGATCATTTTCCTGTTGCCACAGTGGCCAGTGGCGGCTTATCACATAATCAACCAACTGCCGTACTTTTTCCGGCTCACGTTGATAATAGAAATGTTCAAAATGACCGAAACGCACGTGACTTTCTGCCACCCGCAATAACATTCCACCTTGTTCTTCCTGCTCGCGCTGGACAAGCTGATCACTGGTAACAATCGTCAATGCACGCGTTGTGGGTATCCCCAAATAATGCAAGGACTCTGAAGCGAGAAACTCCCGTACCACCGAGCGCAACACTGCTCGGCCATCGCCCATACGAGAATAAGGCGTCAGGCCAGCACCTTTCAAATGCCAGTCAAGGCAACGGCCATCGTCGAGCTGCTGTTCACCCAGTAAAATACCACGACCATCACCCAGTTGCCCTGCCCAGGCACCGAATTGGTGACCACTGTAGACCTGGGCCAACGGCATCATTCCCGGTAGCTGATGTTCTCCGCACCAGACCTTACTGTTTTCTCCACAGAACCATTCGGGAGACAAACCAAGCTCATTAGCCAGTGCTTCACTGTGATAAATCAAGCGGGCGCCCCGCAGAGGCGTTGGTGTCAATTCAGTATAAAACCCGGGTAATTGGCGATGATAATGGTTATTGAACTGAGGGTGATTCGGCATAATTTCCCCTGACCGTAAAACGGTTTACACACGTTGATGATAGGGGAAACATAGTGTGAGGTGTTCCTTACATCATAGATACTTCACACCATGATCACTCCAGGTATCTCAGTTCATCAACTGAGTCATATGGTTATTACCGAGAGTGTAAAACTACGCGGGGGAAATTAACACTGATTAACAATAGGGATATTGCCATAAATACTATGGTGCAAATGAAATAAGGCAACCCGCAACTACCCATAGCAAACGGAAGGCAGTAGCTGATTCTCCAGTTGCTCCAATGGTACGGCGGGCCACAAGTTACCCTGTACCGCATTAATATCCAGGCTGTAAGCCTTTTCCAGATAATCTGTATTATCAATGCCTTTGGCAACCACAGTTAATGAGTGGCAATGTTTTTTCATAACATGCAATAAAGGATTCATCATAGAAACAGAAACCGGACGGGATAATAATTTCCAGACGAAATTAGGATTCAATTTCACATTATGCATCAGCCCATCATAAAGTGGTTTCAAATTGCTTTGACCTGAACCAAAATTATCCAACCACAAATCAAAGGATGCGCTTAATTCAGAGATACTCCGACTCTCTTTACCCTGAGATAAGTTAGGGAAAGTCTCATTAATTTCAAGTTGTACAAATGAAAGCGCTTGTAATTCATTCCTGATCTGCTCATTTCCGGACAGAAATTCCGACAGACCATAGTCTATTTTTAATAGTAAAAGAATTTGATTATCCTTAAACCAATCTGATTTACTTTTAATAATCGACAACTGTTCTGTTAACAGTGCTTCTTTCTGCTTCCAGTTCAGCATTCCCATCAGGATCTCCTGTGGTATAGCCAGGTTACCCGATACGCTATGAAAACGACCTATCATTTCTACTGCGTATAATTTTGACGCTAAGCTATAAATAGGAGAAAAAAGATACTTGCTGATATAATCAATCTCAAGCCGGATACGCATAGTGTCATAGCCAAAAGTTAAGTGAAACCTGTCAACACAGGCAGACTTAATTAACATTAAGCCTAGTCCGATTCGCTAAAACCACTCCTATATAAATTTAAAGATTATTAACCATATCATTCTTTTAGAAAAAGATATCGTTCCATCGCCTGCCGTATTAAAGGCGAAAAGACATTATTAATAACCTTGCTCCTTCTTCGGCGAATACCCATTTTACGAAAAAAAAAAAATCACTAATAATTTATAGTTCAATTTTAAAATAACACAATTTTTTTTTTCGATTATCTGACAAAATGCCTATAACCATTTCTATTTCTTAACGAATACTTTCACTTAGCCAGTCAATTAACTGAACAACTTCACTCTGATGCTGCGGGTATTGTAATTCCATTTGTCTACCGATTTTTGTTAGTTCATCAGGACGATATGCCTTCCCCTTTAATCTATCGGCCAGTGTTTCCAGTGGTTCAGGATTAAGGCTGTCGGTAAAAAGTTGACAGCGGCTAATGACACCCCGCTCGATGTCAAAATGCAGCTCCACCCCGCCCCACGGGAAACGGGTATCCAGCGAATGGGTAAAATCCGGGGCTTGACCGAAATTCCATTCCCAACGACTTTGCTTTATGAATTGCGCTTCCAACCCTGGGAGATCGGGTAATGCCGCCGGGGAGATCAACTCCGGCTCACAACGAACTTGATGGTAACGAAAAAAAGCTTCCGTAATTGCCTGACAAACATTTTCGTGAGTGATATCTGGTAACAATTCCACCAAATTAACAATGCGAGAACGAACAGAAGCAATACCTTTTGCTTGCAGTTTCTTTACGTCGGGATTGAGATAATCGGCCAGACGGGAAAGATTGGCATTTAACAATAGCGTCCCATGATGAAAACCTCGATCACGAGTTTCACGATAAGCCGAACCAGAAATTTTCCGAATCCCCTCAGCCGTTGGCACCACCAGGTCATTGCGCCCGGATGCCGTAGCTTCGATTCCCAGCATGACCAGCGCATCCAAAATAATGTGGGTAGACACACGCTTGTCATATTCAGGTTTGCCCGCCATAAAGGTAAAACAGGTATTCCCTAAATCATGAAAAACCGCCCCACCACCACTGCTGCGCCGCGCCAGTTTGACCCCATCTTCTGCCATACGTCGGGTATTGCACTCTTTCCACGGATTCTGTGCCCGACCAATCACTACCGTTTCCGCATTACGCCATAGAAACAGGACCCGTTGCGTTGATGGCATTTGCCTGAAAATACACTCTTCCACCGCCAGGTTAAACCAGGGATCAAACGACGTAGAAAGCAATAAACGCAACGACGACATAACCACTCCATGCAGAAAAATAACCGACCATAACCACAATCAAATACGACGTGCCTGCCAGTAAGCCCGTTGCCAGTACACATTATCGAGAGAAGAACGTATTACGCCTCTGCTGGTAGAAGCGTGAATAAATTGAGCATCAGTGTCATAAATGCCTACATGCAGCCCGCTACCGCTACTACCGGTTTTGAAAAAAATCAGATCGCCAGGAAGCAGATCATCACGATCAACTGGCGTACCGATCTCGGTTTGCCCCTCGGTGGAACGCGGTAATATCAGGCCAAAACGATCACGAAATGTCAGATAAACAAAACCAGAGCAATCAATACCTCGGTGATCCAGACCGCCATACTGGTAAGGCGTTCCCTGCCATTGCGACAACTGATCATCCAGTTGAATCACGACTTCCGCTGAATTACTCAAACGCGCGCTCTGTTGCGACACATGGCTGCTACAGCCCACCAGCGCTAAACTTGCCACTAATAGACAATATCTCCAGCGGATCAGGATCATGCGTCTACTCTCATGTCTGTCAAATAGTCGTAAGGTTTGCCTGCACTAGGTGCCAGAACAAATCGCCTGCTATAACCATAGTTAACTATATCAATTTATTAGCGTTCGTAATGGCAAAGAAACAGATGTTTTTTTATCGCCTTTATACGCATAAGACTTCCTGAGTCAGGCACTGCGGGTAATCATCCAGTGATGTCCGTCAACACTATGTTGCTGGAAGATGACACCAAAAACCGGTGACAATGTCTCCGGCTGCATGACCTTTTCGGTTTTCCCTTGTGCGACCAGCTTTCCATCAGCCATCAACCAGATACGATCAGCGTGATGGAGGCTATGATTCAAATCATGGGTAGACACCACCACACCAATACCGGCGCAACACAGTTCAGACAAAAGCTCATCCAACACCACCCGCTGGGCGATATCCAGACTGGTGTCTGGTTCATCCAGCAGCAATAATCGCGCCGAGGTATTAACCGACGGCCAAACCTGCAACAGTACCGCAGCCAGCCGCACCCGCTGCCATTCACCACCGGAAAGCTGTGTTAGTGAACGCTGTAGCTTATCTGCCAACATCAATCGTTCGGCCAGCATCTGTACCACATCATCGATCTCGGCAATGTTGTTCAATGGCGGCTGATGCAGCCAGAGATACTGAAAAACCGGCATCAGCGCAACTGGCGGATGCTGTTGCGGCAAATAGGCACGCAGCAGTGCCAAATCGCGACCAGACCAGTGTGACAGCGGTTTGTCTGCCAGTACCACTTCGCCGCATCCTTCAATTAATCCGGCCATCAACGCCAGTAAGGTACTCTTCCCTGCGCCATTCGGACCGATGATGTGCAGCAATTCACTTGTGTGGCATTCCGCATCCACCGGCAACAAACGTTGCCTGACACCGGCTTGTTCCAGCCGCAACAACGGTGTGACTGACATGGTTACTCTGCCAGTGCCCGAGTGATGGCATCGACGATCATGGTATCGTCCGGGGTCATATCCGGAGAAAAACGCTGAATGACCTGTCCTTGTCGATTAATCAGAAATTTTTCGAAATTCCATAAAATATCCTCGGCATGCGCTGGCCCCTGTCCCTGACTTATACGTCGTTCGTAAAATTCACTGCCATCTGGCCGGAGAGCCTGTAGCTGAGCCTGAATCAGTAAACGGTATAACGGATGACGTCCCATACCATTGACTTCAATCTTGCTGAACATCGGAAATTGCACACCGAAAGTGCCACGACAGAACGTCTGAATCTCTTCGTCGTTGCCTGGCTCCTGCCCGGCGAATTCATTGGAAGGGAAACCTAGCACCGCAAATCCGCGGGCTTTATAGGTTTCATACAACGCTTCCAGTCCTTCATACTGTTTCGTCAACCCACACTGGGAAGCCACATTCACCACCAGAATCACGCTGTTTTGCCAATCTGCCAGCGTCGTCTCACGACCATCAATAGTTCGCAGGGGGATCGAATATAAATCGTTGCTCATTGTCTATTCCTGTTTATTGTTGAACCGGTGTATTGCTAATACCGGTGTATTATTAAACCAATGTTTCTAACTGACGGGCTGAAAACCATCACGCCTTGTTGCGTAATAACAACCAGATAAACCACGGTGCGCCGAGCGTTGCCGTCACAACCCCAACTGGCAGTTCAGCGGAGATGAGCACAACCCGGGATAGCGTGTCCGACAACATCAGAACACTCCCGCCAGCCAATGCACATCCGGTCAATAAATAACGCTGATCCGTCAGACCACACAAGCGCAAAATATGCGGAATCACCAGACCAATAAACCCAATCACCCCCGCCAACGCGACACTGAGTCCTACCAGGGCACCGATCACCAGAACCATAACATTACGCCAGCGATATACAGACACACCCAGCTGCCTGGCCTGAATCTCTCCCAATGCCAATTGATTCAACACCATACCACGTCTCGCCAGCCAGATGATCGGCGGTACCAGCACCAGCATCAACCAGCCATAACGCCAGTCAATGCCGCTGAACCCGCCCATCATCCAATACATGAGCTGGCGCAAATCCAGGCTGGTACTGAAATAAACCGCCCAGGTCATGATGGCGCTGCAAATGATCCCCAGCGCCACCCCGATCAACAGCAAACGAGCGTTGGATACCCGCTTTCTGGCAAAATTCAGCAACAAAAACGTCACCAGCAGTGCGCCGGCTATCGCACACAGACTAAGCATCCAGACGGGTAACTGACCTTGCCCCAGTAACACAGCTAGCACTAACGCCACGCCAGCACCGTTAGAAACACCCAGCAATCCGGGCTCCGCCAGTGGATTGTCAAAAATGGCCTGCATCACCGTACCGCTCATCGCCAGACTAGCGCCCACGAGCATCACGGCCAGCGTGCGGGGTAACCGCAGTTGCCAGACAAACAATGATTGCCCATCATCAAGCCAGTGCAATGGCCAGATCCACCGGTCACCCGCACACAAACTCACCATCAACACAACCAACATGAACAACAACAGCCCGGCTATCTGCCAGCGAGCACGAATCTGTTGCTGCTGTTTCAGTTGGGTATAACACCTGCCAGCGGAGTGCATAATTTATTATGGCCCTAAAAATTAGGAGTATTACCGTAATCATGCGTATATCTACATATGAATCAAGATAATGGCATGCAACTCATCTATATTGCATCATCAATTAGGCGGAGTTTTTTCCTTTCAGCCCTCAAAATGGCGCTTGTTGTCCTGATTTGATAGCGGATGCAGTAGACATCCTGAAATATCGGCTACCCTTATTGGTATGGGAGAGACTCCATCAGTGGATCTCTTATTCGGGCATGATGACTAAAGTCAGTGAGGCCGCATTATGCTGACATTTCTGATTCAAACTTTCCGCCGCCTGCGGGGAAAAATGCGGCCGAAGCCATCAATAGTAAAGAAAACGCCAGACTGTGGAGAATGTGAATTCTGCTTCTACAATCACGCGGGTAACCTTCCTTTTGACCAGACCTGTGAATGTCGGCAGTTACCTGAGCAACCGGACAAAAGCGAACACTGAGATGTTAAGGCTCGCGATGTTGTTTTCTGTTACTGGACCGGGATATAAACAAGGAACCCGGGTTATCGACAGGCCATCACTGACCAGCATAAAACCTCGGGTTCCATTTTGAGCAGATAGAGATGGCTCAGAATACAATACGCTTACGCCGGCTGAGCCAGGCACCGACAAATTCCGGCACTATCTGACTGGCCGGACCATAAATCTTCTCATCAAACTGACTTTCTACCTGACTGGGTTCCAGATTTATTTCAATGGTATAAGCACCGTGAGAGTGGGCTTCATGCACAAAGCCAGCTGCCGGATAAACATGTCCGGACGTGCCAATAGCAACGAAATAGTCAGCCTTCGCCAACGCGTGATAGATATGGTCCATTTCCAGCGGCATCTCGCCAAACCAGACCACATGCGGGCGTAGTGGTGCTGGAAATTGGCAACAGTGGCAACGCTCCTCGACGGATAAATCACCCGGCCAGTCGAAAACCTGACCACTTTGACTGCAACGCACCTTAAGCAGTTCACCATGCATATGGATCACCCGCTTACTACCAGCGCGTTCATGCAGGTTATCAATATTCTGCGTCACCAACAGGAAGTTATCACCCAGCATGGCTTCCAGATTAGCCAACGCCAGATGAGCCGCATTAGGCATCACCTCCGGCTGTTGTAACTGACGCCGGCGTTCATTATAAAACTCCTGAACCTGTTGCGGATCACGCTGAAAACCTTCCGGT
Organism: Prodigiosinella aquatilis; assembly: GCA_030388725.1. Taxonomy (NCBI): domain Bacteria; kingdom Pseudomonadati; phylum Pseudomonadota; class Gammaproteobacteria; order Enterobacterales; family Pectobacteriaceae; genus Prodigiosinella; species Prodigiosinella aquatilis. The sequence goes on from CP128857.1 coordinate 2,705,545, forward strand.
GTCGCCACATCCTCAACCCGGTGGTTCTCCCATAGGCCATCCACTGCGCGAAAAGTGCGGATACCTGACTCAGCAGAGATCCCAGCGCCGGTGAGCACGACAACACGTGGTTTTTTCACATCATTACTCGCCAGATAATCAATATGGAAAATACGGGCACGCAAACGCTGTTGGCGCATACGTTTCCCTTGATGAAAACGGTTTAATCGCTTACGCGCATGCATAAAAGCTCCTTCATTATTCCCCCACTATGTGTAGCAAGGCTGCTCCGCGAACCCCACCGGCATCGCCGTAGCGCGCCTTTTCAATCCGTGGCAAACGTGCTATCGGCATCAGGTGGGAAGGAAGCTGCTCCGGCAATTGCCGGTAAATCTCGTCAAAATTGGATAATCCACCACCCAACACCAGCAAATGTGGATCGAAGATAGTCAATAAGTTACCCAGACAAACAGCCAGTAGACTCATGAAGCGCGCCACATGCGATATCGCCTGGGTCTCACCGTTGCGATAATTCTGGATAATCACCGGAGCTGACAGCGGTTGCCGGTAAAAATGCGCGTATAGCCACTCAAAACCACGGCCAGAGATATAATTCTCTATGCATCCGGTCTGCCCGCAACCGCAGGGCTGACGCGGGATGTCAACGCCAAGAACATCCAGCGCATCACACGGCAGGCGGAAATGACCAAACTCACCCGTGATACCGTTATAACCATTAACTAATCTGCCATTAATTACCAGTCCGCCCCCCATCCCCGTGCCAAGAATAATACCCAGCACCACCGGATAACGCCGGAACGCTTCATCCCAGGCTTCAGAGAGGACAAAACAGTTGGCATCATTACTGATTCTAACATCACGCTGCAGTCGTTGGCTCAAGTCAGCCTGTAACGAGCGCCCCATGGCGGCAGGTAGATTGGCAATAAATAACGCGCCGTTCCCGCCAGCCTGAATACCGGGCACACCAATGCCGACCTTGCCGGGGCTGCCTATCTCAGCATCAGCTTCTTTCGTCAGCGTGATAACCGTCTGCAACAGCTCTTCATAACTGTCTCGTGGGGTTGGCACCCGTCGTTGCCATAGACGTCGTAAATTGGCATCAAACACGCCCATCTCTATTTTAGTGCCACCCATGTCGAAACCGTAATACATTACTGCCTCCTCCAACACGGTTGCCTGCTGCTGCGATGATTATTGTCCGCTTAATACCCGGGCAGGATCAATGCGGCTGGCCCGACGAGCCGGATACCAACTGGCAATCAGACTCAAAAGCAGCGCGGTTACCAGCACACTCACCACATCAGTCATGTGCAGTTCAGACGGCAAGAAGTCAATAAAATAGATATCACCAGATAAAAAACGATGCCCGGTCAATGCTTCAATACCGCGGACAATCGCGGTTAGCCGCAACGTGACGATAACGCCGATAACCGCACCGACAACACTGCCCAGCAATCCCGCCAGCAAACCATACCAGACGAAAATGGCACGAATCAGTCCATCTCCGGCACCCAACGTGCGCAACACCGCGATATCACTACTTTTATCCTTCACGGCCATAATCAACGTTGAAACGATGTTAAAGCAGGCCACACCGATCACCAGCACCATCGCCAGATACATAATAGTGCGGATCATCTGAATATCACGGTACATATAGCCATAGGTACCGATCCAACTGCGAATATAGACGTAGTCATTGGTGGCTTTACCAGCATCCCGCACCAGCTTATCAGCGGCAAACACATCTTTGACCTTAATCGCAATACCAGTAACATTATCCCCCATCTCCAGATACTGTTGCGCATCTGCCAGTGGCACCAGCGCCAGACTGTGATCCAACTGGCCACTCAATTGCAGGATACCACTGACGTGTAAACGAATACGTTTAGGTTGCAGCAGCTTCATCTGTGGATCGCTATTAGGAATCATGACCGTCACCCAATCGCCCGCTTTAACATGTAGCGAATCAGCTACACCTTTACCCAGGATGACCTGCTGTTCACCGGAATGAAACCGTGACCAGGCATTATTCAAGACAAAATTCGGCAACGCACTGAGACGTTTTTCCTGCTGGGGATCAACACCTTTCATCTGAATGGCCCGCAAATTAGCGCCATTTTCCAGCAAGCCGGTAAAATTGATGTAAGGTGCCGCAGCTACAATCCCCGGCACTTGCTCAATTTTCGGCAACAGTGCCTGCCACCCGATAAAAGGTGGGTTAACTGGTTCAATCTCCCCATGAGGCACCACTGCCAGAATACGATTGTTCAATTCGCGCTCAAAGCCATTCATCGCACTCAGCCCCACAATCAGGACGGCGACCCCCAGAGCAATACCGATGGTGGAAATCACCGAAATCAGTGACACCATGCCGCTACGCCGCCTGCCACGACTAAAGCGCAAACCAACCAGCAGGGAGAGCGGAGGAAACGTCATTGTTGCGCTCCCATCAACTGCAACTGACCATCACGCATCTCCAGTTGACGGCTCAGACGACCGGCAAGATGCAAGTCATGGGTCACAACCAGGAATGCCGTCCCCTGACGTACATTCAGTTCACCCAATAACTCAAAAATGGTATCCGCAGTATGCTGATCAAGGTTGCCGGTCGGTTCATCTGCCAGCACTAACGACGGGTTGTTAACCAGTGCACGAGCAATGGCAACCCGCTGGCGTTCCCCCCCGGAAAGCTCGGAAGAACGATGTTGACTCCGTTTTTCCAGACCTACCGCTGCCAACATTTCAAGGGCCTTTTCTTTCGCCTCCCCGGGGGCAACCTTGCCAATTAGTAACGGCATGGCAACATTCTCCAGCGCAGAAAAATCCGGCAACAGGTGATGAAACTGATAAATAAATCCCAATTCCCGGTTACGAAGCCCAGCTTTGGCAGCAGAAGAGAGTTTATCCAGTGCTTTACCCTTGAAAATAACGTCTCCCGAAGTGGGAGAATCCAAGCCTCCCAGCAAATGCAGCAGCGTACTTTTACCAGAACCAGAACTGCCGACAATAGCCATCATTTCTCCGCTGCGCATCTCAAAAGAGACATCGCGCAGCACATCGGTAGACAGTTTTCCATCCTGATAGCGTTTGCACAGGCGGTTACACTGCAATAAAAATGAATTATTCATAACGTAAAGCCTCAGCAGGAGGTACGGCGGCCGCGCGCCAGGAAGGATAAAGCGTGGAAAGCAGCGCAATCAGCATTGAGATCAACGCAATAACCGCCACCTGTTCCGGCATGATCATGACCGGCAGTGCACCACCATCAATCAACAACCCCAACATTGGCATCAATGCATTAAGCTGGCTGGCCAGCAACATGCCTAACAACGCCCCCAATAGTGAGCCAATAATCCCGGCACTACCACCCTGTACCATAAATACCGCCATAATCTGACCTCGGGTCAGCCCCTGCGTTTGCAGGATGGCAACCTCGCCCTGTTTTTCCATCACCAGTAACCCCAGTGAAGTAATGATATTAAAAGCGGCAACGGCGATGATTAGGCTGAGCAACAGTCCCATCATGTTTTTCTCCATTCCTACCGCCTGAAATAATTCGCCCTTACGTTCCCGCCAATCTTTCCACACCGTCCCAGGCGGCAGTGTCTGCCGACTGAGCGTATCGACACTCAATGGTTGCTGAAGCCACAGACGCCAGCCGGTAATATTGCCCAGCGGGTAGCGCATCAGACGTGAAGCATCCTGTTGATTAACCAACAGTTCATAACCGTCTACCTCACTATTGGCGGCGAAGGTACCCGCGACAGTGAACAAACGCTGACTCGGGATACGCCCCATCGGTGTCAGTTGGCTGGCGCTGGTCACCATCAGACGCAGTTGATCGCCTCGCTTCACCCCTAGTTGGCTCGCCAACTTCTCGCCAAGAATCACTTGATAACTCCCTGGCTGTAATTGTTGCTGCCGGGTATTAACCAGATAAGAAGACAACGGGTCCGGCTCATCAGGATTAATACCCAGCATCACGCCGACCGCCACACTGCGGGCACTCTGCAAAACCACTTCACCGGTGGTCAACGGGGCAATACGTTTTATCCCCTTCAGACTGTCAAGCGAGGAAGCAGGTAGTGTTTTCGGGTCAAGTGACCCCAGGGGAGTGGTGATAAGCGCCTGCGGCATCAGCCCCAGGATATTGTTCTCCAGCTCTCGCTCGAATCCGTTCATAACGGATAACACGGTGACTAACGCCATTACCCCCAGCGTGATGCCAATAGCTGACAGCCAGGAAACAAAACGCCCGAAACGATCCGAGGCCCGCCCACGCATGTAGCGCAAGCCAATAAATAAAGCGACAGGTTGATACATGAAATCCGTCTGGATGAGGTTGCTAAAGCAAAGTGATCAAGGATAATAAAGGGTAGCACCGCTTTATGGAACCCTAACTACCTCTCTCTCCGGCTTTTTCTTGACGGATACTGAGGCTGAGACCTGATAATCAGATTATGCCTGAACAATATCGTTATACGTTGCCATGCAAAATGGGTGAGCAACGCCTGCTGGGACAACTGACTGGCGCTGCCTGCGCCGTAGAATGTGCCGAAATCATTGAACGCCATACCGGGTTGGTCGTGCTCATCGCCCCTGATATGCAAAATGCCTTGCGGTTACGGGATGAGGTTCAGCAATTTACCGAACATCCGGTCATCACACTGCCTGACTGGGAAACGCTACCTTACGATAGCTTCTCTCCTCATCAGGAAATTATCTCAAGTCGTTTATCCACGCTGTATCAGTTACCAACATTGAAACGCGGCGTACTGATTCTGCCGATCAACACCCTGATGCAGAAAGTATGCCCGCATTCGTTCCTGCATGGTCATGCGCTGGTCTTGAAACAAGGGCAGCACCTGTCACGGGACAGGTTACGGTCACAACTGGAGCAGGCGGGTTATCGCAGTGTCGACCAAGTGATGGAGCACGGTGAGTTTGCCACCCGGGGAGCCTTGCTGGACTTGTTTCCGATGGGAAGTGAAGAACCCTTCCGCATCGATTTTTTCGACGACGAAATCGATAGTCTGCGTCTGTTTGATATCGATACCCAGCGCACACTGAGTGAAGTCAGCCATATTAACCTGCTGCCCGCACATGAATTTCCGACTGACAAAACAGCAATCGAGCTGTTCCGTAGTCAGTGGCGCGAGCAGTTTGATGTCCGCCGTGATGCCGAACATATCTACCAGCAAGTCAGTAAAAATAGCTGGCCGGCGGGTATTGAATACTGGCAGCCGCTGTTTTTCAACCAGCCTTTACCGTCGTTGTTCAGCTATCTTCCGGATAACTCGCTGATCGTAAACAGTGGCGATATCCAACAAAGTGCGGAGCGTTTCTGGCTGGATATCCAGCAGCGCTTTGAAAACCGCCGCATTGACCCCATGCGTCCATTGTTGTCACCCGACGTATTATGGCTACCGGTTGACGTCCTGTTCGGGGAGTTGAAAAACTGGCCACGCGTACAACTTCGTACCGATACACTGCCACACAAAACCGCTAACGTGAACCTGGGCTACCAGTCTCTGCCCGATCTTGCAGTCCAGCATCAGCTCAAGGCTCCGCTGGATGCGTTACGCCGCTTTGTGGAACAGTTTACCGGTCAGATTATCTTCTCCGTAGAAAGCGAAGGCCGCCGTGAAACCTTGCAGGAACTGCTGTCCCGCATCAAGCTGGCACCCTCTCCTATTACCCGTCTGGAACAGGCTAAAACCAAAGGCCCTTATCTACTGATTGGGGCCAGCGAACACGGCTTTATTGACACGCTACGTCAGCGAGCGCTGATCTGCGAAAGCGATATGCTGGGAGAACGCGTCAGCCGTCGTCGTCAAGATAATCGACGTACCATCAATGCCGATACACTGATCCGTAATCTGGCCGAGTTACGTCCCGGTCAGCCGGTAGTTCATCTGGAGCATGGAGTTGGACGTTATGCTGGTCTGACCACGTTGGAAACGGGTGGCATCAAAGCTGAATATCTGATTCTGAATTACGCCGGAGCGGACAAGCTCTATGTTCCGGTATCCTCCCTGCATCTGATCAGTCGTTATGCTGGCGGTGCCGACGACAGTGCCCCACTGCACAAGCTGGGCGGCGACGCCTGGGTACGCGCCCGACAGAAAGCAGCAGAAAAAGTACGCGATGTCGCGGCCGAGTTGCTGGATATCTATGCACAGCGAGCCGCCAAGAGCGGTTTTGCCTTTAAGCATGATAAACAGCAGTATCAGTTGTTCTGTCAGGGATTTCCGTTTGAAACCACACCCGATCAGGAACAAGCCATCAACGCGGTGTTGAGTGATATGTGCCGTCCGCTGGCGATGGACCGTCTGGTGTGCGGTGATGTGGGATTCGGTAAAACCGAAGTGGCTATGCGTGCCGCGTTTCTGGCCATAGAAAACCATAAACAGGTTGCGGTGCTGGTACCTACGACACTGCTGGCTCAGCAGCACTATGACAATTTCCTCGATCGCTTTGCCAACTGGCCGGTAAAAATCGAGATGCTCTCCCGTTTCCGCAGCCAGCGTGAACAAACCAAGATACTGGAACAGACGCTGGACGGGAAAGTCGACATTCTGATCGGCACCCACAAGTTGTTGCAGAGTGATGTGCACTGGCACGATCTCGGCTTGCTGATCGTAGATGAAGAACACCGCTTTGGTGTCCGACACAAAGAGCGCATTAAAGCTATGCGTGCCGATGTGGATATCCTGACACTGACCGCCACACCAATTCCCCGCACGCTAAACATGGCAATGAGTGGTATGCGTGATCTGTCTATTATCGCCACCCCACCGGCGCGACGTCTGGCGGTGAAAACGTTCGTGCGTGAATATGACAGTCTGGTAGTGAAGGAAGCGATCCTGCGTGAAATTCTGCGTGGTGGTCAGGTGTATTATCTCTATAACGATGTCGAAAATATTGAAAAGGCGGCGCAACGTCTGAATGAACTGGTGCCGGAAGCTCGCATCACCATCGGACATGGTCAGATGCGTGAACGCGATCTGGAACGCGTCATGAACGATTTCCATCATCAGCGTTTCAATGTGCTGGTATGTACTACTATTATTGAAACCGGTATCGACATTCCCAGCGCCAACACCATCATCATCGAGCGGGCCGACCATTTTGGTCTGGCACAATTGCACCAGTTACGCGGACGCGTGGGGCGCTCTCACCATCAAGCATACGCCTATCTGCTGACGCCGAATCCCAAAGCAATGAGTGTCGATGCACACAAACGCCTCGAAGCCATTGCCTCGCTGGAAGATTTGGGCGCCGGTTTTGCGCTGGCCACTCACGATTTGGAAATTCGTGGTGCCGGTGAATTGCTGGGGGAAGATCAAAGCGGCCAGATGGAAAGTGTCGGGTTTTCACTGTATATGGAACTGCTGGAAAGTGCTGTCGAATCGCTCAAAGCAGGCCGCGAACCCTCATTGGAAGATCTCATCAGCAGTCAGACCGATGTGGAACTACGCTTGCCGGCGCTCTTGCCTGATGGCTTCATCCCGGATGTAAATACCCGGCTCTCATTCTATAAGCGTATCGCCAGCGCCAAACAAACAAACGAGCTGGATGATCTAAAAGTCGAGCTAATTGATCGCTTTGGACAACTGCCAGATGCCACCCGCAGCCTGCTGCAGATTGCCGCGCTACGCCAGCAGGCACGTAAACTTGGAATTAAACGAATTGAAAGTAACGAAAAAGGCGGTTTTATCGAATTTAGTCAAAATAACTGTGTTGATCCCACACACCTGATTGGTTTGCTACAACGGGAACCCAAGGTTTATCGGCTGGATGGCCCTGCACGGTTAAAATTTGTCAAGGATTTGACTGACCGCCAGCAACGTCTTGAATTTATCGACAATCTATTGGGAAATATGGCACAACACACTTGTGCAGTATGACGTTTTTCATCAAAACTATCATGGTTTAATTCAAGTCGGCGTTACAAGCGCCGATATAGCAAGACAAGAAGGTTGGTAGAGGCCATGAATAGATGAATAAACTAATTGCTTCTTTAACCTTTTTAACGATGCTAATCATCGGGGTGGGGATTATTTATTATCAGGATTATCAGGCTGATTATAAATTAGCGGCATCTAATGCTGAGGAAGCTGTCAATAATATTGAAAAGGTTATTAATGAAGCGCAACAGACGGCTGAACTCAGCATCCCCTTGCTGAGGCGATCCTGTACCCCCGACGTCATCAGAAAGCTCAATATGATGGCGGCCAGAGAGAGTCATCTGAGAACCGTAAGCCTGATTAAAGACAATGTGGTTTATTGCTCCTCGTTATTTGGTGTAGACCATCGCCCGGCAATGCTGGAACGTTTTTATAAAGGCCAACTGGCGTTATTAGCCGGCAACACAGTTACGCCAAATACCCCCTTGTTGATGTACCTGAAAACCACCCCTAACGGTAGTGTGGGAATAGGCATTCATGTCCCCCCCCTCATCAGCGTACTTAATTTTCTCAGTAAGCGACGGAGCTTGTATATGCAAGCTGGCTATACCTGGATTTCCGTTGACGGTAAAGTGATGCCATTCAATCCGGACAATCATCGTAATTTTGTTATCATCCCGTCCAACCGATATCATTTTGCCGTTTTATTCTCTTCCGCCGATGACTATTCGCTTAACGATTTCTGGCATCAGGAAAAAATGACATTCCTGGTTATTTTGCTGATTTCACTCAGTTCCGGGGTTTTGACTTATAAATACTTAACACAAAACAAATCACCTTATGATGAAATAAAAAGAGCCATTCGAAATCAGGAAATCATTCCTTTCTATCAACCGGTAATAACTACCGAGTCACGCGAAATATATGGTTTTGAGGTACTGGCCAGGTGGAATCATCCCCGAACAGGAATTATATCTCCGGACGTATTTATTCCATTGTGCGAACAAAGTGGTCTGATTATTCCTTTGACGCGGTCACTAATGAACCGTGTCATCCAGGATCTCAGTTTTTATCTGGATAAGCTGCCCGACGGCTTGCACATTGGCATTAATATCAGCGCACAGCATTGTCAATACGATGATTTTATCACCGATTGCCAGAATTTCATGGATGCGCTCGGTGATAAAAAAATTCGGTTGATGGTTGAAATTACCGAACGTGAAAAAATTGATATCACCCCGGAAACTATTTCATTTTTCAAAAAGCTGAGTGCAGCAGGTATTTTGATCGCACTGGATGACTTTGGTACTGGATATTCAAATTTTGACTATCTCAGAAAGCTACAAGTAAATATCATCAAAATTGATAAATCATTTGTCAGTATGATTAATCGAGAAGACCCGCAAGCCAGCGTACTGGTGAACTGCGTCATTGATATGGCACAGAAAATGCGATTAGTAACTATCGCCGAAGGCGTAGAAACTGAATTTCAGGCTGAGTTTCTTTCCAGCAGAAAAATTGATTTTCTACAGGGTTACCTGTTTTCAATACCCATGCCTTTTGCTGAATTGGTAAAAACATGGCTGGATAAACCGTAGATTGAAGACACGCGACAACGATAAACAAGCCTCAGTGAAGATACACCCTAAGTGCAGCCCTCTGACACCTTATTATCAAAACAGATATTTATCAGTCATCCATCTTTACAACTGCCTCTTTAAAGCGGTAAATTCCCGCCCCTTCTCTAATGGCATGGGGATATAACAATGTTTGTGGGTTTTGATTATGGCACGGCAAACTGCTCTGTCGCGGTAATGGACCAGGGTACACCACGGCTACTTCCATTGGAAAACGGTTCACCCTATATGCCGTCGATGCTTTGTGCGCCAATGCGAGAAGCCGTCAGTGAATGGCTATGGCGTCACCATCAGGTGCCTGCCGACGGGGAAAATGCGCAATTATTACAGCGGGCGATCAACCTTAACCGCGAAGAGGATATTCACGTTCACTCCGGTAGTGTTCAGTTTGGCCAAGCCTCACTGTCACACTATATGGACGACCCGCAAGAAGTCTGGTTTGTTAAATCGCCGAAATCCTTTCTTGGCGCCATTGGCTTGAAAGTACAACAGGTGGCTCTGTTTGAAGACCTGGTCTGCGCCATGATGCTGCATATCCGCCTACAGGCTGAGCGACAGCTCGGTGATAACATTAATCGTGCTGTAATTGGTCGTCCGATTAATTTTCAAGGTATCGGCGGCGAAGAATCCAACCAGCAAGCGCAAGGTATTCTGGCGCGGGCCGCACAACGTGCCGGATTTCAGGATGTGGTGTTTCAATTTGAACCGGTCGCAGCCGGGCTGGATTTTGAGGCCACGCTGCACGAAGAGAAACGCGTGCTGGTAGTGGATATCGGCGGCGGTACCACCGATTGCTCAATGCTATTGATGGGACCAAACTGGCACCGGAAACACGAACGTCAGCAGAGTTTGCTCGGGCACAGCGGCTGCCGGGTTGGTGGTAACGATCTGGATATTATGCTGGCTTTCAAACAACTTTGCCCGTTGCTCGGGATGAATGGCAGCACGGAAAAAGGGACAGCATTGCCGATTCTGCCTTGGTGGAATGCCGTTGCCATTAATGATGTACCGGCACAAAGCGAATTTTACAGTGCGGCATGTGGGAAGCTTCTGCGCGACCTGATTCGTGACGCCCACGAACCTGAGCAGGTAAAACGATTATTGACCGTCTGGCAACAAAAGCTGAGTTATCGGTTGGTACGTGTGGCTGAAGAGCACAAGATTGCGCTTTCGGCGAGTGAAACCACACTGGCTGATTTGCCCTTCATTGCACCCGATCTGACAACCCGGATCTCCACTAGTCAGTTGAAAGAGGCAATTGTCCAGCCGCTGGAACATATCAAGCAGCAGATTGCGCTGGTGCAGAAAGACGGACAGACTCGACCGGATGTCATTTATCTGACAGGCGGCAGCGCCCGCTCACCGCTGTTGCGCGACGCCGTACAGCAGTGTCTGCCCGGCATCCCGATTGCCAGTGGCGATGATTTCGGTTCTGTCACCGCAGGCCTGGCCCGCTGGGCGGAAATTGTGTTCCGGGAAGCATAAATCAAACTAGCTGGCTAATGCCAATAGCAGCTACAGCTTCTGCCATTCTCTCTCAGGCGTTCAGACTATGGGGTCTGAACGCCTTATATCGTGAACTGAGTTTTTTGCTAATTGTGGATTTGAATTATTTCATAATGGAGAAGCTAACGAGTCAAACCAGTGTTGAACGTTATAATCTTCCGGCAAACAGATTCCGAGATGGTGGCTTAAGCACTCAATATAACGGCTACAATCCGTAATGACGTTTTCAGTTCTGTTGCCCTGCCGCGTAATAATTAATTGATTATCCGACAACGTTATTCGACCATCTTCCGTTACCCGACTACAAATCGATTTTTTCGTAAACAACGATTGAGAGGATGTTTGATGATAATCGGCCATAACCGCGAAATCATCCAACTGCCAGGGATGTAAATCAAAAATATACAACGGTGCCCAGTCGACATGCGGTTTCTTTTGTAACAACTGATAGCCATCATCAAAAGGAATAATTTTATAGCTCGCGGCATCTTCATGAGAAACCGTTCCATCCAGTAAAAGCGGAATACAAAATGAATCACCAAAACTCACATCAGCGATGAGCGTCTGGTTATCCAGATCAACCAGTAAAAGCAGATGGTCAAAATAAGCGCCATATCCTTCAACATTAAATACCCGGCCAGATAGCAACTGCGTAGTAAAACCCAGGGTTTTTAATAACAGGTAGAAGCCATAATTTAGTTCATAACAGAAACCACCGCGTCCATTTTCAATAACTTTTTTATAAATAGCGGATTGACTCAGTGTTATCTTTCTTTTAAAAACCACATCCAGATTTTCAAACGGGATATTTCTGAGATGAGCGATATGCAGAGTTCGTAATAACAATAACGGTTCTGAAGGCAGTGAATCAACGCCAATTCTCTGGAGATAACAATGTAATTGTGTGCTATCCAGCATTTTTCATCCTCGATAAGCCGGTTAATCTCACTCATTATCTCAGATAATAACGCCGACGATCATATTGATAAACCTGCAACTTTCTATTTTACGACTGCAATTGGAATAAGAAACGCGTTGACCTATGCTAGCGTAACGCGTTCCTCTACAACAATGGACTATTACTCAGAGAGAATAACAATCGGTTTTACGCGAGTTAATGTACAGTTGCCGTTTTTCTCCCGGTGGCAATTGCAGTGTAATGTGCTGCCAAGCCGGATGGAAATTGCCCTTCGGGGTGAAACAAACATCAATACGCTGGCTATCACACGTCATTTCCCAGTACAGCCATAATGCATCTCCCTGCCGCCAACGATGGGTTTCTCCATCATCTTCAAACAACACGCCACGCTGTTGCCCTGCAGCAAGTGGTGGGAATACCAAAAACGCTCGCTGGTCATCATCGGCCTGGCAAACAAAGCGCGTCCGTGCAGCAACCGGAATCATAGCCCCGGCCCTTACCATCAACGGTAAACGTTCCAATGGCGCATCCAGTGTTATCGCTTGTCCCCCGCTGTACCATTGACCACTATAAAATTCATACCAGCCGGTCTCATTATCCGGCAGATAGACCTGACGTTGTCGTTGTCCCGGTTCTACCACACTGGCAACCAGCAGATCCCGTCCCAACATGAAGTCATCGGTTTCGACAAACGTCTGTAAATCATGCTCATGATCGAGAAAGGTCGCGCGCAGCATAGGTTCATCTTCGGCGCTGGCCAGCCACAACAACGTATAAAAGTATGGTAACAACCGGTAGCGCAGCATGATGGCATCACGAATGATTGGTGTTACCGCCGGATACATCCACGGCTCATTGACCGTACCATCGTCATGCCACGAATGAATGGTAAAGCGTGGATGCATAATCCCGTTTTGTACCCAACGCACAAACAGTTCCGCATCCGGTTGATGCCCGGAGAATCCCCCAACGTCATGGCCGATGTTATATAACCCCGACAGGCTCATTCCAATTCCCATACGGGTGTTATAACGCAGCGTCTGCCAACTGGTACGATTATCGCCACTCCAGGTCTGGACATAACGTTGCATTCCCGCACAACCAGAGCGAGAAATCAGATAAGGACGTAACTGTGGGGAAAACCGTTGCTGAGCTTCCAGTGAGGCCCGCATCATCAGTAATGGCATAACAGGTCGGATATGTTTGATGGCAATTTCTTCACCAAACCCGTGACAACGAGCCTCTTTGTCCCAGACTTCAAATTCATTATTGTCATTCCAGGTCGAATCTATGCCATTTTCCAACAATTGGAGCGTGATGTTCTCTTGCCACCATGCCACCGTCGCCGGATTGGTGAAGTCGAGATGGGAACCTTCATCATCCCAGAAACTGGAACGCTCGGGAGCGTCACAATCGGCATCACGGATGAACAAGCCTTGTGAGGCGACCTCCTGATACCGTGGATGATCCTGTAACAGGCAAGGTTTGATATTAGCGGCAAGTTTGATGCCCGCATCATGAAAGGCTTGCGACATAATCTGCGGGCTCGGCACTTTGTCCCGATTCCAGTGAAAAACATAGCGCTTGCTACCGATCGAAGTATATCCGGAAGAGAGTTGAAACGAATCACAGGGAATATCGTGTTGTTGACACAACGCGATAAACTTCATTAGCTGCTGCTGAGCATCAGGCGCATCGGTATAGTGCATAGTTGAGCCACTGTATCCCAGACTCCATTTAGGTCCGAACAGGGTTTTCCCGGTCAACCGGACAAATGCTTTAGTCACCGCCAGAATTTGGGGGCCGAGAAACAGATAGTAATCCAGATCGCCGGCTTGTGCCTGATAGCGTCGGTATGGCTGATGGTAATTGTCGATTTCATTGCCCAAATCGAGCCATGTCGTGCTGAGGTTGTCATAAAAAACACCAAAACTGACGTTTCTACGGTGAGTAATGGTAAAGGGAAGATGTTTATAGAGCGGATCCGTCGTTGCCGCGTTATACCCCATTGCATCCAGATTACGGAATTCAAACCGACGGCCCGTCCGATTGAGATCGCCGCTTTTCTCTCCCAAACCGTAGTAATGATCTTCAGGGAAACGGCGTTGATAATGCTCAACGCCATCACCATGTTGATTCAGCAGATACGCGCCGGTCGGCCGATCGGCGGCTAATGGCTGCCATTTGCCCTGCGAATCGCAATATTCCCACTCCAGCCCCAAAGGCTGATGAATCGTTATTCGCAGGCGATCAGTACTGAGTTGTAACTCACCATCCTGTTGTCGCAGGGAGAACCCTGGCAGACTAAATCCATCCGTACTTTCACGCGACCGCCCCTGCCACGGCACATCCTGCTGCGGTGCAATACTCCAGGTACGGTTCAGGTGTAACTTTCCATCCTGTTTAATTAATACCCGACATAGGCCAGGTTCAAGAACATAAAGTTGGAAAATATGCCTATCATCAACCAGTAACTCAATCCGATCAGCGGTTTGCTGATGGAATACCCAGTTTTTTAGTGTTTTCATGCGTAACTCTTTTTCATTATGGCGATAGCAGATTTAATGTACTCGTGAGCGACGCTCAGCGATAAATGCAATCAGGAACACTGCACCAAACAGATCGAAAAAGCCCATGGCGATAAACAACGGGTTAAAACCAATCTTGTCCGCAGTCACACCGATCAACAGTGAGAATAGAAAGCTGGCAATCCAGGCGAAAGATCCGCGCATACCGTTGACAGTGGCCATCTGCCCTTTGTCAAACGATTCCACCACCAGCGCACTGAGCATGCACGAGATCACCTGATGACCAAATCCACCAATCGAAATCAACATGATAGCGACGTAAGGGTCTTTAGTTATGCTGACCAACGCCAACGATATCATCAGAAAGGCACCGGTTACTGAGCTGGCGACGACGGAGTTAATCCGGGAACAACCAAACAACCGAGCATATAACCGGGTCAGATAACCACTGATTACACTACCAAAATCAGCCGCCAGAAAAGGCAGCCAGGCAAACATGGCAATATGCTTCAAATCCATTCCCTGGTCTTTGGCCAGATACAGCGGAACCCAGAAACTCAGTACGGCCCACGCCGGCTCCGCCATGAATGCCGGAATAGCGATACCATAAAAACGCTTATTCTTTGCCACCGTCGCCAACGCAGTGAAAAACGGCTGCCTGACCGGAGCCGGTTCATTATCCTGCTTGATAATTGCCAGCTCTTCACGACTCAAATTGGGATGCGTTTCCGGGCTATGGTAAAACACCCCCCAGAGTACCACCCACACCATTGCCAGCAGACCGGAAAACAAAAATGCACCTTGCCAGCCAAAAGACACGTGAGCCAGAACAATAATCGGCGGTGCCAACATCGCACCAATGGAAAACCCGACCCCGGCCCAACCGGCCGCAATTGGGCGCTCTTTTTTGGGGAACCATTCACCAATGGTTTTGGCATTGGCCGGAGTAGCGGCCGCCTCCGCTCCGCCCATAAAGAAACGCAGAACAGCAAGCTGTAACCAGCCACTGACGCCTGCGTGTAACAGGCTCATCATTGCCCAGATAATGGCGCAGACCATAAAGCCCACTTTCAGGCCAATCACATCTATCAACCAACCGCATAATGGCTGGAAAATGGTATAGGCCAGTTGGAAAGCGCCGACAATCCATGAATATTGTTCAGTACTGATATTGAGGCTGGTTTTCAGTTCCGGGGCCAGAATACCCAGGGAGTTGCGAGTAATGTAGTTTACCGTTACACCAAGCAGGAACAGGACAAGCATCCACCAGCGCAAATTTTTCAATTTACGTTTTTCTTTTATTACTGATGAAGACTGATTAATGTCGAGACTCATGATGATCTCCTTGTAGGACCGCACTGACTGACAGTGTTCTGCTATATGCCAAACCCGCCAATCATCGAGCTGTGCAGAGTTATATGTTTATCTTTTTGTTTTTTAAACATTTTATGGTTAATGAACCCAGTGATAAGCACTGAGTTGATTTGTCTGAGTCAAGATAGAAGAATTGAAAACCTGGGAATACCCGAATTTTTGCAATTATTTTCATGTTATGTTCAGAGAAGCATCTTTCCGACAGAAAGCACACGTATGAAAGCCACTTATCTGTCATGAAAATTTTTTCATTTGATAAATGTAGTGAGATCACAAAATGAAAAGAAACCTGAAAATACGCGAAATCGCGGCACAAACGGGGTTTTCGATCAGTACAGTCTCTCGTGTGTTGTCGGGAAAAACCAATACCAGCAACACTGCCAGAGAACGCATACTCCATTCAGCCCGACAGCAGGGCGTATTGGATGATTTGGTCGTGGGGCGTTTATTACTGAAGAGTTTGATGATTTTCGCGCCATCCCGGGCATTCAATGTACGGTCTGACATTTTTTATCACAACGTTATTCAAAGCATCATCGAGGCGCTGTCATTACATGATGTGCGCCTGCGATATTGTGGTCTGGAAGAGAACGATTGTGATGTGGCGCTGTTTCTGGAAAAAATGCGTGATCCTGAAACAGAAGCCGCCATGTTGGTGGGTATTGATGATCCCTATGTTCATGCACTGGCAACCGACCTGGGTAAACCCTGCATTCTGATCAACTGTATTGATCGCAAAATGAAGCTACCGGGTGTTTCGCCAGCACATCAATTGATTGGCGAATTCTCAGCTAACTACTTATTTGAACAAGGGCACCGCGAGATACTTACTCTTTTATGTCTGCGGCGTTACACCATGGAGCTTCGTCTGGCAGGTATCCGTGATGCCTACCAAAGCCATAATTTATCCTTTGACGAAGCGCGATGTCTCTTGACTACTCAAGGATTTAGCACGACAGAGGCAGAACAGAAAGTCACTGAATTTTTAGCCGCTTGTTCGCCAGAACAGATGCCGACAGTCATATTGGTCGGCGGTGATTTTATGGCGGCAGGTGTAATAAATGCATTGCATAAAGCCCATTTACGCGTACCACAGCAGGTTTCTGTCATGAGTATGGATAGCGCTAATCTGGCAGCAATTCATGATATTCCCCTGACGTCGGTGCAGGTACCACGAGACGAGTTGGGTAAAGAAGCCGTCAGATTACTACAACTCCAGCTTATGCAGCCGGACAGAGTAATGGGTAATCTGCTATTGAATGGCACGCTGGTGATCCGTGATTCGGTTAAACGCATTCGCCCGAGTAAAATACATGCCCCGGTACAGGCAGATAATCTTTATGACTGAATAGCCATATCCAGCGGGAAAAAGCATTGGCTATATAATATTAGCCAACACCTTAATACTGTTCACTTAGACCTGTGTTAAGGAGAGGGACCACGTTGGGTTCCCAGAGAGATACCTAACGTGGTGTTTTTCTATGTAGCCGGGTTTCATAACCGACAATCATTACGGTAAAAACGCCGTTTTTGTTTATCTGATACTCAAATTTAAACCTGCGGATTAAGCACTAACTGGCCATTTCGGTCCAGTGGGATTTGGGTGCCAGGATCGTGATCCATTCGGACTTTGCCTTGCCGATCACCAATTTTATAGGTCACGTCATAGCCCAGCATTTTCTGCGATTTATCATAGACCGTATTACAACGCTGTTGGGAGGTCACATAGGTATCACTATTCTGCATTTTCCCCTGAACTTGATTCCCGGCATAACCACCAGCCAGCGCACCAGCAACTGTTGCCACATCCTGACCACGACCACCACCGAACTGATGTCCAAGTACACCGCCCGCGACTGCCCCCAGTAACGAACCGGCAAGACGATTTTCATCCTGCACCGGTTGACGATGTGTGACCGTCACATTACGGCACTCCTTACGTGGCGTTTTCACCGTTTCTTTAATTGGAATCGCTGTCAACACTTGCGCAAACTGAGGTTTGGACGAAAAGACATCCAAACTGGCAGCTGCAGCCAGCCCCAATGCCGCAACCATCCCGATACTTATACCCGCTAACATTGATTTGTTCACAGGAAACCTCCTGACTCTATGACTATACATTGTTCATCATCTTCCCCGACATGCATTACACGGCAGCGCAGAGATTACATCTACAGAACCATCTTTCAGGGATAGAGACATATACACCGCCGCCGCCAGTAAACATGCGAGAGTTTGCACAATGTCTTTCTCGCTCACAATAGGATTTGTTAACTAAAAATAGCAGATTGGTGACAATAAAAACCCAATTGGGAATTTTCTTAACGAGAGTGCGCAAAAAGACGGGATATTCTGCTGCTCAGAGTAGAGTATCAATAATGTAGCTGGCCTGCCGAATGCAGACCAGAAGGGACAAACGATCAATGCAGCTTCAGACGCGGACGGATCACTCGGTTGATACCACCTACCAGCATCATCAATCCCGTTTTAATATATCCATGTAGTGCTATCTGATGCATACGATACAAGGAAATATAAACGATACGGGCGATTCGACCTTCAATCATCACCGATCCTCGCATCAGGTTGCCCATCAGACTGCCAACCGTGCTGAATTTAGACAGCGAAACCAGTGAGCCATGATCCTTGTATATATAAGGTTTCAGTGGCTGACCATTCAGTAGCGCAAGAATATTGCTATAGCAGCGTGACGCCATCTGGTGCGCGGCCTGAGCACGCGGTGGCACAACACCTCCTGTTGGCTGCGGACAGGAAGCGCAGTCACCAAGGGCAAAAATATCAGGATCACGGGTTGCCTGTAACGTTGCCCCAACCACCAACTGGTTGATACGGTTGGTTTCCAAACCCGCAATGTCCTTTATCGCGTCTGGTGCTTTAATACCCGCTGCCCAAACCATCAGATCGGCATTGATAAATTCACCATCCCGGGTATTCAATCCGTCCGATTGCACACTGGTCACCATGGTTTTAGTCAATACCCGAACACCAATATTGGTTAACTCCTGATGAGCGGCGGCAGAGATTCGTGCTGGCAGCGCCGGCAGAATACGTTCGCCCGCTTCTACCAGCGTCACGTTCAGTGCTTGATTATCTAATCCGTCAAACCCGTAACTATGCAGTTGCTTAACCGCATTGTGCAGTTCAGCGGACAGCTCAACCCCTGTGGCACCGCCACCAACAATAGCGATATTTACCCGATCTTTCTTACCATGGTGGGCAGTAAATTTCAGGAACAGATTCAGCATTTCATTGTGAAAACGATGTGCTTGCCTGGGGTTATCCAGGAAGATGCAATGATCTTTAACGCCAGGAGTACCGAAATCATTCGACACGCTACCCAGCGCCATTACCAGAATGTCATATGGTAAGGTACGCTCCACAACCAGAAGTTCGCTCTGTTCGTTACGGATTT
Source organism: Prodigiosinella aquatilis (assembly GCA_030388725.1). Classification (NCBI taxonomy): domain Bacteria; kingdom Pseudomonadati; phylum Pseudomonadota; class Gammaproteobacteria; order Enterobacterales; family Pectobacteriaceae; genus Prodigiosinella; species Prodigiosinella aquatilis. The sequence continues at coordinate 2,724,855 of CP128857.1, forward strand.
CCGCCAGTTGAACCACTTTTTTTTCACGATCTATGTCCGTCAACGTACCCAACTGGAATCGGAAATGATGATGGCGGGCATGCGCCAGATAGCTCAACGCATCCATATTATCATCCAGTGAACCGGTGGCGACTTCATGCAATAACGGCTTCCAGAGATGGCTATGGTTGCGATCAATCAACGTAATTTCAGCGCTACCCTTGCGCCCTAGTTTTTGACCCAAACTGGTTGCCAGTTCCAGTCCGCCCGCGCCGCCACCGACAATCACGATTTTTTTGATTGGCATTGATGTCAAAATAACCCCCTGAGAAAATCATGAACCAATAGTTAATAATAAGTTAAATGTATAATAACCTTATATTACATGGTGTTATGTTTAAATTGAACCAAGTGATTTCCATCAGAATAACATGTGTGGTTATTTGGTCATACCAAAATTGATATATATCAATTTATTTTAGTTACATAGATCGCGGAACCACTATTTTAAATGGCAATTCAATAAGTTAGTGTGGATTTATTCATTTAGAAAGGTGCATCAGGCCCGTATCATGCTGAGCCTGATGAGGTAAAGAAAAAAGAAATTTGAAAGGAATTATCCCAGCGTTTTAAACGCTTTCATTCTCTGCAAATGCGGTGAGATATTCTTGAATTTATGGGTTTCAGTTTCATCCCAAATAATTTCATAGTAGTTATCCAGCACTTGGGCAGTATGTTGGCTATCAAGAACTTCATCCTGACGGGATAACATTACCAGACAACGATCACGATTTTTTTCACGAAAGTTATCCACGCATTTGGTGGCTATATCCACATACTCTTCGGGACGATCAATTTTCCCTAGCATGTTTTCCTGTGGAAACAGATTAGGATTGAAGATAGCCTGTCGAATATCACACAGAAAACCAATACGCTCTGCCCAAAATCCCCCCAGCCCGACACCACAGATAAGTGGACGATCATCAGCACTAAACTGCAACAGTTTGTCCACTTCTTTCAGTAGGTGTTGCATATCATGACGGGGGTGTAATGTGCTGTAGCTAACCAGACGAACATCGTCGTCAATGAACTGCAACTGCAGTACTTTTTCATGGTTACCGGGACTGCTTGAATCAAAACCGTGTAAGTAGATAATCATCTGTATCCTCACCACTGCATTTACTGACACACCAGGTTATCACCTAATAGAATAGGTGTTTATAGCTTATCCGTCTTGTACGTCTGCCACTGTTCATTCAACGCAATCAACGCTTGATTGGCCTGTTTCCAACGCGGTGAGTCTAGCAATTGCTGACGGGTAAAGGTTCCCCGATGATAAAGATTGCTTATTCCCGCTGCCATAACCGGAGACAAATTATCCAGTACACTGACGGCGCCCTTACGTTGGTTACACACCAGAATCATATCACACCCGGCATCCAGAGCCGCCTGCGCACGCTCCGTATAACTTCCCAACACAGCCGCACCTTCCATTGAGAGATCATCAGAAAATATGACGCCGCCAAAACCCAGCTCCTGGCGAAGTACCTGTTTTAACCAGTAAGGAGAACCACTGGCAGGATGCGGATCAGCATGAGTATAAATGACATGGGCAGGCATGACGGCATCTAACTGCTGACGTGAAATCAACTCACGAAACATCCACATATCGCGCGTACGAATTTGATCTAGCGGGCGGTCATCTCGAGGGGTTTCCTTATGCGAATCAGCAATAACAGCACCATGTCCGGGAAAATGCTTACCCGTAACTTTCATTCCCGCGCGGTGCATACCATCAATAAATCGCCCCGCCACGGCCAATGCAATTTCCGGTTGGTCATGGAATGAACGCTCGCCAATCGCGGTACACTGATGACCCACGTCCAATACCGGGGCAAAACTGATATCAATATCCATTGACACCAGTTCCGCCGCCATCAGCCACCCTGCCTCTTCCGCCAACTGCTGGGCACGGGGCAGATCGTTGAGTGCCGCAAATGCCTGTGCTGCTGGCAACGTGGTGAAACCTTCACGAAACCGTTGCACCCTGCCACCTTCCTGATCCACCGCTATCACCCGCCGCTCCCCAGAAACCTGGCGGATTTGCCTCACCAGTTCTCGCAACTGTACGACATCATGAAAATTGCGGCTGAATAGAATCACGCCACCGACCAACGGATGTTGTAAAACTTCACGATCTTCAGCATCCAGCTCATAGCTGGCAACATCTAACATTAACGGCCCCACAAAAACCCCTTTATTTATCCGCTCGGTATGGTATAGGTCACGGCTCCTGCCGTTTCAAGGTGTTATTCCCAATCTCAGCCGCATCGCGTCAGCAGCCTGCAAAAATGATTTCTGGTGTGTTTGCTGCCAGCGCACTTCGTACCACATCAATATCATGAAGTCGACCCAGGGTAACCACTGGTAAACCCGATGCCCGAGCACATCAGGGCATAATCCCGGCCACTGATGACAATACGCGTCCAGAAAACGTTGTTGTGATGCCTCGTTCAGATCATTGGCGCGAAATAGCCCAGCCACTTCCAGCGCAATATCACCATCAGCGGCATACTCCCAGTCAATAAACCACCACTGATCCTGTTTTTGCAGCAGATTGCCAGCATGTATATCGAGATGCAGAGGTGCGAAGATACCACCTTCAGGAAGGCGACGATGTTGAAACATCTGATGTCGTTTTAATAATGTCGGCGAACGACGACCAGGGTCCATCAACTGCCAGTGGCGGACAAACCGTGTTTTCAGATCAAGCGGAAAACCATAGCCAGCTTGCTGATGCAAACGCGCCAGACTGACAGCCAGACTGCCATCATTGACTGCATCAATGAATGTCTCCTGTGTGGCGATATGGCCGGATAACCACTCAATAATCAGCCATCCTTGCTGCCAACATAGCGGTCGGGGCGACAATCCATGCGCCGCCATCTGACGCAATATCACAAACTCACGCTGGCGATCAGTACCAATCTGTAATCCCGCCAATAACTGGGGACGTGCCAGCCAATCACCTTGCGACGTGCAAATCCGCCAGTTTTCCGAACTCAGCCCGCTGATCGGCACCAAATGAAAACCGGTGGCTACCACCGTCGGGATAACCTGACGGATGAGTGCCACCAACTCATTTTTACTGGCGTACCGAGCCACTGCCGGACCAGACGATTTCACCGGTTCGTACCAGCATCAGTTGCATATCCAGATTGGGCGAATTCACATCACCACTGACATCGCTGTACAGTGCATATTGTGCGCCGATGTAACGCGCCAGACCAATGGCTTTGGTCCGTGATCCCAGGCTATCCTCCGCAGAAATTCCCAATGTTTGTCGGGCAACGGCTAATTGTTCCCGTGACACCACCGTAAACACCGTGTTAGCTGCCAGTGCATGATAGAGAGACGTGGTGGCGTTGACTGTTTGCAGCGCACCGTTGGTGTTATTTTTCATGTTATCCACCAACAGAATACTGCCCTTGTTGATGCCGCTCGTCTTGAGCATCTGATCAATCAATGGTGTTATGCTCGCGTCCCAGTCAAATGTCAGAAGTTTAGGCGGTACAGGTAGGGGCTCACTTTGTGGCGGCAATGCTGGTTTTTCCGGTTGTACCGGCTCAATGCTGGCAGGCGGTTGTCCAGACTCGGGTGGACGGCTGGAACACCCAGCCAGTACCAGCGCCAACAGCAATAGTCCTAGATATTTTTTCATATTTATCCTCGTAACATGCCTACCGAAAGCGCTGAAAACGTGCCTGTCTCACATTTCAGCTACTGTGCATTGAAAAATATTCTGCATGTTGTCAGAAAAATGACACCGTCACCGGACAGGGTATCAATGGATCTGCACATGACAGGCATAAATTAAATAGCCAGCAAAGGCCCCAGCGCACATCCGCCAAGAAGGTGCATATGTACGTGATAAACTTCCTGTCCGCCATGACGATTACAATTAATAATCAAGCGGTAACCATCATCAGCAATCCCTTCCTGCTGCGCAATTTTTCCGGCAACCGTAATCATGCGACCTAAAGCGGCTTCATGCTCGGCGGTGGTGTCATTAACGGTTGGAATCAACACATTCGGAACAATCAGAATATGGGTAGGTGTTCGTGGTGCGATGTCACGGAAAGCCGTGACCAATTCATCCTGGTAGACCACATCGGCAGGAATCTCCCGGCGGATAATTTTACTAAAAATAGTTTCTTCAGCCATGATATATATCCTTTAAAAATCGACACTGGTTAGCAGTGTGCTGGCAGTATGCGTGTTGAATCTGGTTATTTTCAACTTTCTTTGTCGCTTTAAGCAAACTAACCCTATGGTTATACAGAAAATGCTGTAGCGGACATTCCCAGCTGACGCCCGGCAGCGACAATTCTCTGCCATTCCTGATCTGAAACCGTTACACCAACCTCGGTACGCTGTTGCCGTGTCTGTATCTCCGGCTCACCCGCAATCAATATTGGTGTATTCGGATCCGTGGCTTTTGAGGAACGGACGTACTCCAGCATGTCATCATATTCCCGTTGCAGCCACTCCATGGCAACCAGCTGAGAAGGATCGATCACAATGGTCGTCATGTTGTTCACAATTGCTCCCTGGCGTTGGTTGTTTGGCTGAACCGTTCCCCCACCAGACAAAATACCGGCCAGCAACTCTGCCGCCAGTACCAGTCCACCGCCTTTATGCAGAGCAATCGGCCTCAGCGCGCCGGTACTTTCGCCCTCCCACATAACACGGGGATCGTTGGTCGGATGCCCTTTCTGGTCCAGCATGACATCGTCATCAAATTTTTTGCCAGCCAGATAAGCCACCCGTGTTTTCCCCAACGCGACCATGCTGGTAGCAAAATCAAGAATAAACGCTGGGTGCTCGTGAGTGCCAGGGAAAGCAATACAAATCGGATTGGTTCCGAAACGCGCTTCGCTGCCACCAAAAGGTGCAACCAGCGGCGGCAGGTCATTAACGTTAACAAAGTGGATGGCTATCATGCCGGCCTCGGCCGCCATTTCTCCATACGTTCCAATTCGGCCAAGATGGCAAGTCGATGATAATGTCATCAGGCAGACACCGGTTGTTTTTACTCGCTCAATAGCAGCTTGCATCGCCTCTTTCCCGGTACGCTGACCGAAGCCACGATCACCGGCAAACTGTAGCACAGCACCAGCATCACGTAATAAACGCGCAGGTGTATTCGGGTGCATCAAGCCTTGGGCAATAAAGCTGACATAGTCCGGCAACATGCCGACACCATGGCTATCGTGTCCTTTCAGGTTGGCGGCCACCAGATGATCGGACACGCATAACGCTTCATCTTCCCCACATCCTGCCTTTCGTAACAATTCACGCGAAATCTGTATTAACTGGTCGGCTGAAATCTGCATCACTCTTCCCTTCAAAGTATGGTTAATCATGTTGCTACCGGTTGTCCTTTTATCCTACTGCTGAAATCCTCTGAGAGGGAACCGATTATCGATTTCATGTCCAGACTGTTTTTTACGCATGAAAAAGGGCGCTTTCGCGCCCTCTTCCCAATAACAACCACTATCTTGCTTAGTGATTGCGGATATAGTCATCCATATCGGTTTTAAGGTTATCAGACTTGGTACCAAATATAGCCTGGACACCAGAGCCGGCAACAACAACACCGGCCGCACCCAATTGTTTCAGACTAGCCTGATCCACCTTGGCAACATCGCTTACGCTAACACGCAAACGAGTAATACAAGCGTCCAGATTAGTGATATTTTCTTTACCACCGAATGCCGATACCAACGAAGCCGCCATTTCGGTGTTGTTCTGTGAGAGCTGCTCGATAGTGGAATCTTCACGACCGGGTGTTTTCAAGTCCAGTTTGACAATCAACACACGGAAAATAGTGTAATAAACGAGCGCATAACCAAGGCCCACAATCGGGAACAACCACAGTCTGCTACCGTGGCCACTTAATACGATGAAGTCGATCAGGCCATGGGAGAAACTGGTGCCATCTCGCATACCCAGCAGGATGCAGATCGGGAATGCCAGACCTGCCAGAATAGCGTGGATTACATAAAGAATTGGCGCCACAAATAGGAAAGAGAACTCAATCGGCTCAGTGATCCCTGTCAGGAAAGAGGTCAATGCCGCAGAGATCATAATCCCACCGACTTTAGCGCGATTTTCCGGTTTGGCTGTATGCCAAATGGCAATGGCCGCAGCCGGCAGACCGTACATTTTAAACAGGAAACCACCAGACAGTTTGCCAGCAGTCGGGTCACCCGCCATGTAACGAGGAATATCGCCATGAAATACCTGACCCGCCGCATTGGTGAACTCACCAATCTGCATCTGGAAAGGTACGTTCCAGATATGGTGTAAACCAAACGGTACCAGGCTACGTTCGACAAGACCGTAGATAAAGAAGGCTACTACCGGGTTCTGATAAGCCGCCCACTGAGAGAAAGTCTGGATAACGCTTCCCACTGGTGGCCAAATGAAAGACAGAACCAGACCTGTGATAATTGCAGCCAGTCCGGAAATAATCGGTACAAACCGTTTACCGGCGAAGAAACCCAGATACTCCGGCAACTGAATGCGGTAGAAACGATTAAACATGTACGCCGCAATGGCGCCTGCAATAATCCCCCCCAGAACCCCAGTATCGGCCAAATGCTTGGCAGCGATTTCTGCCGCTGGCAAATGCAGTACCAATGGTGCCACAACGGCCATGGTTTTGACCATGATGCCATAGGCGACTACTGAAGCCAGTGCTGAAACACCGTCGTTATTGGTGAAGCCCAGCGCGACACCAATAGCAAAAATCAGTGGCATATTGGCAAATACCGAATCACCGGCTTGTGCCATGACACTAGAGACAACCGCAGGTAACCAGCTAAAATTGGCCGATCCGACGCCCAGCAAAATACCTGCAATAGGCAGTACAGATACCGGCAGCATGAGCGACTTACCTACTTTTTGCAGGTTTGCAAATGCGTTTTTAAACATAATTGAGAGTGCTCCTGAGTATATAGTGCTAGTACTTTTATTTCTTATATGGCATTGAAGGTGGGGATAACATTCTTCCCGGTGTTGGGTGTCTTAGCACCCTTATAATTTTTACGCAGAGTAAAATAAATGTCGTGTTCAATGTTTGATAACAGTCACGTTTTAATGTACGGATAGACAGCATCCATACTAAAAGTCTCGTTATTTGCTATCAATCACTAAAAAAAGCCACAACCCGGCCCAGATACATGCCGAGTTAGACTTATATTCTTGTCCATTAATTACGAAGCGAAAAAAAACCCGGCTATTCTCAACCACTATTCAGTGGCGGTCAACCGTGCTGAATCAATATGAAATAGCTGTGAAAAGTTATGGGTGGTGGTCATTGCCAACGTTTCCAGACTGACGCCTTTGAGGACAGACAAATATTCAGCGACGTCACGGACATAGGCAGGCTGATTTTCTTTGCCCCGATAGGGCACCGGTGCTAGCCACGGTGAATCAGTTTCAATCAGCATTCTGTCCAGCGGTATATATCGAGCAACCTCGCGTAGCTCTTCTGCATTACGAAACGTGACAATACCTGAAAAAGAGATATAGAACCCCATATCCAGCAGTTTCCTTGCTGTTGGCAGATCTTCTGTAAAACAGTGTAATACGCCGCCGCAGGCTTCTACATTTTCTTCTTCCAGAATCGTCAACGTGTCTTCACGGGCCGAACGGGTATGCACAATGACCGGTTTGTTTAACTCGCGGCCAATGCGGATATGCTCCCGAAAAGACGCTTGTTGCTGCACTTTGGTTTCCTGCTGATAATAATAATCCAGGCCGGTTTCCCCCATTGCCACCACCGCAGGAGAAGAAGCCAACTCGCGCAGTTCAGCATAATCATAAGGCGCATCCTGATTAAGCGGATGTACTCCACAGGAAAAAGCGACATTCTCTCTTTCACCGATAAGCTCAGTCATCGCGCGAAAACCAGTCAATGTGGTTGCAACAGCCAACACAAACCCAACATCCCGGCATTGCGCTTTTTCAAGCACATCGGTGACATTTTTATGCAAAGACTGGTAATCCAGTCCGTCAAGATGGCAGTGAGAATCAACTAACAACATATAGCTATCCAGTAGTAATCAGACAGAAAATGGATGGGATGGCAAAAGCGTTGCTACCGACAGATTTTGTTCCCAGTTAAGCAGCCGTTCTGTTAACAATAATTCGCGGTTCACACCGGTGATGGCGCGCAACTGATGACGGCATTGTAACCATTGACGCAATTCATGGTGTAGTCGATCACTGTCCAGCGTGTTCGCCAATTGTTGCACCAGATGAAGCTGATCCTGATTAACCAGATAGTCCTCTGCTCCATGCTGACACTTTATGGCATCGAGTAGCAGCGCAGACAACCAGTGAATTCGATCATCAACATCTTCGTGATTCAACGGGGTAACTAATGGCAAAAAGTTCCGTTGTGTCAAACAATCAGACAACGTCAAGCACAGTGTTTGCCGTGGTTTCCAATGTTCAGGCTGCAACAGTTTAGCGGCAGCCAGCGGTGCACCGGCATATAATCTCAGCGCCGTCAGTGTCGCCTGACTGTCCATCGGATAGTGACTACTCAGCCATTGCACGCTATACGCTTCATCCGGCACATCAAGATAATGGTATAAACAACGGCTGCGAAAGGTTGACAACAAGCGAGAAGGCTCTCTGCATCCCAGTAAGAAATAGGTCTCCATCGGTGGCTCTTCAAGCGTTTTCAGCAAAGCATTGGCCGCAGCTTCGGTTAATGACTCTGCCAGCGGCAACCAAATCAGTTTCACTCCCCCTTGACGGGCATGCTGATATATTGTCTCCAGCACGTCACGTACTGCATCGACCCCCAGACTCTGCTTTCCTTTTTCAGGACGGAGCACATGCCAATCAGGATGAGTACCAGCACGCATTAACTGGCAAGAATGGCATTTCCCGCAACTTTTAATCCCCTCTCGCTGCTGACACAATAGCCAGCGACCTAACGCATACACCAGCGAGGCATCGCCCATGCCAGTCAATGCGTGAATCAGCAATGCATGGTGCCCACGTCCTGACTGATACTGCCCAAGCAGCTGACGATAAGAAGAATTAAGCCACGGATACCATTCCATCAGTCTTGTACCTCACCAGAGATTCCCGACTGCCGTAACCACTGCGACAAGACATTACTAATATTGTTGCCAACTTCGTCAATGGATTGGGACGCGTCAATCGTAATGATACTGTCATCCTGAGCAGCCAATTCCCGATATCGCGTCCGAGTTCGTTCAAAAAATGCTAGTGACTCCTGTTCGATACGATCCAGTTCACCGCGTTGGCGAGCACGCTGAAGACCCATTGCTGGTGGTAAATCGAGATATAATGTCAAATCAGGACGAAAGTCGCCCAGCACCGTATCACGTAGCGATAGTAGTAACTGAGGATCAATACCCCGCCCGCCACCTTGATAAGCCTGAGAAGAGAGGTCGTGGCGATCACCAATTACCCAGATTCCACGAGCCAATGCGGGTTTTATCACATTATCAACTAACTGTACCCGCGCAGCATAAAGCATCAGCAGTTCGGCTTTATCCGTTACCTTTTCGCCATCAATCCCTTGCTTAATCAGATCACGCAGTTTTTCTGCCAATGGTGTGCCCCCCGGTTCACGGGTAAACATCACATCCTGAATACCAAACCGGCGCAATGTATCAACTATCACATTTCTAGCACTGGTTTTCCCTGCTCCCTCAAGGCCTTCAATGACAATGAATTTACTGTTCATTATTTTCCTTCGCTGGCCAAAACTGAACGGTATTGCTGAACAGCTCGGTTATGCTCCACCAGGTTGGTGGTAAATGTATGCCCACCTTTACCCGTCGCCACAAAGTAGAAGTAATTTGTTTTGGCAGGATGTGCGGCAGCTTCCAGGGATGCCTTGCCAGGCATCGCAATCGGTGTCGGCGGCAAACCGATAATAGTATAAGTATTGTATGGGGTTGGCGTATCAAGCGCTTTACGCGTAATGACACCATCGTAGCTGTCCCCCATACCATAGATAACCGAAGGATCTGTCTGCAGGCGCATCCCTACCCGTAAACGGTTGATAAAAACTGAGGCGACCAGTGCCCGCTCTTCATTCACCGCCGTTTCTTTCTCGATAATCGACGCCATGGTCAGCAATTCATCCGGTGTTTTATAGGGCAACCCTTTCTGACGTCCCTGCCAAATATTACTGAGTGTTTTTTCCATACGCTGATGTGCGCGCAACAACAGTGATTTGTCGGTCGTACCTGCGGTGTACAAATAAGTATCGGGATAAAACCAGCCTTCTGGGTTAGGTTTATCCTTGATGTTCAATACATCGGCAATATCCTGAACACTTTCATTGCTCAGAGTATGTTTAATATAAGGGGCCTGTTTCAATATCTCCAGCCAGTCTTTCAGGCGGGAACCTTCAATAAAACGAATAGGAAATTGAGCTTCTTTACCACTGGCCAGTAAGGCCAGCATGTCACGGACGGTCATGCCAGGAATAAATCGATAACTGCCAGCTTTGAAGTTCGCCAATTCAGGCTCTATCCGTAATAACCAGGGAAACCATGCACTCTTCTTTATCACCTGCTTTTCAATCAACAGTGTTTCCAGCGCTTCGCGGCCAGTTCCTGTTGGGAGCGTGAAAATGATATCCTGCTTGATCAATAGTGGCGATAGTGCAAAACGCTGTACCTGTTTCCAAAAAACGACTGCGCCAATAATCAGAAAGGTTACGATCAAAAGACCAATTTTGGTTCTCTGCATAAAAATCATGACTCATGGTTAGGGCTCAGAAAATCATAAAGCTTTCTTGAGCGATAACACCAGGTATTCACCTGATTTACGGGAATTATTGGCATTAATGCATTACAAACTATCAGTTCTTCCGCATCCACCAATGTCTCCAGCGGTACATTTACAATCTGCAACCGAAAATCTGACACTGCCAACTGCGCAATAATATGCTGCCGCGCCACGCCATCCACACCAGCTTGCGATACATCTGGCGTATATACCACGTTTCCCTTGCGCCAGAATAAATTAGCCGCACAGCATTCCACCACCCAGCCAGCGGTGTCAAGCACCAAGGCCTCATCAGCACTGGTCTGTTCAAGATGCATACGGATGAATATCTGTTCAAGCCGATTCAGATGCTTTATCCCGGCCAACAATGTGCTTCTGGCTAATCTTACCGGACTAACCGCCAGGCTAATGCCTTCGCTTCGCCAACGTGCATAATGTTCAGGATAGTCAGACTGCATAACAATACGCGTGGATCCTTGGCAACCACCAGGGCTGTATCCTCGCCCACCCTGCCCTCGGGTGATGATAACCTTCACAACACCATTTCTGTATCCACGAGCAGCCTGATGCATTTCAGCCTCAAGTTTTTGCCACTCCACGGTGGGTAACATCAATTTTTCTGCCGCCTGCTGTAAACGTTGCAGATGACGCTCAAACCATACGATACGATCATCCACCACTCTTGCTGTGGTAAAGCAGCCATCACCAAACTGAGTACCACGATCCAATGCCGACAGTTGTTGTTCCTGTTCACCATTAATCCAGAGCATAGTATTAACTCTCCTTTGACCAAATCAGCTTGTCAGTGCATGCCATCATTCACAAGTAGCCGCTATCTGATTTTATATAGATCCAAAAAAAACCCGGTAAAACCGGGTTTCAGACCGTTGACAAACCTATGTATCGAGTCAGAGCGGTGATAATGAGAGAGAAGAGTAAAGCATCCGAGCCAAGGATGGCGCGGTTTGAGCTTACAGGGAGGTACTTGCAGCGTCTTTACGATCTTCTCATTATCGCCGCTATATAGACGTTGTCATCAAACTCAAACCCGGTAAAACCGGGTTTTTTACTAAAACATCATATTAGATCTTACGGAATACCAGTGAGCCGTTAGTACCACCAAATCCAAAGGAATTACACAAAGTGTATTCTACGTTGGCTACCTGACGTGCTTCATGAGGAATAAAGTCCAGATCACATCCCTCGTCAGGGTTATCCAGATTGATCGTCGGTGGTACAGCCTGATCACGCAGTGCAAGAATACTGAAGATAGACTCAATAGCACCTGCCGCACCTAACAGATGACCGGTCATGGATTTTGTTGAACTAATCAGCACGCGGGAGGCATCTGCCCCAAAGACGGATTTGACAGCTTGCGTTTCCGCTTTGTCGCCTACAGATGTTGAGGTTCCATGCGCATTGATATATCCCACCTGAGAGGTACTAACTCCGGCATCACGTAGCGCATTTACCATTGCCAATGCAGCTCCAGCACCATCTTCTGGTGGTGAAGTCATATGGTAAGCATCGCTGCTCATACCAAAACCCACTATTTCTGCATAAATTTTGGCACCGCGCTTTTTAGCGTGCTCATACTCTTCGAGTACCATAATACCGGCACCATCACCCAGAACAAAACCATCACGGTCTTTATCCCAGGGCCGACTGGCAGCCTGCGGATTATCGTTACGAGTCGACAATGCACGGGCAGCGCCAAAACCGCCGACACCCAATGGCGTACTGGCTTTTTCAGCCCCACCAGCCAACATCACGTCCGCATCATCATAAGCAATAATGCGTGCAGCATGGCCAATATTATGCACACCAGATGTGCACGCTGTAGCAATAGAAATACTTGGCCCGCGCAGACCATACATAATAGTCAGATGCCCCGCGACCATATTAACAATGGTAGACGGGACAAAAAACGGACTGATTTTACGAGGCCCGCCATGAACCAGGGAGTTATGGTTTTCTTCAATAAGTCCTAAGCCACCAATACCAGAACCAATTGCGGCCCCAATACGGGGAGCATTGGTTTCCGTAACCTCAAGACCAGAATCCTGCATGGCTTGAATACCGGCCACAATTCCGTATTGAATAAAAGAATCCATCTTGCGTGCTTCTTTACGCGAGATAAATTCCTCACAGTTAAAGTCTTTTACTAAGCCAGCAAAACGCGTTGCATAGGCACTAGTATCAAAATGGTCAATCAGGTTGATACCACTCTGACCGGCAAGCAAAGTATTCCAACTTGACTCTACTGTATTGCCGACAGGAGATAACATGCCCAGACCAGTCACAACTACTCGACGCTTAGACACGCTGAACCTCCAAGGAGGGAAAAATGATACAGGGGTGCAAAAAAAGAAACTTAGGCGGTCGAATGACCGCCTAGATATGTTCGATTACTGCTGATTAGCCTGAATGAAATCAATGGCTGCCTGAACAGTTGTAATCTTTTCAGCTTCTTCATCTGGAATTTCAGTATCAAACTCTTCTTCCAGTGCCATTACCAGCTCAACAGTGTCAAGAGAATCAGCGCCGAGGTCATCTACGAAAGAAGCATTATTTACCACTTCTTCCGCTTTAACACCAAGCTGCTCAACGATGATTTTCTTAACGCGTTCTTCGATAGTGCTCATACTCTTAAATTTCCTATCAAAACTCGCTTTCGCGATGGTTTTCGTAGTGTATAAAATGTTGAAAAAGATGCAACAAAATCAAGACTGGTCGAACCAAGATTTTGTGCTTTTTTGCGGTTTTCGCCGCAAATTAACGCAAATTACGGTCGTACTCATTAGATCATATACATGCCACCGTTGACATGCAATGTTTCGCCGGTAATGTAACCCGCCTCATCAGAGGCTAAAAACGCAACAGCACTAGCGATTTCTTTCGCATCACCCAGACGGTTGGCAGGAACATCCGCCAAAATGCCTGCACGTTGTTCATCTGTCAATGCCCGTGTCATGTCAGTTTCAATAAATCCTGGAGCAACAACATTCACCGTGATACCACGAGAGGCGACTTCACATGCCAGAGATTTGCTAAACCCAATCAATCCAGCCTTGGCAGCCGCATAGTTAGCCTGTCCGGGATTTCCGCTGGAACCAACAACAGAACCGATGGTTATAATACGTCCAAAACGTTTTTTCATCATGGTACGCAATACGGCCTTGGATAGGCGGAATACTGAACTTAAGTTCGTATCCAGCACATCCTGCCATTCATCGTTTTTCATGCGGATCAGCAAATTATCTCGAGTAATACCGGCATTATTGACGAGAATGTCAATATCACCAAATTCCGCATGGATATCTGCCAACACACTCTCAATTGAAGCCGCATCAGCGACATTCAACAGGTAACCTTTTCCCTTTTCTCCCAACCAGGCACTAATATCTGCAGCTCCTTTCTCACTGGTTGCCGTGCCAATAACTTTTGCGCCACGTGCAACCAATACTTCAGCGATGGCCCGTCCAATTCCTCGACTGGCTCCGGTAACCAGAGCAATTTTTCCGTCAAAAATCATATTTTCACCGTTTCTATTGTTCAAGTGCCGCTGACAGAGAAGCAGAATCGTTTACTGCTACCGCAGTCAGGGTACTAACGATTCTTTTAGTTAATCCGGTTAAAACTTTACCCGGCCCGACTTCTAGTAATGTTTCCACACCCTGCGAAGCCATAAATTCGACACACTCAGTCCAACGTACCGGATTATGAAGCTGGCGAACCAGCGCGCTGCGTATCGCCTCTGACGAGGTTTCAATGCGTGCATCCACGTTATTCACCACGGGAATATGGGGAGAACAAAACGTGATTATCTCCAATGCATCCGCCAACTTACGGGCAGCAGGTTCCATCAAAGCACAATGCGAAGGAACACTCACGGGTAAAGGTAAAACACGCTTCGCTCCCGCCGCTTTACAAAGGCCCCCGGCACGTTCGACCGCTTCCTTGTTACCAGCAATAACAACCTGACCCGGAGAGTTAAAATTAACCGGCGAAACTACCTGTCCATGCGCAGCCTCAATACAAGCACCAGCAATCAATTCGTTATCCAGACCGATGATGGCATACATCGCACCAGTACCTTCAGGTACAGCTTCCTGCATCAATTTACCGCGTAATTCAACCAAACTGACCGTTTGCTTGAAATCCAACACTCCAGCGCAAACCAGAGCAGAATATTCACCAAGGCTATGACCAGACATCAATGCAGGAATTCTGCCACCTTGCTGTTGCCAAACCCGCCATATAGCAACAGAAGCCGTCAGTAACGCTGGCTGTGTCTGCCATGTTTTATTCAATTCTTCTGCAGGCCCTTGCTGAACCAGCTGCCAAAGATCATACCCCAAAGCAGCAGATGCCTCGGCAAAGGTTTCTGCTATTTGCGGGAACTTTTCAGCTAATTCAGACAACATACCCATTGATTGGGAACCTTGTCCAGGGAACACCATTGCAAATCGCTTCATATCAAAAATCCTGTTTACTCAAAAACGAACCAATGCCGAACCCCAGGTAAAACCGCCACCAAAGGCCTCCAACAAGATTAATTGTCCGCGTTTGATACGCCCATCACGCACCGCCTCATCCAAAGCGGAAGGAACTGAAGCGGCTGAAGTATTACCATGGCGATCCAGAGTCACAACAACCTTATCCATGCTCATACCTAATTTTTTAGCCGTTGCGCTAATGATGCGTAGGTTTGCCTGATGGGGCACTAACCAATCCAATTCACTTTTATCGTGATTAGATGCCACCAGCGTTTCTTCAACGATGTGGGCCAATTCCGTCACCGCAACTTTAAAAACCTCATTACCCGCCATTGTCAGGTAAGCGGATTCTTGACCAGTACGCTCCGGATTGGGTAACGTCAGTAACTGAGCATAGCGGCCATCTGCATGTAAGTGTGTGGAAATAATGCCTGACTCTTCAGATTTGGTTAACAGCATTGCACCTGCACCGTCACCGAACAGGATCAGTGTGCCACGATCGGTCGGATCCAAAGTACGAGACAATGTATCTGCTCCAATTATCAAAGCATAATCCACTGCACCATTTTTCACATACTGGTCAGCAACACTAAGTGCATAAGTAAAACCAGCACAGGCGGCCGCAAGATCAAAGGCGATAGTATCTTTGATTCCCAGCATTTGCTGGATCTGGCAAGCCGAACTTGGAAAGGCATGACTGGAGGAAGTCGTTGCAACAATCAGCAATCCAACCTTGTTTTTATCCACGTCTGCCATTTCAAGCGCTTTCTGAGCCGCACGACACCCCATTGTTGCAACACTTTCATCAGGTGCCGCAATGCGTCGTTCACGGATACCGGTACGAGTAACAATCCATTCGTCTGACGTATCCACCATTTTTTCTAAATCAGCATTTGTCCTGATTTGTGCGGGCAAATAGCTTCCCGTTCCGATAATTTTTGTATACATGTACGCTTAGTCACTCTTGGGTAATACAGCTTCTAGTCGCGCAGCAATCCGCTCCGGAAGTTGCCTCTGTACCGTCTGCATCGCCTGTTCAATAGCTACCGCAAACGCGTTTTGGTTCGCGGCACCGTGGCTCTTAATTACAGTTCCACGTAATCCTAACAGACATGCGCCATTATAGTGGTCAGGGTTCAGGTGTTTAAAACGCTTCGCAAGTCGTTTTTGCAACCAACGCCCCAAAAATTTCAGCCACCAGGACGGTTTTTGTCTGTGTTCTGAACCCGAAGAAAATTTCAGAAGCGACAAAAACATCCTCACCACACCTTCCAGAGTCTTCAATGCGACATTACCCACAAAGCCGTCACAGACCATCACATCTGTCTTGCCGGTCAGCAATTCATTACCTTCCAAATAGCCAATATAGTTGATCGACGGTGTCATTCTTAACTGTGCGGCAGCTTCTCGGATATTAGTAAGGCCTTTACTTTCTTCTTCACCAATATTCAGAAGTGCTACACGAGGATTTGTCAGTCCCAACACTTCTTCTGCCATGACCGCGCCCATCACGGCAAACTGCACCAACATGGTACTGCTACACTCCACATTGGCACCCAAGTCCAAAATAACCGTTTTGCCCTGTCGCTGGTGCGGCAACAAGGTAACCAAGGCAGGGCGCTCAATTCCCTCAAGCGGCTTTAGCAGCAATTTTGCCAACCCCATCAATACTCCGGTATTACCCGCACTGACACATGCCTCTGCCCGCCCTTCCTTTATCAACTCCAATGCGACACGCATAGAGGTTCCCCTGCTGTTACGGATCGCCTGTGATAGACGAACATCACCAGAGATTACCGATTCAGCGGGTACAACATCCAAGCGGGAAAGTAGGGAGGAATCGACGTTATCAAGTAATGGAATAAGTACAACAGGATCGCCAACCAGTAACAAATGGAGGCTTGGACTGGAAGCCAGTGCCTGCAATGCAGCAGGCACTGTGACACAAGGGCCAAAATCCCCGCCCATTGCATCTAACGCCAAAGTCAGGCGTGTCAATGTATTTCCTTGCTGAAATTCGCAGGAATTACTTGGCAACGACCTTACGACCGCGGTAGTAGCCATCCGCAGTGACGTGATGACGCAGATGAGTTTCGCCAGAAACTTTATCTACGGAAATGGCAGAAGTGGTCAGTGCATCGTGAGCACGACGCATACCACGCTTGGAACGGCTAGGTTTATTCTGTTGTACGGCCATGGACCTTACTCCTTAATTACTTATGCTTTAAACTGGCTAATACGGCAAATGGATTTGGTTTTTCTGCCTCTTCCGGCAACTTACCAAATATCATATCCGCGTCGGACACTTCACAGTGTTCAGAATCATGCACCGGAGCGATTGGCAAAGACAGAATGATTTCATCTTCAATCATTGCCAATAAATCAACCTCACCGAACTCATTGACTTCGATCGGTTCATATACTTCCGGCAAAGCTTCGGCCTGCTCATCATTGATGATCGGGCTAAAACAGAACGTAGCGTGAACTTGATGCTTGAAAGGCTTGTTACAACGTTGGCAAAGTAACGTCACCGCAACATCAGCGCTTCCATTAATCACAGCCAATCTTTGGTTATCAATACTGAATGACAACACAGCTTCAATATCACTGTCCACACTCACCACTGATTCGGCAACACGCATTACTTGTTCAGCAGTATAGATACCGACATAATCTAAACGCTTTTGAGCAGTGCGAACCGCATCAAGGGTTAAGGGTAATTTTACCTTTTGCATAGGGCGCGCATATTAACGTCGTAACGACATAGAGTCAAAGAAAAAGGTAGTGAAGCAGTTCACTTACCTCTATTCGCTTCCTGAGCGGCGCCCAGTGTAGAATGCCTTTCATCATTACGCTATGGTTTCCAAAAAATTTATGCATCAAATCGTTCTCGCATCTACTTCTATTTATCGCAAGTCTCTGCTGGAAAAGCTGGATATCCCTTTTATTTGTGCATCACCCAACGTGGATGAGACACCACTCCCCGGGGAAGATGCCACTGCGCTTGTCATACGTCTGGCAGCAGCGAAAGCACAGACACTGGCTACCCAATATCCCAGACATTTAATCATCGGTGCTGATCAAGTTTGTGTTCTGTCTGGCGAAATCACAGGGAAACCTCATAACAAGGATAATGCTATGCGGCAACTACGTCAGATTAGCGGGAATTGTGTTACTTTTTTTACCGGATTATCACTGTTAAATAGTGGGACACAACATCTTCAATGTATCACAGAGCCTTTTGACGTGTACTTCCGTCACCTTAGCGACACAGAGATCGAACATTACGTAGATAAAGAACAACCCTGGGATTGCGCTGGCAGTTTCAAAAGTGAAGGGTTGGGGATCACATTATTTGAAAGATTGTCAGGCCGCGATCCCAATACCCTAATTGGACTACCGTTAATTGCTTTATTGGAAATGCTGCGTAAAGAAGGGGTTCACCCACTCCTGCAATAAACGGCATCAGAAAAAATGCCTGTAACAGCGACAGGCGTTATGCATCATTTTTTAGCCTGTCGCAAAACCCGCAGACAGCGCTGTAGTTCCTTATCCATTGGAGCTTCGATCCGCAATGTTTCTCCCGTATTAGGATGTTCAAAGCGTAGCGCCTGCGCATGAAGAAAGAGCCGTTTTAATCCGGTTTCCGCCAGTTGTCGGTCAAAATCACGATCACCATAACGGTCATCACAAGCGATAGGATGGCCAGCATATTGCGCATGCACCCGAATTTGGTGTGTCCTTCCTGTTACGGGGCTGGCTTTGACCAACGTAGCATGTTCAAACCGCTCTTCGACTTTAAAATGAGTCTCTGATGCTTTTCCTTCACTATTTACCCGGACAATACGTTCTCCGCTTTGAAGAACATTCTTAAATAGTGGTGCCTGCACAGCTTTGCAATGAGATTGCCATTGTCCCCGAACCAGCGCCAGGTAATCCTTCTGCATATTTTTCATCCGTAATTGCTCATGAAGAGCCCGTAACGCAGAACGTTTCTTAGCCACCAGCAACACACCAGACGTATCCCGATCCAGTCGGTGTACCAGTTCAAGGAAACGTGACTCCGGCCTCAGAGCCCGCAATGCCTCAATAACGCCGAAGCTGAGGCCACTGCCACCATGTACAGCGGTACCAGAAGGTTTATTCAGCACTAATAGATAGTCGTCTTCATAAATTATGCAATCTGCTAATGCAGAGACTTTATCAAGGCTGGCCGAAACAGTGCTCTCAGCCCGTTCTGACTGCCGTACGGGCGGAAGACGGATCTCATCGCCATCAAGCAATTTATATTCCGGCTTAACCCTTTTCTTATTCACACGCACTTCACCTTTACGCAAAATGCGATAAATCATGCTTTTTGGCACACCTTTAAGATGAGTGCGCAAAAAATTGTCTATTCGTTGACCTGCCTCTTCAGCAGAAATCGTCAAAAATTGTACTGATGGATTATCTGTTTTCATGAAACGGGATTCTAAAGAGCACAGGTAGATAGCGCCACATCTTTTTCTATGCTTAACTGTCAGTCTGACTTATGAAGATATTGTTAGAGTGGTTTGCCTCGCCGGTACTAGTATCAACTATTGCTAGTTTGGTTAAAAACAGCACGACAAGCTTTATACAGACAGGCAAAGTCACCTTGCTATAAACGTGTCAGCAATGGAATAATGCTTTAGTTTTCCATGCTGATTTCCATTAGAACAAGGGAAATTGCGGAATTATTATATTTGCCTGGTTACACATAAACGCAGCAATGGCGTAAGACGTATTGTTTAATCAAGCAGTTAGCGAGCTGCGGTTTGCAGCTTGGCCGGCATATGGAATCAGATCTGGTAATATATTTTTCAGAAGCTGTTCCCGCAGTAAATGCGCTGTAACTCCCGCCAGGATCTACAGGCTACCGAAAAATGCGTCTCTATGCAGTCGACAACCGGGAGGTTGACGTCTCTGCAATAAGCCTCGAGGCCATCGGTTCTCTCCGGTCATGCACCGTATTTATCCGCAGCTCTATCAATAATGTATTGTAAAAATAATGAGTAAGTTACGATGAAAAGAATGTTGATTAACGCAACTCAGCAAGAAGAGTTGCGTGTTGCCTTGGTTGATGGTCAACGCCTCTATGATTTGGACATTGAAAGTCCGGGTCATGAACAAAAGAAAGCAAATATCTACAAAGGTAAAATCACACGCATTGAGCCAAGTCTGGAAGCAGCATTTGTTGATTATGGTGCAGAACGACATGGTTTCCTCCCACTTAAAGAAATCGCGCGCGAATATTTCCCCAGTAATTACGCTTCTCACGGTCGCCCGAACATCAAAGATGTTTTGCGTGAAGGACAAGAAGTTATCGTTCAGGTCGATAAAGAAGAGCGTGGTAACAAAGGGGCAGCTCTTACAACGTTTATCAGTCTGGCCGGCAGTTATCTGGTGCTAATGCCAAACAATCCAAGAGCCGGCGGAATTTCTCGCCGAATTGAAGGTGATGACCGTACAGAACTGAAAGAAGCACTGGGCTCATTACAACTACCCGATGGTATGGGACTTATTGTCCGTACCGCCGGTGTCGGTAAATCGGCTGACTCTCTGCAATGGGATTTGGCTTTCCGCTTGAAGCACTGGGAAGCCATTAAAAAAGCAGCAGAAGGCCGACAGGCACCGTTCCTGATTCACCAGGAAAGCAATGTGATAGTGCGCGCATTTCGTGATTATCTGCGTCAGGATATCGGCGAAATTCTGATCGACAATCCAAAAGTTCTCGAATTAGCCAAAGAACATATTGCTGCATTGGGTCGTCCAGATTTCAGTAGTAAAATCAAGCTGTACAGCGGTGAGATTCCATTGTTCAGCCATTATCAGATCGAGTCTCAAATTGAATCGGCCTTCCAGCGCGAAGTCCGACTACCTTCCGGTGGCTCTATCGTTATCGACAGCACCGAAGCACTGACTGCTATAGATATCAACTCAGCACGGGCTACCCGTGGAGGGGATATCGAAGAGACGGCATTTAACACCAATCTTGAAGCCGCAGATGAAATTGCACGACAACTCCGTCTGCGCGACCTCGGTGGCCTGATTGTCATTGATTATATTGATATGACCCCAGTACGCCATCAGCGAGAAGTTGAAAACCGTCTGCGTGATGCTGTTCGTCAGGATCGTGCCCGTATCCAGATTGGGCGGATTTCACGCTTTGGCCTGTTAGAAATGTCTCGTCAACGCCTCAGTCCTTCGTTGGGTGAATCCAGCCATCACGTATGTCCACGTTGTAGCGGAATGGGAACTATCCGAGATAATGAATCCCTGTCATTGTCCATCTTGCGTTTGATTGAAGAAGAGGCGCTGAAGGAGAATACCCAAGAGGTTCACGCCATTGTTCCGGTACCTATCGCCTCTTACCTGCTGAACGAAAAACGTGATGCCGTAAACGCAGTTGAAAAACGACAAGGCGGTGTGCGCGCAATTATCGTTCCGCACGATGGCATGGAAACACCACATTATTCTGTCGTCCGCGTTCGCAAAGGCGAAGAGAAGCCGACGCTCAGCTACCTGCTTCCCCAATTGCTGGAAGCTGAAACTCAGCAGGCACTGGAAGAACAACAACCTATTGAACGGAAAATACCGGAACAACCCGCACTGACAACCTTTACCATGCCGGACATTCCACTTTCTGAGAAAAAAGTGCCAGCGGTCTCCCCGGCGACATCATCTGAAACCAACTCAGCACCTACTGAACCTGGTTTATTCGGTCGGCTGTTCGGTGCATTGAAAGGTATTTTCGCTTCTCCTGCTACCGAGACGGATAAGAAAGAAGATATCGTACCTGTTGTTACTGAAGAACCACGCCAGGAGCGTCGGAATAACAGCCGTCGCCAGTCCAGCAATCGCCGTGACAGAACTCCCCGCGAGAACAGAGAACCGCGTGAAGATCAGCGCCGGAATAAGCGCGTACAGAACGTCGTATCCGATGATGACCAAAACCAAAGTGGTACTGCTGCTGTAACGACTGAAAAAGCACCTCATGATGAACAGCGTCGTGAACAACGAGCAGATCGTCAGAAACGTCGACAGGAAGAAAAACGGCCGACACAACCAGAAGTCAAAGCGCTAGATACTACTGTCGAGAGTGCAGAAGAGACCTCCCCATTGGCGGAACAGGATAAGCCAGCTCCGGTAATGCAACGTCGTCAGCGTCGTCAGTTAACGCAAAAAGTCCGTGTTCGTGATGTATCTACCACGGATGATGTTGTTGATACGTCAATCGGTATTATTGAGGAAGTTTCTCTGGTGCTGCCCCGCCAGGCTGATGTGGAAGAAGCAACGGTTGAAGTCGAAGGTAATTCTAATGGAGTGGAAAACCATCAGATCACAGAAACTAATCGTGGTGGTACCACTGGTGAAAATGGGATGCCACGGCGTTCACGCCGCTCTCCTCGGCATCTACGCGTCAGCGGACAACGCCGTCGCCGCTATCGTGATGAGCGTTATCCGGTCAGTTCCCCTATGCCATTGGCCCAGGCTGCATCTGCACCTGAAATAGCATCAGGAAAAGTCTGGATTAAATATCCTGTAGCACAACCTCAATTGCCTGAAGTTCCTGAGGAACAGATACAGGACGTGGTGCCTTCATCTGAATTACCCTTGTTACCGGTAGCAGCGGCTACAGAAAATACGCTCGCGACTGAAACTATTGTGACGGAAACATCCCACGACATGTCACCAGAAGTTAAGTCTGTAGCCACTGAAGCTGAGGTAAATACGATAATTGCACCAGAAGAAGCAGTTAGCGCACAATCGCCATCACCGCTGGAAACACATGTCTCACACGATGTATCCCCGGCTCTTGAAACTGACATTAACATTATTGAAGAAGTCGCCGCGCTGACTCAAGAGACATCTTCAGATGTTGCTGTTCAGCCAATCGTCGAGGAAATGCAGGAAGTGGTGCCGTTATCTCCACAGATAATCGACGTTCAGCCTGTTGCTGAGCAACCAGAACCTTATGTCGCAGCACCTCAGTCTGCACCATCACCCGTCATTGAACAGCATGATGCCGATGATAAGTCACATTATCATCATGCAACTGCACCGATGACAAAAGCACCAGCTCCCTCTTATGTGCCTGACACGCCAAAATTGAGTGACTGGCAACGCTCAGGCTATCATTTTGATGGTAAAGGATCAGCGGGTGGCCATGCCGCAGCTAATCAGGCTAGTGTACCGGCGACAAAGCCATCATCAACGACTGAAGACTGACCATAAAAAAGCACCACGTAAGTTCATCTCGTGGTGCTCTGTTTTTCTATCTCTATGCCCGTCTATGACGGGCTTTTTATACAATAGATTTCAATAAATTGATGTCCATACTTTCAATTCTACCATTTAGCTGTGCAACTAACTGTTGGAAGTGTGGCGTTTTTTCATGTTTATTCAGCATATCCTGACTTTTCCAACGCTCAAAAAACACGAAAGTACCTGGTTTATTGATTTCTTCGTGTAAATCATACTGTAGATTCCCAGCCTCCTGACGACTAGGGTTAACCACCTGTTTTAGCACTGCCGTGACTTCCTGAATGTATTCAGGTTTGGCCTGCACACTGGCAACAATACGAATTTCCATAACTATCCTCTACTATTTACATAAGTATTTGAATGTTTAACCATAAAACGCTAGTACGGAATTAATTTCAACCGTTTATCAACAAACGGATGCATTGATGGGGCTTTCCGCTTATGCTTATTCCCCGCCGTATCAGTTCATTAATTATGATGTTTATTCACTGACCGCCGGAGCGTTATTCATGACCCCCTTGCCAAATGTTCTGAAGATTCGTCGCCCTGACGACTGGCATCTTCACCTACGTGACGATCAGATGCTTAAATCTGTCCTGCCACACACTAGCCGCTTTTTTGCCCGAGCCATCGTTATGCCAAATCTGACGCCTCCCATAACGACAGTTGCAGGTGCCGTCGCTTACAGACAACGCATTCTAGACGCACGCCCAGCAGGGAATAATTTTCAGCCGCTGATGACATGCTATCTGACGGACTCTCTTGATAAGGCAGAACTGGAATCAGGTTACGAACGGGGCGTATTCACTGCCGCCAAACTCTACCCCGCTCATGCGACAACTAATTCCAGCCATGGCGTGACTGACATCAGAACAATTTATCCCGTACTGGAAATGATGCAAAAGTTAGGCATACCACTGCTGGTTCATGGTGAAGTCACTGACCCTGCGGTAGACATATTTGATCGGGAAGCCCGTTTCATTGAGAGGGTCATGGAGCCGTTACGAAAACGATTTCCTGAGTTAAAGGTTGTTTTTGAACACATTACAACACGAGAAGCAGCACAATATGTGCAAGAAGGGGATCACTTTCTGGCTGCCACCATTACCCCTCAACATTTAATGTTTAACCGTAACCACATGTTAGTTGGCGGTATTCACCCCCATCTTTATTGCCTACCGATACTAAAACGCAATGTGCATCAACAGGCACTGCGTGATGCAGTTACTAGCGGTTGCAAAAAATTCTTCCTGGGAACCGACTCAGCTCCCCATGCCCGACATCACAAAGAGTCATCCTGTGGATGTGCCGGAGTTTTTAATGCGCAGGCAGCATTAAGTGCTTATGCTACTGTATTTGAGGAAATGAATGCGCTGGACCAACTAGAAGCCTTCTGTTCACTTAATGGCCCTCATTTTTATGATTTACCGGTAAACGACTCGTTTATTGAACTCCATCGTGAAGCCACTACATTCCCTGAAGAGATTCAAGCTGGTGACAACATATTGATTCCATTCCTTGCTGGCCAGACATTAAACTGGTCTATTCGCTGATCGGCTTTTTTCACCCTGCTCCGACAGGGTGAAACCTCACTTAACCGTAAATAAAAATTTTCATTCAATGTCTTGTCCTTATGCGTTAACAGCTGTATAAATAAACAGTTAACTTTGGAGGATATCATGCGCGTCGAAGTCACTATAGCAAAAACATCAATCCTGCCCATTGGCGCCATTGAAGCGCTAACTCATGAGCTCAGTTTGCGAATTAGTCACTATTACCCGGAAACGGCGGTTAAGGTACGATACGCCGCAGCCAACAATCTGAGTGTTTTGGGCGGGAGTAAGGAAGACAAAGAAAAGATCTCAGAAATTTTACAGGAAACTTGGGAGAGTGCTGACGATTGGTTTATATCTGAATAATGAGAGCCCACATATCATGAATTTGCACAATACGAATGATCGTTTTTCTCCTTCATCATTTGGCTTTTTTCGGCTTAGAGGCGGACTCACCAGTGTAGCTGCACCTTGTTTTTATTGAGATCTGCCTACATTACTATTTGCCAATGAAGCAATAGCTTCCTCATGTTAACGGGTTTTATTGTTTATCACTCTCTGTATCTTGTCTGAATAATTATTGACCGACATCTTTATTTGCAAATTTCCTACAATTAATTTCCATAAATGAATCCAGCAACGATATACTGATATTGCTCACTTGATAAGAGCCGCCTTAAACCTCGTTAGTCACTCACGTTAGTAACTAGTCAATAAGGGGTATTTATGGACAGAAAAAATGAAGTTATTCAAACACATCCACTCGTGGGTTGGGATATCAGTACAGTTGACAGTTATGACGCAATGATGATTCGCTTGCATTATTTATCAAAAGCAGATCAAACACCCGATGAGGCGCAAGTTGATCGCACACTGTGGTTAACAACAGATGTGGCAAGACAGCTTATTTATATTTTAGAAGCCGGTATTGCCAAGATCGAATCGACTGAATTTCAAGCTATTGATTACCTAAAACACTGATATTTTATTTTTATATTTACATCAATTTTCTTTTCAGCACTATAGACACCGCTCTTAATGAGCGGTGTCTTAGCTCACAGAGTCTTTTTTTAATTTCAGGTAAACCTTCTCGTTAATAGGCACATCGACTCATATTATGAGTGCCTTTATTCAAAATTACGCGTTGAGTAAAAGCAAACCATACTGTCTATTTTCCTGAAATCAATTGGTAACTCAGATAAGCAATATTTGTTTATTTACTCATTTCATTCCAGGTTTATGTAGCGTTAAATTCAGTAATTTTTTTGATTTATTGAAAATTTTCATGCCATTTTCCCGGTTACTACGATGGGATCGTTGTTGTTCAAGTGGTAATTTTCGCTCTTCCTGACACGCTGAACTACAGCATCCTTCATATTTTTCCGCACATACAGGACATTGAATAAACAGCACATGACACCCCTCATTACGGCAATTAGTGTGACTGTCACATGGCGTTCCGCATTGGTGACAATGCGCAATGATATGTTCTGAGATACGTTCGCCCATACGTTCATCAAACACAAAGTTCTTGCCAATAAATTTGAGCGGCAGACCTTTGACTTTGGCTTGTCGTGCATACTCAATAATGCCACCTTCGACATGATAAACATTTTTAAAGCCACGATGCAGTAGATATGCGCTAGCCTTCTCACAGCGAATGCCCCCAGTACAATACATGACAATATTTTTTTCACGTGAATCAGTAAGCATATCTACTGCCATCGGAAGCTGTTCCCGAAAGGTATCTGAAGGAATTTCTATCGCATTCTCAAAATGACCAACTTCATATTCATAATGATTACGCATATCAACAAACAGCGTATCGGGATCTTCGGCCATCTGATTAACCTGTTCCGCTTTCAGATAATGTCCGACCAAAGATGAATCAAACGTCGGGTCGTCAATACCGTCAGCCACGATCCTGTCACGAACTTTCATTCGCAAAACCCAAAATGATTTTCCATCGTCATCCAGAGCTATATTGAGTCGAATGTGATCAAGTTCTGAATGGGTGCTGAATAATGTTGTCTTGAAGTCGTCAAAGCGGTTCTGCGGTATGCTGATTTGTGCATTGATGCCTTCCTGAGCAATATAAATCCGACCAAAAACATTAAGTGCAGTGAACGCCATATATAATCGGTCGCGAAAAACCTGTGGGTCATCAATATGAAAATATCGGTAAAAGGAGATGGTCATGCGAGGCTTTGTTTCTGCGAGCATGCGCGCCTTCATCTCCTCATTGGAAACACGGTTATGTAGCACTGGCATGGTGTACTTTCCTGTTTTTAGTGAGATAGAACATCAATGCTATGTTATAGCATTGTTGCTTGAATGTGTGGGCTGGCATGATACCTGATTAGACACTATCTGTCAGGGTAGTAAAATTACTATCCTGATATAAAAATCAAGTTTTCTGCTATATATAAAATGATGTTCTGTTTCATTGATTGCCATCAAAAGTTAAAACAGGCAATAACAGATGTTATTATAATCCTCATGTTATATTTTCGTATAAAAATCAGACTGCAGCATAGTAATCACAGACGCTATCAATGCAGTGGTGATCCACCTGCCGAGTGAGTTCTGATTTATAATTATTAATAACTGGCGCTGTTTGTGCCGATTTTGATACTTGAGACCATGACACAAATCCCTTCATTTAATCGCTCTCTGCTTCACCCCCGTTACTGGCTAACATGGCTAGGCATTGGTGTTCTCTATCTGATCGTGCTGCTTCCCTATCCAATTATTTATCATATTGGTACTACATTAGGGCGTCTGGCAATGCGCTTTCTGAAGCGACGCGTAGAAATTACCCACCGCAATCTTGAACTTTGTTTTCCTGATATGTCTCTGGAAGAACGTAACGTCATGGTGAAAAAAAACTTTGAGTCTGTAGGAATGGGGATAATGGAAACCGGTATAGCCTGGTTTTGGCCAGACTGGCGAATCAACCGTTGGGTTACCGTCATCGGAATAGAGCACATGTTGCCATTGCGACAGGAAAAGCGAGGTATTCTGCTGATTGGCCTGCACTTCCTTACGTTGGAATTGGGTGCACGTATCTTTGGAATGCAAAACGCCGGCATCGGTGTTTATCGACCCAATGACAATAAATTGCTCGACTGGTTACAAACCTGGGGAAGAATGCGCTCCAACAAATCCATGTTAGATCGCAAAGATCTGAAAGGCATGATTCGAGCGCTCAAACAGGGTGAAATTATATGGTATGCACCAGATCATGATTATGGCCCACGTAGTAGCGTCTTTGTTCCTCTGTTTGCGGTAGATAAAGCGGCCACAACCGTAGGGAGTTACATGCTGGCCCGTGCAGCCAAACCGGCGGTTGTCCCATTTGTCCCCCGCCGACTGCCTAATGCCAACGGATATGAATTAATTATTCAGCCAGCAGAAACGGATATACCGCTTGAAAATGAAGAAACCACCGTTGCCTGGATGAATAGTCTCATTGAGCAAAATATCTTGCTGGCACCTGATCAATATATGTGGCTACATCGCCGCTTTAAGACACGCCCCGAAGGGGAGCCGTCCCTTTATTAAGTTGGAAAACTCACTGAGAATACCCTTTATGCCATGTAATATTCGATTTACTGGCATAAGACCAGAGGCACATACTGTTAGTTAAGTTTCAGCAACATTGCCTCTATCACCGGTTCGGGATATGCATCATTTGTATTAGGAATTTATGACCTCTGAAACAGAACCGATTGATTGGAAACGCAATCTGTATGTTACTTGGCTAGGCTGTTTCTTTACCGGCGCGGCATTCAGTCTAGTCATGCCTTTCCTACCACTCTATGTGGAACAACTTGGCATCACGGGTCATGAAGCCTTGAATCTGTGGTCAGGCCTGGTCTTTAGTATTACCTTCCTTTTTTCTGCTATCGCGTCACCATTCTGGGGAAGACTCGCCGACCGTAAAGGGCGAAAGCTGATGCTATTACGTTCTGCGCTTGGCATGGCTATAGTCATGGTATTAATGGGTCTCGCACAAAATATTTGGCAATTTTTATTTCTGCGTGCTGCCTTAGGTATGCTGGGAGGTTTTGTTCCTAATGCTAATGCACTCATCGCCACACAAGTACCACGCCACCGAAGTGGATGGGCCTTGGGGACACTGTCAACCGGCACCGTCAGCGGTGCATTGATAGGTCCACTGATCGGTGGTTATCTTGCTGATATATATGGACTCAAACCTGTATTTTTCATTACAGCATCTGTGCTCTTTCTATGTTTTGTGATTACACTTTTCAATGTTCGTGAGCACTTTGCGCCGGTAGACAAGAAACACATGTTGAATGGAAGACAAGTGATGACTTCACTTAAAAATCCAAAGCTTATTCTCAGCTTATTTGTTACAACGATGATTATTCAGATCGCTACCGGTTCTGTCGCCCCGATTCTTACTTTATATGTAAGGGATCTGGCTGGACAAACTCAAAATCTGGCCTTCATTAGCGGTATGATAGCGGCGATTCCTGGAATTTCCGCGTTAATCAGTGCTCCCAGACTAGGCAAACTCGGTGACAAAGTCGGCCCCGAACGTATTCTGACCGCCATGCTGGCAATATCAGTGATTTTATTAATACCTATGGCGTTAGTTCAATCTCCATGGCAGCTTGCTGTCTTGCGTTTTTTATTGGGGGCGGCTGATGGCGCATTACTGCCTGCGGTACAAACCTTATTGATCTATCATTCGTCCAATCAGGTCGCTGGTAGAATTTTCAGTTATAATCAATCGTTCCGGGATGCCGGAAATGTAACCGGCCCATTATTGGGTGCCACGGTGTCTGCTAATTATGGTTTCAGGGCAGTATTTATTGCGACGGCTTGTGTGGTACTACTCAATACAGTTTATTCGTGGTGGAGCTTGCAGCGTAAACCCACTCGGATAGAACTACCGGGTGATTAGATGATTGTTCATCCTCACTCAGGATAGATTTAAACGCCTTCTTTATTCTTTCAAATAAAAAAACGACAACTTATGTTGTCGCTTTTCAGATAGCTAGATATAAAAAGATTAATTTTTAATCACCGGCACAGGTAAACTTCGATAGTAATTGCTCCAGGCGGCATAATGCTCTGGTTGCTGCCAGACACGATAGTGCAAACGGGACAATGTAACCGGATCACTGATTAATGCTAATCGTTGGTTATTATCAATCTGTTGTGGCTTTTGAGCCAATGCATCGGCTACACGCTGTTCACGTATATTTTCAATCGGCTGACTGAACCGATGCCGAGCAGTTGCCATAGCACTAGACAATGCATTAATCGACGGATCGAACACCGCATGCATAAATCCGTTGTCCAATTTACCATCACGATTTAGACGAAAATATTTATCCGTCGCTACCAGCTCACACGGCGGATCATACTCTTCGGGGATCAATAATAAACCTGAACGCTTGCAGCTCAGTCCCAGATTCGCACGGCTAGAAAGCACAGACACCCACGGAGACAAGATCAAAGAAAAAACAATAGGTGACAGCCACCAGAGGAAGCGTAGATCCAGCCAAGCCATACCAATCGCCCATACCAGCCCAATGATTAGCTGGGAGCCATGACGAACAAATGCCTCACTCCAGGGAGTGGCATCATCATCACGCTGAGGTGATTTCCACTGTACAGACCAACCAAGAAATGCACTGATAACAAAAACGGTATGGAACAACATCCGAACTGGTGCCAATAATACGGAAAACAGCATTTCTACCAATAGCGAAATAAACACCCGGAATATGCCACCATAAGCCTTTGCCCCTTTTGCGCACACCAACATCACACTCAGCAACTTGGGTAAGAACAGCAAAACCAACGTGGTTGAAAACAAGGCAATTGCTAGCTCTGGACGCCACTGAGGCCAAACTGGGAACAATTGCCTCGGTTGCAGGAAGTACTGTGGCTCCATCAAAGTATGTACTACCTGTAAAGCAGTCGACAATACCAAAAACATAAACCACAGTGGTGCTGACAGATAAGACATTACGCCAGTCAGGAATACCGCACGATGCACAGGATGCATTCCCTTCACCAAAAACAAGCGGAAATTCATTAAATTACCGTGACACCAACGTCGGTCACGTTTTAGTTCATCCAATAAATTAGGTGGTAACTCCTCGTAACTGCCAGGCAGATCATAAGCGATCCATACCCCCCAGCCAGCCCGACGCATCAACGCCGCTTCAACAAAATCATGAGAAAGTATAGAACCGGCAAAAGAACCCTCCCCAGGCAAAGGAGCCAATGCACAATGCTCAATGAAAGGTTTCAGGCGGATAATGGCATTGTGACCCCAATAATGAGACTCACCCAACTGCCAGAAATGCAGACCGGCGGTAAACAACGGTCCATAAACCCGGGTGGCAAACTGCTGGCAACGAGCATAAAGGGTATCCATACCGGACGCTCTTGGTGAGGACTGAATAATACCAGCGTTAGGATTAGCCTCCATCAAACGGACAAGCGACGTCAAACATTCGCCACTCATCACACTGTCTGCATCCAGTACCACTATGTAGCTGTACTGCGTTCCCCAACGACGGCAGAAATCATCAATATTGCCACTCTTGCGTTTAACACGTCGATGGCGGCGACGATAGAAAATACGCCCGGCCCCTCCAACTTTCTGGCACAAATCCATCCAGGCTTTTTGCTCTGCAATACAGATATCTGCATCATTGCTATCACTCAGGACATAGATATCAAAATAGTCGAGCTGCCCGGTTGCTTCCACTGACTCATAAGTCGCACGCAGACCAGCAAAAACACGGTCCACATCTTCATTACAAATCGGCATGATCAGTGCAGTACGATGTTCGGGATTCAAAGGCTCATTGCCAACAATAGTCGAAGAAATACTGTACTTATCCTTCCCAATAAGTAGTTGCAAAAATCCCATCAGCGCTGTCCAGAATCCGGCAGAAACCCAACAGAACAAGATTGCAAACAGAATCAAAATCCCGCTCTGCAGCATATAAGGAAGGAGTTGTACTACTATCTGAAACCACCCCTGATGTATCATTTCAGAGGGGTCAATAAGTGCCCACCCTTGATAAGGTAGAATCGTTTTCATATACCAAGTGGCAATGGCTGTCTGAAATAAAGTTAATATCAACAGAATATAGCGACGAATAGTTCCAACCATACGCCATCTGCTTTCATACACTGTCTCCTCTGAGTGATGGCGGGGTGGTTTGGCTCGACCAAGCAAACCATCCCACCAGCGTACCAACGGGTTGGTTTGCCATGCATCAGGAAACATCGACGTACGAGTAATCACTGGCATCGCCTGTAACGCCGTACGGCCTTCTTTGTCTTTGCTTATCTGTTTACCTTCGTTTAACCCGTCAGGCCAGGCAATTTCAAGGCGTGCCTGCACTGATGCAAGAGCGACATCATCGCCTGAAAAGGTATTGACGGCCGTCCTATCAGACAATGCCTGATGGATCGCCGACTGGTCTTGGATATCTGCCCGCGATAATCTTTCACGCAGGACACCCGCTTGCTCAGCAGACAAAGGGAGTTTATCGATATAATCGAAGGAAGAAGTTGACTTATTCATTAGCAGGCAACTGATAGCTCCAGGTTTCAGTTAATGTCTTATCACCATTAACTAATGCTGCTCTCATTTCTGTTGGCTGTTTATTGTCCTTGACGCGTAAACGTAGTGTCAAACGCCAACCATGAGTGACCGGATTATAACGTACACTGTCTTCTACAATTTCACCGTTAGCGCCGATACTCACTTGTGGAGTAACGGGAGTAGCCGGGTCCATTTTTGCCATTTCCGGTCCGACAAAATCCACCAGGAAAGCAGTGGTTCCATCTGGTTGACGAATCAGGTTAGACTGTTTTACATCACCGGTTGAGCGCATCGTTCGCTTAACGTAGGCAATACCAGGGGTATGCAGTTGGTCTTCATCGCTGGTAAAGCGCAAACGGTATTTCATATCCAGTGGCTTGCCTTTTTCCGGCAATACATCGGGTGTCCAAAACGCGACGATATTATCATTAGTCTCATCAGACGTCGGTATTTCTACCAATTCAACCTTACCCTTACCCCAATCTCCTAAAGGCTCAACCCAACCACTCGGACGCAGATCATAACGATCGTCAAGATCTTCGTAAGACGAGAAATTACGACCACGTTGCAACAGGCCAAAACCTTTCGGACTTTCTATAGTATAGGTACTAACAGCAAGATGTTTCGGGTTATTCAATGGGCGCCAAATCCACTCACCATTGCCCGCGTGAATAGATAAACCGTCTGAATCGTGCAGCTCTGGACGATAATTCAACGTTGGCGAAGGTTGATTCGCACCAAAGAGATACATGCTGGTAAGCGGAGCAATACCTAGCTTACCCACCTTATCTCGCAGATAAATTCGCGCTTCCACATTTACAACAGTGTCACGTCCCGGATATACAACGAAACGATAAGCCCCTGTAGAGCGTGGCGAATCTAACAACGCATAAATGACTAAATGGTTGTCATTCGGTTTTGGACGCTCAATCCAGAACTCACGAAAACGAGGAAATTCTTCACCAGAAGGCAGTGCAGTATCAATTGCCAGACCACGTGCAGACAGACCATACACCTGACCTTTACCGACGACCCGGAAATAGCTTGCTCCGAGCATGCTAACAATTTCATCGTACTTATCAGCCTTGTTAATAGGATAAAGTACTTTGAATCCGGCAAAACCCAGATTTTTCACTGTTTCAGGATCATGATTTACAGAACCGAAATCAAAATAGTCTGGGGAATATTTGATCTCGTTTACACTAGTAGCCGTAACCTCGTTGATCTTAACAGGCAGGTCGAAATACATCCCCTGATGATAGAATTGCAGTTTGAACGGTGTTTTGGCTGCATTCCAGTATGATTTATCTTGCTTGAAACGAATTTGCTGATAGTCAGCAAATTTCATATCATGAAATTGTGTAGGAAGATTACTTTTCGGCGCTTCAAAACCTTTTGCGGCCAGTTTCTCAGCCTGCTGGGCAACATCATCAATAGAAAATGCCCAGACGGGTAAAGAAGTCAAAGACAACATAACCACTGCTGAAAGCCAGCGAAGGTTTGCCACTCGCTGTTTAACCCTAAAATTATTAACCAGCACATCTCCCCCTGTATCTGTGCTTAAATCAACTAAAATCCATATTAATGGATAAGTTAGCCTTCCGACAACTTCATAAAGACACGGTCTATCATAATAGGTCAGTGTTTAGACAACAGACATCTTTATAAGACAATAAACGGCTTTTTTATAGCAAAACACCGATCGACCTATTGCACCGGCAAGAAATCATTTAGGTCTTCAATAATTCCAGTGCATTGTCACCTCAATACCCAGTCCGGTTATTGCTCTATGCATGGCTATTACCATAACGGATACTAACTAGGATATTCCTAAGAATAGTCCTTTGACACAGAAAGAAGCTGATTGTCCTCTTCCACACTACAGGTAGCAAGTGCTTCCCTCTAATCACTCGAATAGACATGTTTTTTTGAAAAATTCACCACGGAATTTCACATCAAATCACAGAGGGAGAACATTCCCATAACCTCACTATCATGATTCAGGTAATGTTCATTGTCTCCTGATAAGTTAAGTATGTCTTCAATTATACCGGCAACATTTTCCGGCCTGGCTGGATTATATTCATCGGGGCTCAATAGACTGGTAGAATATACACCTGTCGTTTTCTTCCCAGATAGCTTCGCATCCGAAGCGCAAGAAAGCAGTTCATCAGTCGCCGATTATCAAGAGAAGTAATCTATGGTGTTGGCATGCATGGAATCAGGTTAATCTGTCCTCAATGGGCAGGGTCGAATGTTTCACAGCTGTGGTCAATTCCAGAATGGAAACGCACAAACCGTCATGGCGACCACGACGGTTTTCAGCGTAAAAATCATGTTAGTGATATCAGAACGTTGCCCAATCGGCCATATCCTCTGTAATCTTCTTTCCTTTTACATCGGGTAAATCCGTAACTAATGCCGATTGGTTATTTTCCGAGACATATTTGCTTTCACCATACTGCACATGAAATGTGCCGAGTTTGAAAACACTGACCATTCTAGTCAGATTCTGCGCTTGATCCTGTAATGAACGAGCAGCAGCGGCAGATTCTTCAACTAGTGCCGCATTCTGTTGGGTTGTGGTATCAATCTGTCCAACCGCCAGATTAATTTGATTAATACCATCACTCTGTTCATGACTTGCCTGGGCAATCTCATTGATTATGCCGTTCACATTTTGGACATTCTGAATCACTGACCCCATAGTTAATTCCGTGTTTTCAACTAGAGACATGCCATCCAGAACTTTTTCCACTGAGTCGTCGATGAGTTCTTTAATTTCTTTTGCTGCTGTTGCACTACGCTGCGCCAACGCACGAACCTCACTGGCCACTACGGCAAAACCTCTGCCCTGCTCACCCGCCCTTGCCGCTTCAACTGCAGCATTCAACGCCAAAATATTGGTCTGGAAGGCGATGCTGTCAATAACACCGATGATTTCTGCCATCCGTTGAGATGAATCTTTAATCTCATGCATCTCCCGCGTCACACTTACCATCATCTCACCACTTTTCTCCACGGTTTCAGAAGCCTCACTAGCAAGCGATGTTGCATGTGACGTATTGTCAGCGGTATTTTTAATAGTCGAGGTCAGTTGCTCGATAGATGCTGCAGTTTCCTCCAGAGAACTAGCCTGCTCTTCCGTTCTGGCAGAAAGATCCTGGTTACCGGCAGCGATTTGTGAAGCTGCAGTGGAAATCATTTCAGCCCCATCTCGAACCTGACTGACAATCTGACGCAGACTCGCATTCATATTGTTGAGTGCCCGCAACAACATACCTGTTTCATCCTTACGCTCAGTTTTTATTTCAGAAGAAAGATCTCCTTTCGCCACTTTTTCAGCAATCAACAATGCTTCCTGTAATGGATGAGTAACACTACGAGTCATCAACCACGCAATGAGTACACCGACAACAACACTGCTTAGAAATACCGAAATCAGCAATAAACGAGCTTCAAAATAACTTTTTTTCACCTCATTTTTTGCCTCAACCATTTGGTCATCTTGATAGTCAACAAACTCTGAAACCTTATTTTTATATTTACTTTGAATCGTTAGTGCGACATTCAACAACTCCGAAACTGCTTCATCTTTATGGCCACGCTTTACCAACGCCATGATTTTATCGCCAGAGATCATATATTCTTTGCGAATTCTCTGAATTTCATTAAGCAAATCAACGGATTTTTTGTCGTGAACTGACTTTTCAAGATCACTAAGTACTGTAGTGATAGTGGCAGAGTGCCCCTTGATTTCCTCCAGTTTACGGGTGATATCAGCTTCGGAGTTGAGGAAAAGGATAACCTGTTGTCCCATTAGTGCATTATTCAACTCCTCAATTAATTGATTACCTTTGGCTGTGAGCGGGTAAATTTCTGAAACCGTACTATCCATTTTTTTATTGAAATCGCTCATATTAAATAATGCCACCCCTCCAGCGATCAATAACATGAATATCAAGAAAAAGAACCCAATAGCCAGGCGATAACCTATGCGTAAATTAGAAAAACTCATATAAATCCCCTTTGAACTTCAATCCTATTATTAACAATCCAGTAAAATAAAAATTGCTACTATTATTGAATAATATGCTTATCCAGGATCCTACCTTGTGGATTTAATTTCCTTTAGTAGAAAGATTATCAATGTCATGTAATATTTGAGACTATTATTTTTGAGCTGGCGCAGTAAACATTTCCATAATAGAAAAACAGAATAATTGACAAAAACAGTTTTGTTCACAGAAAATCAAGTCAGGTTGGCAGTCGCCGATGTGATAATTTTTTTGATAAAAATCAAAGAATGGACATATCCAATGCAACTATCTGTTATTTCCCACATAGAAAAAATCATTTTCATCCTCCTTGAATCAATTGCAGTGAGATATCGTAAACGATGTTGTGCCTTCTCTGCAACCAGACCAGATCAGTGTTGCAAAGATAATGCCTGGTATTAATTTTTGTACGGTTTTTACTAGATCAGTAAGTTATCGAAAGAGCACTAACGTTGGTTTGATAGCGGTTACGTATTCTACGTATTAAAATTCTTAAAAGTTAATCGTGTTAATAGTAAAATTTTCATCAAACAAATGTTTTTATGTATCATTTAGATAACGTCCTTGTCTTCTCATCCGTTTATTAAGCTACGAACCACCCGTCACAGGTTTAATCCATTAATCCCCAGAACAGAGAGATGGTGCAATTTCTTCTTGCCAATGTACTTCACATTCCATGCGGGCATTCGGTACAAAATTTGATTTTAGTGGTAAATATGAATTCTCCATTACCCACATCATTATACTATTGTCATGGACAGCTATCGTTTTTTGTACATAGATGATGGCAAAATAACCACCTTTCATCTCATGTTTATAGATTTCATAGCGATGAACCCCAGCTTGACCGGTTGCACCAAACAGTAACGTTTCTTTTAGTGTACCCATGAGCATGTTTATTCCCTGTCAGATAAATCAGCCTATAGGTAGTCTATCGGCACAAAGCGAAGATATTTTATCGACCTTGTTCACATTCTAGGGATTCACAGATTTAGAGCATGCTATATCAGAACGTGATACAGCATGCATTCAGGAAGGCATTACTTTTTTTTGGAGGCGCTTTTAGGCTTTTCTTTCAGCAACTGACGTAATTTTTTAATCTCTTTGGCTGTAAGAGGTAACTCTGCCATTTCTTCGGTATTTTGGTTATCGATAACATCAACATCACTGGAATGGACATCAGTATCAAAACTTTTCAGCAACCGATTGCTTACCTCAGTACTGATCGAAACCTGATTCTCCAGCGCAGCTACTTTAATCTTCTCTTTCAGACTCAAGGGAATCTTTAACGACAAACTTGATATCTCACTCATTTTATTACCTTTATCACAGAGATAAAGACCCAAACTATGCTACTCTCTTTATGATGTCCATAGGAGAACAAAAAATTAATATTTTTGTCATAAATATGACTTAAACACCTACTGTCGCTGCATTATGAACATGTTACACATACTACTGGTTAACGAGTGGATTGGGCATTTCCTGTCTCCACTGTGTGATCTTTTTCCCGGTTACCTCCTTTTTGTAATAAATAGAGGCACTACCCACCTTGTCTATCCCATACACAGCGCTTTTCACAACGACAACCAACCACTGCTGGTGATATTAAACGGACAAGGGAGTTTCCTGAATAGGCTGAGATTGATGACCAAATAACTTTTTCTTTGACATGCCCATCAGAAACAATGATGCCGTTAG
This sequence comes from Prodigiosinella aquatilis, assembly GCA_030388725.1. Lineage (NCBI taxonomy): Bacteria > Pseudomonadati > Pseudomonadota > Gammaproteobacteria > Enterobacterales > Pectobacteriaceae > Prodigiosinella > Prodigiosinella aquatilis. The sequence goes on from CP128857.1 coordinate 2,763,394, forward strand.
CGTTAACATTATTCAGCAACAATAGTCAGACACTGATGAATAAAGCAACAAACAGTGATGCCATAATCTATCCTTAATATTGATAGCATATGCAAATCTTTATAGGGGTCCACTTACATGGGAAAGTATATTCACACAAAGCAGATGCTGGCTTATCCAGACTAGACTTATCACTATGGTTTGCTAACCATCCTGACGACGTGTTTGGAACAGTCGGGAATGACAAGTTAACTTATTGATAATTAAATACTAATATTTTATAATAATTGTACTCTATATACTAAGGAAAGAAATGTGTTGCATCATAACCTATGGGAAATCATGGAATATGTTTATTTCATTGGCCTTGTGGTTTCAATGTTATTTACCTTTCTAATGAGTCGTGATAATTCCTTGTTTATCCGTTTCCTGGCAGCGTTGATAATAGGCCTGACATGGCCATTAAGTTTTCCTGTGGTGTTGGTTTTTTCATTTTTTTAATTATTATTAGTTAATAAATTAACTAATATTTCCTTGTATAATGCATGACTTGCCACAATCGTCGTATCATGCCATCGTCCTCATGTGATTAATGATTAAAGGCTTCAGATGAGCAAAATCCTGATTAGCGCCTGCCTGGCAGGATTTCCGGTCCGTTATAATGGGTCTGATAAAAAAATGGTGTCGGAATACCTGGATATCTGGCGCAAAGAAAACCGGCTGGTTACTTTTTGCCCAGAGCTGGCAGCAGGATTCCCCACACCTCGACCTTCAGCAGAAATTATTCCCTCCTTATCAGGACGAGCTGTTATTACACAGGGTGCTCGAGTAATCGAACCCTCTGGTGAGGATGTCACAGAAAAGTACATTCTCGGTGCCTGGTTGACACTGAAAATGGCCAAAGAGCATGGTTGTCGTTTCGCATTGCTGACAGAGGGGAGTCCTTCTTGCGGAAGCCAGAGAGTATACAACGGCCAATTTAATGGGCAGACAATGGCTGGTTATGGCGTAGTAGCCGAGCTTCTTCTGATTCATGGTATTGAGGTGTTTGCAGAGCATAATATAAGCGCATTAGTACAACGAGTGTCAGAGGATGATCAGCAAAACCAGGAAGGTGTGAGAGAAAGGAGCCGCATCACGCCTTATTATTCAGAATAGCCTGCAAATCTTGTTTGAGTAGCGACATCTGACTGGCATATTTCTCCTTATGTTCAGCATCCTCAATCAATTGCACAATGGTTTCAGAAAGTGTACAGCCACGCCGATGCGCCAGTCCCGCCAAACGCTGCCAGACCAGATATTCCAGATCGATAGATTTTTTGCGCGTGTTCTGATGTTCGGCATTAAAATGGCGTTTGCGCCGGGCACGAATGGTTTGTTTCATCCGGTTTGCCAATGCCGGGTTCATGTCTTGTTCAATCCACTGCAACACTTTTATTGGTTGACTCTCCATGTTCAATAATGCATTCACTGCTTCTTCCGCAGCACTCTGCTCCAAAAAACGTGTTATTGGCTCACCTTCACGGTGTTTCTTCACCAGATATTTCCATTTCCAACCACACTCAAGATTTTCTAATTGCTGATATTTCATCATAAATTCTTCAGTGACCGTGTAACGTAACCCATTGTTCTTTCATTGTTGCCTGAGTTTCCTTTTCAAGCAACTTTTTGCTGATTATTTTTCACACGATATCATCACAACGTGAATCAACTGATGAATCGTTCAACTCTGCTCATGTGCAGCTGGCATTATTCTTGTATAATTGCGGTTTTCCTTCAGACGGTTATATTAGACACTTTGACCAGCAATCAACTCGAATGGCAGCATCTACTGCCCGACTATACGCCATATCAGACGTTATTTTCCCAGGCTGCACAGCTCGCTCCCGCTGAATTTTCAGCGATTCAGGCTCGTCTCGCTGATGCGTTGAATATTTTTTGTCATCCGCGCTCACCTTCCCACTTTATGCTGCTGAAGGCACAGGAGAACAACGCCTATCTGGCGCTGATTGCCAATGCGGTTAACACACTGGTCCCGTCCAGTGATGAATTATATGGTAGCGTGTATCAGATAGAGAAACATCAGATCAGCGTCCAGCCAGCACAACGTCAAGATGACAACTTTGCGGCCACCATTCATTGTGGGTATCGGGAATGGATTGAACCAGAGCAGTTATTCGGCTGCGTCCGCTGTTTCCAGGATGAGATCTCACTCCAGCCGGGACTGATTCATCAGGTTAATGGCGGAACGCTGATTCTTTCTGCCAGGACGTTACTAGCACAACCACTGATGTGGCTTCGATTAAAGCAGATCGTTCTTGACGGTCAATATTACTGGCTTTCTCCTGATGAACGCCGACCTTTGCCGGTAAACATTCCTCCGATGCCCATCAATATACGTGTCATTATCCTGGGTGATCGAGAAAGTCTGGGTGATATTCATGATATGGAACCCGAGCTGGGCGAACTGGCCATCTACGGTGAATTCGAATCACAATTGCAGTTGATTGAACCCGAAGATATGGTGCACTGGTGTTCCTATATCAATGCATTGTGCCTGGAAAATCAGCTACCGCTGCTGGCTGCCGATGCCTGGAATGAACTGTTTACGCTGGCGGTACGTTATAGTGGCGATCAAGGCTGCCTACCGCTTTGTCCGCAATGGTTGACACATCAGCTACAGTATTCAGCGCTGTATGCGCAACAACAGAAAGAAATTACCGCACAAGCTATTATTGATGCAGTAACGGCACGGCGCTGGCGTGAAGGTTACCTATGTGAACGCATGCAAGATGAGATCGAGCTTGGTCAAATTCTGATTGAAACCGAAGGCTATGTGATAGGTCAGATTAATGGTCTATCGGTGCTGGAATACCCCGGTTATCCGATAATGTTTGGAGAACCGACACGTATCAGTTGTGTGGTACATCCCGGTGACGGTGAATTTACCGATGTTGAGCGTAAAGCAGAACTTGGCGGAAATCTTCATGCCAAAGGTATGATGATTATGCAAGC